>SHBB01000109.1 GCA_004213565.1 Sandaracinaceae bacterium
CGCCGCCGCCCGCGAGGCCGATCTCGTCGCCGTAGTAGAGGAGCGGGATGCCCGGGTTGGTGAACAGGATGGCGAACGCGACCCCGAGCCGCTCGTAGGGCGCGGCGTCGCTCGGCTGCGGCGGGCGCCAGTCCCAGCCGTTGCCCGGGTTGGAGCCCTCACGGCAGTTGCCGATCTCGCCGCTCGCGAAGTGGATCACGCGCGGGATGTCGTGGTTGCCCGCCCAGGTCGTCATGATCGCGCTCGGACCATAGAACGCGTCGTTGCCGTCCATCCAGCTGGAGAGGTTGCCGAGGTTCCCGTCGGGCCGGAACACCGCCTCGCAGAGGCGCGCCTTCAGCGGGAAGTCGAACTGCCCGTCGAGCATCGTGTCCGGGTCGACGAAGCTCCGAATCAGGCCCGGGTCGTCGTACGCGAACGTCTCGCCGACCAGGTAGAAGCGGCCGCCCTCGGGGGCGGTGATCTCGCTGTCCAGGCGCGCGCGCAGGTCGGTCAGCCAGTTGAGCGGCACGTGCTTGATCGCGTCGAGGCGATAGCCGTCGAGGTCGTACTCGCGCGCCCACCAGAGCGCGTCGTTCACGCTCCAGCGACGGGCGTCAGCGTTGTCGAACTCGAAGGCGGGGAGGTAGTCGGTGAACGCGCAGCGCGTGCCCCAGTAGGGGTCGTCCCAGAGGTTCTCCGGGCCGCACAGCGGGAGCCGGCCGTCGCCGCGGCGCGCGAACCAGTCGGGGTGCGCGGCGTGGAGCCCGCTGTCGATGTCCACGTGGTTCATCACGTAGTCGAAGAGCACCTTCATCGGGCGGCCGTCGGCGCCCGTCGTGGCGTGGGCCGTGTCGACGAACGTGCGCAGATCGGAGGCGGAGCCGATGCGGCTCTCGACCGCCGGGCGGGGTGACGGATTGCGGGGGTCCGAGTAGTCGATGTTCGCGGGGGACGGCCAGTAGCCGTGGTACGCGCTGTACTGGTGCGAGTCGGACGCGGGGTCGATGGCGGCGCCTGCGGAGTCGCGGTTCTCGTAGGGGGCGCTCAGCCAGACCGCGGTGACGCCGAGATCCGCGAGGTAGTCGAGCGCGCCCGTGGCGCCGGGGAGGTCGCCTCCCTCATACTGCCCGCTGGGTCCGCGGGTCGCGTCGCCGCCCGTCGCGCCCGGGACCGGATCGGCGCGCCCATCCGAGTCACGGAAGCGGTCGACCATGGCAAAGTACATGACGGCGTCTCGCCAGTCGAACGCGTCGATCTCGCCGCACCCCGTGGTGCACACAAGGAGCACGCCGTTCTGGCCCCCGAAGCCGTCCGCGACGAGCTCCTCCGCGTTCGGATCGGCGATCCAGTCCGTCCCGTCGATGATGAGCTTGTACTCGTGGCGGCCGAAGGGCTCGATGAGCGTCGTCAGCGTCCAGACGCCCGTGCCGTCGTTCACCATCTCGAGCGCGCCCTCGCTCGGGTCGCGTGCCCACTCGCTCGGGTCGGTGCTGCGAGGCGTGAACGAGCCGCTGACCCAGACCGTGCTCGCGCCGGGGTTGACGTAGCGGAAGCTGATCTCGTTGCATGGGGGAGGTGGCGGGCCTGCGTCGACGGGCGGGGGAGCGCTCGCGTCTCCGCAGCTCGCGTCGCCCGCGCCGCCGTCGCCGCCGCGGCAGTGCCTCCAGCCGGGGAACGGGTCGGCGTCTCGATCGATCACGGGCCCGCCGTCGAGATCCGGCGGAGTGACCATGCCTTCGAAGGTGCAGCCCAGCGCGAGCAGGGCCACGGCGGTGGAGAGGGTGAGGGCGCGCATGTTCGTGGGTCCCAGGGGGGCGTGACTCAGGCCAGAGACACTCTGAGGCGTTTTCTCGTCCCTGTCACGCGCTGGACCCCCCTCGCGGCCGGCGTCCGCCACCCTCGCGCCCGCCACCCCCGCCGATCCGGCCTCGTAAGTATCCGGAATCACACGAGCGGCGTGCGGCACGGGCCCTGCGGTCGGCGATGGCGTGCCGCCTCCTCGCATCATCGCCGCCGGCGCGACCGAAGCCCTGACGCGCTGCTGCGCGTTCCGGAAGTTCCTCTGGACGCCCTCGGCGCCCGAGATCCACGACGGCTTCCTCTACCTGTACGGCTGGGCGGCCAGGCAGTGTGGCGTGCGATTGCACGGCATCTCGTTGCTGCCCAACCACTACCACTCGAACGTGACCCCGACTCGGGCCAACCTCCCGGAGTTCACCCAGCTCGCGCATCGGTCGACCGCGTGCTTCCTGCAGGAGGCACTGAAGGCCTTCGGGCACGGCAAGCCTCCGTGCGTGTGGGACAAGCGCCCGACGCACTACATGCGGCTGATGGACGTGGGCGCGTCCATGGAGTGGGCGCTCTATCTCCGACTGCAGGCGGTGGCGGCGGGGCTGGTCGAGCGGCCGGAGGACTACCCGGGGCTGTGCACGCCGCTCGGGCTGATGAAGAACGGGGTGGTGGCGGTGAAGCGACCACGGTGGGCCGTGACCCCGGACATGCCTTCCGAGCTCGAGGTGAAGTTCGCGCCCGACCCCGTGCTCGCGCGCGGCTTCGGTGGGGACGTGCAGAAGGCGGTCCACGTGCTGGAGAAGCGCGAGCGAGAGATGGTGCGCCGCTTCGCTGCGCTCCGGCGGCGCTCCGGGCGATCGGTCCTCGGGCCAGAGGTCGTCAAGCGCGTTGACCCTCACGCGGAGCCCCGCGGGCCGCGAAGGCGAGGGAGCGCGCCCCGGTACAAGGTGGGCGGCGACGTGATGGAGAGCCTGGGGGACCTGCGCCAGCGGCGAGAGCGCCTCCGCGACGAGCAGCTCGGGTTCCGGGAGGAGCACGCTGCCTCGCGTGCTCGGTGGCGTGCTGGTGAGCGCGACGTCGCCTTCCCTGCGGGCAGCTATGAGATCCGCGTCGAGCACATGGCGAACGTCGCCGAGCCGCACGAGCACGCCGAGCTGTGCGCGCCGGGAGAGCCGTTCCTGCCGGGAAAGCGCTCGAAGCGAGTCGCCGACCGATCCAAGGTCGCGGCGCTGGTCGACGCGGTGATGGACGACCTCGGCCTGGACGACCCGCTCGACGTCACCTCGTCGCCAGACGCGTCAATGGGAGCCGCCGAGGAGGCCGACGACGTCGAGGCGTCCGACCTCGAATCGCCGCCGCTGACGGCGGGACATCCCGACATGGACCGACGGGCGGACGGCGGCGAGCGACGCGGCCGAGAGCCTTCCAAGCGAGACAAGCCGAAGAAGCCCTCGTAGCTCGGCGCAGAGGCCGTGGAAGGCCTCGCGCGGCTCGGCACTGGCCCGGGCCGCGCGCTCCTGCGTTCGTAGGGCGACGTGGAGCTGGGGAGACCGGCTGGAAGTGACAGACTGAGCAGCTCGTGGGGCCGAGCGGGCGGATCTTGGAGGTGCGCCGGCACGAGATCCGGATGAGCGACCGCGGATTCTCGCCAGCAATCCCGGATCATCGGCAACAACCTCGGATTCTCGGCAACGACCTCGGTTTCTCGGCAACAACCTCGGTTTCTGAACTTGCGGGCATCCCCCGGCGTCTGGGCTAGACCCCGCCGGTGCAGGAGCTGCGCGCGCTGCTGAAGCTGACCGGGCCGCTGCTGATCACCCAGCTCGGCAGCATGCTCCTCGGCGTGGTCGACACCGCGGTGGTGGGCCGGCTCGGCGAGATCCCGCTCGGCGCGGTCGGCCTCGGCAACACGATCTTCTTCACCATCAGCGTGCTCGGGTTCGGCTGGATGCTGGCGCTCGACCCGCTGATCGCGCAGGCGGTCGGCGCGGGCGAGAGGCGCCAGGCTCGGTACCTTCTCTGGCAGGGCATCTGGGTCGCACTCATCGGCACGCTGCCCCTCACGCTCCTGGTGGTGCTGGTCACGGAGAACGTGCACCGCTTCGGGGTGCCGGCCGCGACGGTGGCCGAGGTGACGCCGTATCTCTATGCGCGGCTGGTCGGGCTCGCGCCGTTCTTCGTGCTCGCCGCGTGCCGCGCGTTCCTGCAGGCGCGCGAGGTGACCCGGCCGCTGGTCATCGGCGTGGTGCTGGCCAACGCGCTGAACCTCCCGCTGACCTGGGGCCTGGTCT
This sequence comes from Sandaracinaceae bacterium, assembly GCA_004213565.1. GTDB lineage: Bacteria > Myxococcota_A > Polyangia > Polyangiales > Sandaracinaceae > JAVJQK01. The sequence goes on from SHBB01000109.1 coordinate 4,065, forward strand.
TCGGCGAGCTCGGGCTCCCGCAGCTCGGTACGGCGGGCGCGGGCTGGGCCAGCGCGGTCGCGACCGTGGTGCAGCTGTCGGTGGCCGCCCTCGCGGTGACGAAGCTCTGGGGGCCGCATCGTCGCTTCCACCCTCCCGCCTCCCCACCCATCCGCAAGGTGCTCGCGCTCGGCACGCCCATCGGGCTGCAGCTGGCCGCCGAGGTGGGCTCGTTCGCCATCGTCACGGTGCTCATGAGCCGGCTCGGGACGCTCGCGCTGGGCGCGCACAACGTGGCGCTCACGCTCATCAGCACGACGTTCCAGGTCGCCGTCGCGCTCGGGGCCGCCACCGCGGTCCGTGTGGGGCACGCGGTCGGACGCGCCGACGCGCCGGGCACGCGAAGGAGCGGGCTGACGGGCATCGCCGCGGGCGCGGTCGCCATGCTCGCCGGCGCGCTGGCCTTCCTCACCATCCCCGACGTCCTCGCGCGCGTGATCACGGACGAGCCCACGGTGATCACGGCCGCGGTCCCGCTGTTCGCGGTGGCGGCCGCGTTCCAGATCTCCGACGGGGTCCAGGCGGTCGCGGCCGGCGCGTTGCGCGGCGCAGGAGACACGCGCTGGCCGCTCATCGCGAACCTCGTCGGGCACTATGCGATCGGCGTGCCCCTCGGCGCGGGCCTGGCCTTCGCCCTCGACTGGGGCCCCGTCGGGCTCTGGTGGGGCCTCAGCGCGGGTCTCACGGCGGTGGCGCTCGGACTCGGCGCGCGCTTCGCCTGGCTCTCGCGCCGACCCATCGCCCGCGCCTGAAAGGTGGCGGTGAGCTTGATTGATGGCCGCACGCATCGCAGGCTCCGCGCCCTCGGAGGAAGACTCTTGGTGACGCTTCGGTTCCAGACCACCGCCTCGCTCCTCGCCGCGCTCGCGTCGGGGCAGCTCTTCGGCTGCGACGCCAGCTCGGAAGATCCCGCCGATCCGAACCCGAGCGGAGGCGGCGGCGGCAGCCGCGCCGACGATGAGCCGCGACCGGCGCCACCGACCACCGCCGACGCGTCCTTCCTCGACGCGTTCGCGGAGACGGGCCGCTTCCGCTACGGGCAGCCCCGCGCCATCGAGGTCCTCCCCGACGGAAGCGGCGTCCTCTACCTCCGCTCCGGCGCGCGCGACAGCGAGGGCAAGCTCTATCTCTGGGACCCGGAGACCCGCGAGGAGCGCGAGCTGCTCACGGCCGCCGATCTGACCGAGAACGGCGAAGAGGAGCTGAGCGCCGAGGAGCGCGCCCGCCGCGAGCGGATGCGCCTGACCGCGCGCGGCATCGCGAGCTTCCGGCTCTCACCCGACGCCACGCGCATCCTCATCCCGCTCTCCGGTCGGCTCTTCCTCGTCGACCGCGCGCAGATCGGCCAAGACGGCGCCGTCCGCGAGCTGGAGTCCAGCGCCGGCCGCGCGATCGATCCCCGCTTCAGCCCCGACGGCTCACACATCGCCACGGTGCGCGGCGGCGACCTCTACGTGATCGACGTGGCCACCGGCGCGGAGGTGCGCCTCACGACGCGCCCCAGCGACGAGGTGGAGAACGGGCTCGCCGAGTTCGTGGCGCAGGAGGAGATGGGGAGGATGCGCGGCTTCTGGTGGTCGCCGGACTCGCGCTCGATCGCCTACCAGCAGACGGACCACTCGGGGATGGAGCGCATGCACATCCTCGATCCGATGCACCCCGAGCACGAGCCCCAGGCCTGGCCCTACCCCAGACCCGGCGAGACCAACGCGCGGGTCCGCCTCGGCGTGCTCCCGATCTCCGGCGGGCCGACGCGCTGGCTCGAGTGGGACCACGAGCGCTTCCCCTACCTCGCCACGGTCCGCTGGCCCCGCAGTGGCCCGCTGACGCTGCTCGTGCAGGACCGCGAACAAGAGGAAGAGTCATTGCTCGCGGCCGATCCCTCCAGCGGGGAGACCCGGCCGCTGCTGAGCGAATCGGACGACGCCTGGATCAACCTCGATCAGACCGCGCCCCGCTGGCTCTCGAGCGGCGAGCAGTTCCTGTGGAGCTCGGAGCGCGACGGGGAGTGGCGGCTCGAGCTGCGCGGCGCGGACGGCTCGCTCGTGCGCGCGCTCAGCCCCGAGGGGTTCGGCTACCGCAGCACGCTCCACGTGGACGAGGACGCGGGCGTGGTCTGGGTGACGGCGAGCGCGGAGCCCACGGAGACCCACGTCTACACCCTGCCGCTCTCCGGCGAGGGCGACCCCACCCGTCACACCGAGGAGCCCGGGGAGCACGAGGCGGTGTTCGGACGCGGCACCGATCTCTGGGTGCACGTGAGCCAGACCGAGGACGGCGAGGTCGAGAGCGCGGTCAGGCGCGGGGACGAGGCGCTCGGCGTGCTCCCCTCGAACCTCGAGGCGCCCCCCTTCATGCCCAACCTGTCCTTCGAGACGGTCGGGCGGCGGGAGTGGCGCGCGGTGGTGGTCCGCCCGCGCGACTTCGACGAGAGCCTCCGCTACCCGGTGATCGTGCACGTCTACGGCGGGCCCCACGTCCGCTACGTGACCAAGACGCCTCGCCGTTACCTGCTCTCCCAGTGGCAGGCCGACCACAACTTCATCGTCGTGACGATCGACGGCCGCGGCACGCCCGGCCGGGGTCGCGAATGGGAGCGCGCCATCGACGGCGACTTCATCTCGGCCCCCCTCGAGGATCAGGTCGAGGCGCTCCAGCAGCTCGGCGATCGACACCCCGAGATGGACATGGAGCGCGTCGGCGTCTGGGGCTGGAGCTTCGGCGGGTACTTCAGCGCGATGGCGGCCCTGCGACGCCCCGACATCTTCCGAGCCGGCGTGGCCGGCGCGCCGGTCAGCGAGTGGCGCGACTACGACACCCACTACACCGAGCGCTACATCGGCCTCCCCGAAGAGGAGGGGACCGAGGGCAGCTACCACGCGAGCAGCGTGCTCACCTTCGCCGGTGAGGCGCCCGAGGCCGACCACCGCCCGCTGCTGATCATCCACGGCACCGCGGACGACAACGTCTACTTCAGCCACGCGCTGAAGCTGCAGAACGCGCTCTTCCAGAGCGGACGCCCCGCCGACCTGCTCGCCCTGAGCGGGCTGACGCACATGGTCCCCGAGGCCAACGTCGTCCGCCGGATGCATCAACGCGTGATGCGGTTCTTCGAGTCACACCTCAGACGAACGCCGACACCACGGTGACGTTGTCGGACGTCGACGCGTCCATCGCGGCACGCACGAGGAGGTGACACGCCTCGTCCGCGCTCTCGGCCGCGGCCAGGTGCTCGGCGATCGCTTCGTCCCCCACGACGTCGGTCAGCCCGTCCGACGCGAGCATCACGCGGTCGCCGGGCGTGAGCTGGAACCACGCGCCGTCCACCCGCGGCTCCTGCCGATCTCCGCCGATGGCGTTCACGAGGATGTGGCTGAGGTGGGAGAGGTCGAGGTCGGCGCCGCCGTCCCCCGACTCTTTGCGCACGCGCTCGGCGAGGCTGTGGTCTTCGGTGATCCGGTCCAGCCGCCCTTCGCGCAGCAGGTAGGCCCGGCTGTCGCCGACGTGCGCGACGAAGAGCTCGCGCTCGAGCAGGTACGCCATGACGAGCGTGGTCCCGAGCTTCGGGCTCGCGTGCTTGCGCGCCGCCACCGACCAGAGGCGGGCCTGGACCGACCGCGCCATCTCGCCCACGCCATCGATGAGCGCGCGTCGGTGCGCGTCGTCGAGCGTCTCGCTCCAGGGCATGTGGTGGGCCAGCCACTCGACGACGCCGTCGACGGTGACCGCGCTCGCGAGGTCGCCCGAGCCGTGCCCGCCCATACCGTCGGCCACCACCAGCACGGTCCCCTCGGACGCGGCGAGCGTGCCCCCCGGCGCCGCGGCGAGGCTCGACGCGCGCACGGCGACGCAGCGGCTCACGTCGGCGACCAGGAACTGGTCTTCGTTCTTCTCGCGACCGCCGACGTGCGTGAGCCCGCCGACATCGCGGCTCCGCGTCGGAGCCTCGCTCGCGCCGCGCAGGTTGGGGAGGGTCTGCGGGCCGGGATCGAAGGGAGCGGCCTCGGTGTGTGCGTGGGTCATCGAAGGATGGACCCAGCAAGCCACGCGCCGGAGCCCCGTGAGGCCCGGCGCGCGCGTCGCACCGTGACGGGCCGCCCCGCCGTGTCGTCCTGCGTCAGCCCTCTTCGGCCGCCGGGTCGCCCGCGTCCATGTCGTCGACGGTGTCGTCACCCTCGCCGCCGGACGTCGCGGGCTCGGCGCCGCCAGCGCCGCCCGGGAGCTCACCGCTGACGCCACCCGTGGTCGTCATGTAGGCGAGGATCGCCTCGAGGTCGTCGGCGCTGAGCCGGCTCTCGCGGATCGCCGGCATGTCGTCCTCGCCCTCCCGGACCTGCTGACGCATGCGCGCCGGATCCCAGCCGAGGCCCTCGAGGTTGGGCGCGCCGCTCGCGTGGCAGGCCATGCAGATCTGGTTGTAGACCGTCTCGCCGCGCGCGATGTCGGCCGAGGCGATGGGCCCCGCGTAGTCGGCGCTCGTGGCGTGCGCCTCCTCCGCGCCCTCTCCACCCGAGCCACCACACGCCGCCAGGGTCAGGGCCACCGCGGTCATCAAAGCCAGTCGCGTCATTCTCTCTCCTCCGAAGCCCCGAGTCGGTGGGGCGCGCGAATGTCACCACGCGGGGATCGCGCTGGCAAGGTCGTGGCGGCCGGAGGTCAGTCGAGCGCGCGCAGGGCCGCCTTGCGGACCTTCTTCCGGTCGCGCGGAGAGGCGTCGAGGGCGGCGCGCGCGTCGAACCCGAGCGTGAGCAGCTCGTGCACCGCGGTGTGGATCAGCATCGCGTCATCACCGAGGAGCGCGTCGGCGAGCCAGCGAGCACGCGGCTTGGACGCGTTCTTCTTCACCCACTTCGCCCAGTCTTCGGGGCGCGCGCCGAAGTCGTGTCCGGTCAGCGTACGGAGCGCGAGGTGGGCCCGCTCCGCCATCTCGGCGTCGAACGGGTCGAGCGCCCGCGCGAGCGCGACGAGCGCGCCGGGATCGCGGAGCCGATGCAGCGCGGTGACGTAGCGGAGCCGAGGCCCGCGATCGACGTGCGCCATCGGGAGCTGCTCGCGCATCGGAGCGAGCACCCCCTCGAGCGCGCCGTGCTCCCCCGCCCAGCGCTCGAGCGAGACGCACGCGGCGTCGAAGGTCTGGAGGTCCGAGTCGAGCACGCGCTCCGCCAGCGCCTCGAGGACCTCGTCCCCGGGCACGTCGACGCTGAGCAAGGTCGCGTAGAACCGCTGGTCGGTCTGGGGCGCGCGCATCAGCGTCGCGACGGTGCCGACCGCCTCGCGGCCGAAGCCGGCGAGCACGCGCGCGAGTGGGCCGGTGTCCCTGCCCCGCGGCAAGGACTTGAAGGGGAGCCGCCGGTCGAACCAGCAGAGGCCCGGGAAGGCCTCGGCGACGAACGGGAGGGCGTCGGGACCGAGCGTCCGGAAGGCGGCGACGGCGGGGCCCTCGTCCTCGGGCCCGACCGAGCGGAGCTGCTCGATGAGCTTCTTCGCGCGGTGCGCGACGGTCGGCGCGGGCACGGCGGGAGGCGCCGGCTTCGTCGGCTGGCGCGCGTCGAACCGCGGGACGACGAGGCGCTCTTCGCTGTGCACCGATCGAGGCTGGCGCGCGGGCTCGAGCTCGGCGAGCTCCGGCTCCCCCTGCAGCTCGAGCGCCTCGTCGACGTCGAGCGCGGGCAGCTCCAGCGCGTCCTCGACGTCCAGGCCGCTCGACGCGCCCTCCTCCTCCTCGGCCGGCGTCAGCGCGGCGTTCGGCGGCGCCCCGGAGGCGCCTCGGCGCGCGCCGCGCTCCACCTCGGGGGGCGGCGCCGTCGCGCGAAGCGACTCGGGGCGCGCGTCGAACTGCGGCACGCAGACGACCTCCTCGCGCACCGCACCGCTGGGCGTGCGCAGGGAATATCGGCCATCCTGCTTGGCGCCGCCCATCGCTCCTCCGAGAGTAGGGCACACTTTCGTCATTCGCATCACTTTTCATACAGAGCGGAAAGCGTCAGACTGACATCGTCCAACTGCTGAACAGCCGACCCCTCATGTCGCAGCGCTACGATATCGGCCTCGAATCACCCCCGACGTGCACATCTGGCACGCGATGCGGCGCCGGGATCGCGTCGCCCCTCTCGGCGCGCGCCGCCAGCCCGCCTGGCGCGCCGCTTGCTGTCTCGAACCGCGTGCACCGCCTGACGTTCGTGCTCTCGGCCCTCCTCCTCAGCGCCTGCTTCGGCGGCGAGGCCGCTCCCCTCGACAACCCGGACCTCGGCATGAAGGCGTCGTCCCTGACCGCGGCCGAGCGACGGGTGCGCGCGGCGCAGATCCGCGACGCGGCCGCCGCCAACGGCATCACGCAAGGATGGCTGCTCGCGGGCATCGCCGACGCCGAGACGCGCATGAGCCACTGCTGGAGCGAGCTGACCTGGGCGTGTCAGGGCCCGAACAGCTCCGACTGCGGAGGCGGCCCGGTCGTGGCGGGGGCGGGCGACGGGCCGTGCTCGCTGCGTCAGGGCGGGCTCGGCATGTTCCAGTTCGACGCCGGCACCTTCGACGACACCCTGCGACGCGAGGGCGACCGCGTCCTCTACATCGCGGGCAACGTCGCGGCCGCCGTCGACTTCGTGGTGAACATGGTGATCCGCTCGACCTACGTCTCCGGCGTCGACAACCGCGCGCAGGCGATCGACTGGATCAACGGGGTCCGCATCGGCAACGGGCGCTGGGACCCTTGGATCCGCACCGTCACGCACTACTACAACGGCTGCCGCCCGAGCTACTCCTGCTTCTCGTCCCGCTACGCGCACTACCGCGACAACACGACGGGCGTCTACAGCGAGATGGGCGCGGACTTCTGGGACCCGACGCACGACTTCGCGGCGGAGTTCGTGAGCCAGAGCTTCCCCTTCGCCCGCGACCCCTTCGAGCTCTACCCGGGCCAGGAGCAGGCGGGCTACATCGAGCTGCGCAACGTCGGCACCGAGGCCTGGACCCCGGGGGTGACGATGCTCGGCACGACGCAGCCGCGCGACGCGGCGAGCCCCATCGCGGGGAGCGACTGGGTGAGCCCGAACCGCGCGGCCACCGTCGACGCGCCGGTCGCGCCCGGTGACGTCGGCCGCTTCGCGTTCTCGGTCCGCGGCCCCGACACGCTCGGCGACCACCCGCAATACTTCACGCTGGTCCAGGAGGGCGTGGCGTGGTTCAGCGACCAGGGGGGCCCGCCCGACGACCAGCTCCAGGTGCGCGTCACCTCCGTCGCCGCGCCCGCGTGCGCCGACTCGGGGCCCGAGTGGAGCTGCGACGGCCTCGCGCGCGTTCGGTGTCAGTTCGGCGAGACGCTGCGCGAGCCTTGCATGCACGGCTGCGTGCCGATGGGGGGTGGCGCGGTCTGCGCGGGTCCGCCGAGCGACATGGACCTGGACGGGGACGGCGCGCTCGCCGACGCCGACTGCGACGACGAGGACGCGACGGTCTACCCCGGCGCGACGGAGATCTGCGGAGACGGCCGTGACCAGGACTGCGACGGCAACGACGTGCTCTGCGGCGCGGGCGGCGACGGCGGCATGTTCGTGCCCGTGGACGCGGGCCCCGGCGGCGGCGGCCTGACCGGCGGGTGCAGCGCCTCGGGCGCGCGCGTCGGCCCGACGTGGCTGGCGCTCCTGGGTCTGCTGGCGCTGGGCGCGACACGTCTCAGGCGTCGTCTGGAGAGCTGATCCGCTACCTCTCGAGCTCTTTGACGCGCAGCCCGAGCTGGTTGAAGCGCAGCCGCACCTTGCGGCCCGCGCCCGGGTCGTCGCCCTCGAGCAGGCGCTCGGCCATCGCCTCGAAGTCCCCGCCGGTCTCCTTGAACAGTCGCACGAAGAGCTGCCGCTCGAGATCGCGCGCCACGTCGCGGAGCTGCGCGCGCGGGCGGAACGAGAGCCCCCCCGCGCGGCGCTCGCCCTCCTCCTGCGGAGGCCGCCAGCCCGCGCCGAGCAGCTCGCGCACGAGCTTGGCGGGGATGGGGATGGTCTCGGGCGCCCCGGTCCGACGGCCGCTCTGCGCGGCCTCGAGCGCGTCGGCGAGCGCGAAGACGAGCGCGTTCGCGAGCAACAGCTCGAGCTCCCGCACGTTCCCCGGCCAGTCGTGGGCCCGCAGCTCGCCCGCGCTCTGCCGTGACAGGACGAAGCTCACCCCGGACCCCTGCGGCGCCTTGCCGATCGCGAGCTGCGCGCGCGGCGCCCCCTCGATCTCCACCGCCTCCATGTAGTCCGCCAGCAGCGCCCGGTCCGCCCCCGTGGCGAGCTTCTTCCGGACGAAGGCCTCGGCGAGCACGGGCAGGTCGGAGATGCGCTCGCGCAGCGGAGGCAAGCGCACGCGCGCCGCGGGGTTGAGCCTGGCGTAGAGGTCCGCGCGGAACGCGCCCTCGCGCACCTTCGCCTCGAGATCCGCGTTCGTCGCCGCGATCACCTTCACGTCGACGGGCCGCGGGGTGCTCTCACCGAGGCGCGTGATGCGCGCGTCCTGGAGCGCGAGCAACAGCATGCGCTGCGCCTCCGGGGGGAGGTTCCCGATCTCGTCGAGGAAGAGGGTGCCGCCCTGCGCCTCCTCGAAGCGCCCGCGCCGATCGAGCGCGCCGCTGAACGCGCCCTTCGCCGTCCCGAACAGCTCCGAGGCCATCAGCGTCTCGGGGAGCGCGGAGAGATCGACCGCGATGAAGGGCCCCTCGCGTCGCGTCGCGGGGTGGATCACGCGCTCCGCGAGCGCGCTCTTGCCCGTGCCGGTCTCACCGAGGAGCAACATCGGGAGCGAGGTGCGCGCGAGCACCGAGACGTCCCGCCGGACGCGCGCCATCTCCGGCGACGACCCCCACGCGTAGCCGCCCGCCTCGGGCATCTCGCGGCGCCGCGCGAGCACCCGCTCCACCAGCAGCCCGAGCGCGCGCGCGTCGAAGGCGTCGGCGCCCGCGAGCGTGGCGAATTCGTCGACCGCCAGCGCCTCCGCCGCCTCCTCGTAGGCGAGCTCCTCGCGGCTCGTCATCAGGATCACCGGAAGCTCCCCGCGCGCGCGGCGCAGGTGCGCGAGGATCTCGATCCCCTGCAGACGCTTGCGCGCCTTCTCCGGGACGCGCCTCGCGGCGAGCAGGCGCTCCTCGGGCACGTCGAAGGCGACGTCGAGCAGGACCACGTCGACGTCCGGGTTCTTCGCGAGCGCCTCGTCCGCCTCACCCGCGTCGTGGGCGTGGGTGAGCGTGCAGCCAGGCCGCGCGGGGCACTCCCAGCAGGGGCCCGGGAGATCACAGCGCGTCGCGTAGTCGTAATCCCGGAGCAGCGCGTGGGCGAGCTCCACGTAGCGCTCGCCGTCGTCGATCACGAGGAGCTTGGGGCGGTCCGCCATCAGGCGCCCTCCGCCGCGTACCCGCGCAGGAGCCGCTCCACGGCCAGCGCGCGCCGGCAGGCCTCGCGGCACGCCGCCTCGTCCCCGCCGCGGACGTCGTCCTCGAGCGCGTCGATCGCCCGAAGGTGCGCCTCCGCCTCCTCGAGCGCGGCGTGCGGCGGGAGCTCCGCCGCGAGGGCCGCGAAGCGGGCGCTCGGCCGTCCACCGCCCGGCGCCTCGTAGAGGTCCTTGGCGAGCAGGGGCACGAGCGCGCCCGGGAAGGCGCCCGTCTCCGGCACGTTCCGCGCGATCCGAGCGATGTACTTGCCCACGTCGTGCGCGAGCGTCGCGTGCGCGCTCAAGCCGGCGCCTCCGCGAGAGACTCGAGCGTGCGCACGATGGCCGCCGCGTCGAAGGCGCGCACGGCGCCGACCCTGCCGTACAGCTTGCGTAGGTTCATCAGGCGACGCGGCGGGAAGTCGTGCACGAAGACGGCGGGCTGATGGTGCCCCGCCTCGCGAAGCGCGCCGAGGATGAGCGTCCCCTGCTGCTCCTTGAGCCACCGCGCGGCCCGCGCCTCGTCACCCGCGAAGAGCCTCTCGGCCATGCCCTGGACGTCCCCGATGAGCGTGTCCTTGGACGCCCGCTCGAAGCGGAGGTCGATCAGCATGGCCTCCGCGTCGTCCTCCATCGCCGCGAGCGCCTCGTCCGCGGAGTGGGCCGCCACGATGTCCCAGCGCTCGGCCAGGAACAGGCGCGCGAATTCTTCGTACTCGCCGCCGTCTTCGATGACCAGGAGCCGACCCATGCCGCGGATCATACCCGCCCCCACGGGCGCCGCGGCAACCCTTCGCCCGCGCTCCCCGTTCATGGCGCCCGCCGTCCGGGACGACCCCGGGCGCAGCGCGCGCCTACCTCTTCAGCGATCGAGGGGAGGGGGAGAGTCATGAACCCGAAAGCGCTGAACGAGCTCCGGAGCGCGGTGCGCGGCGAGATCATCGAGCCCGGTGACGAGCCCTACGAGGACGCGCGCCACGTCTACAACGCCATGATCGACCGGCGACCGCGCGTGATCGTGCGGTGCGTCGACGACGCCGACGTGATCGCGTGCGTCCGGCTGGCCGCCGAGCACGGCTTGCTGCTCTCCGTGCGAGGGGGCTCCCACAGCGTCCCCGGCTTCGGCACCAACGACGGTGGCATGGTCATCGACCTCTCCCGGATGAAGGGCGTCCGGGTCGATCCCGCGGCGCGCACCGCGCTCGTCCAGGGCGGCGCGACCTGGGGCGACTTCGACCACGCCTCACACCCCTTCGGGCTCCACACCACGGGCGGCATCCTCTCCACGACGGGGGTCTCGGGCCTCACGCTCGGAGGCGGCATCGGCTACCTCGCGCGCGCTCACGGGCTCTCGCTCGACAACCTGCGTGGCGCGGACGTGGTGCTCGCGAGCGGCGAGCGCGTCCACGCGAGCGCGACCGAGCACCCGGAGCTCTTCTGGGCCATCCGGGGCGGCGGCGGCAACTTCGGCGTCGTGACGTGCTTCGAGATGGCGCTGCATCCCGTCGACGTCATCTACGGCGGCCCGATGTTCTTCGAGGTCGAGCACGCGCCGCGCGTCCTCTCGACCTACCGCGACTACATCGAGGACGCGCCGCGTGAGCTGGGCGCGTTCTTCGGCTGGCAGATCGCCCCGCCCCTCCCCTTCATCCCGAAGGAGCGACACGGGGACACCTTCTGCATCATCGTGTCGTGCTGGAACGGCCCGCTCGACGAGGGGGAGGCGGCGCTCGCCCCCTTCCGCGCCGCCGCGCCCGTGGTGGCCGAGCACGTCGGCCCGATGCCCTACCCGGCGCTCAACGCGGCGTTCGACGCGCTCCTTCCGCCGGGCCTGCAGCACTACTGGAAGGCGAACTTCGTCCGGAAGCTCACCGACGACGCCATCGCCACGCACCTCGAGCACGGCCCGCAGGTTCCGTCGATGCAGTCGACGGTGCACATCTATCCCATCAACGGGGCTTGCCATCAGGTGCCGGCGGACGCGACCGCGTTCGGGCATCGGGACGCCAGCTTCGCCACCGTCATCGCCGGCATGTGGGAGGACCCCGCCGACAACAAGGTCAACATCGGGTGGGTGCGAAGCTACGCGAAGGCGACCGCGCCTCACTCCGAGCCGGGCGGCTACATCAACTTCTCGTCCGCCGACGATCAGCCGCGCGTGGCCGAGAACTACGGCGCGAGCTTCGCGCGGCTGCGACAGGCCAAGCGCCGCTACGACCCGGGCAACCTCTTCCGGATGAACCAGAACATCGCGCCGTGAAGCCTCAGGCGGACGCCGCCAGCTCGTCCTCGCCGTAGGCGCGGAAGAACCGGAGGGTGACGGACTTGGCGAAGCCCTCGCCCCCGTCCTCGACGAGGATGGCGCCGTCGTAGCGGGCGAGCGCCGCGGTCACCAGGCCGAGGCCGCGGTCCATCTTGCGCGCGTAGAGATCGGTGGTGCTGAAGCGCTGCACGCTCGTGTCGCGCACGTGCACGCGCACCACCTCCTCCCCGGTGATCTCGACCGCGGTCTCGACGTCCAGGCCGATCCGCCGCGGCGCCTCGTCCTGGCCGACCGCGAGGATGGCGTTGCGCACGACGTTCTTCAGGATGAGCACCAGGTCCACGCGGAAGACCTCCACCATCGGGGCCGGCGATGGCCCCCGGATCACCACCTCGTCCAGCGTGACCTCCCCGGCCGCGTACTCGCTCCGCACCTCGTCGACGACCTCTCGGAAGAGGGCCCCATCGACGGGCGTGCGCACGAGTCGTTGCACGAGCTGAGACAGGTGACGATCGAGCGCGCGCAGCTCGGCGTGCGCGTCGGCGAGCTTGGCCCCCGCCCGCGCCTGCCCCGCCGCCACGCCCGCCTGGAGCGACGCGATGGTGCGGATGGCGCGCCCGGCCCGCCGGAACGCCGGATCGCGCCGCCCGAGATCGAGCTCGGGGCCGAGCGCGCGCTCGAACGCGGCGAGGTGACCGCCCCAGGCCTCGGTGAGCGGCTCGCCGCCGTAGAGCCGGTTCTGCAGGAACGCCCGTTGGTCCGCCGTCGCGCGCCCGCGCTCGAGCGCCCCGACCGCGTCTCCCACCGCGCCGATCCGGTGCTTGAGCAGCTCGTGGCGCAGGCTCCCCACCAGATAGGTGATGGCGGGGTGCAGCTCCGGCCGGCGCTCCGCGAGCACCTCGAGGGGGACCAGCGAGACGCGCACGCGCCACAGGAGGCGCAAGACCGCGGCGACCGCCAGCAGGAGCGCGGCCAGCGCGACCCACAACGGCCAGCTCGGCGTCTCCGTCCGGGGCGCGATCGCCTCCGCCGCGCCCCCGTCCACCGGCAGCTCGAAGCGCGCGGTCCCCTCCGGGTCGAGCTCGAAGAGCTCCCCCAGCGCACGCTCGGCGGCCGGGTGGCGCGGGTTCAACAGCAGGAACTTCCGGTAGTATTCGATCGCGCGGAACTTGAGCTGCTCGTTCTCGGGCTCCTCGGCGAACCGGTCCCGGAAGGCGCGCGCGAGCGGGAGGTAGAGGGCCGGATCCATCGGCGCGATGCGCGCCGCGCGCTCGAACTGCTCCCAGACGTCCGGCTCGCCGCGGCGCACGCTCTCGATGAACGCCCGGTAGCGCGGCTGGGCCTCGCTCAGCAGCTGACGCGCCTCGCGCCCCTCGGACGACTCGGCCTCGATCGCGCGCCAGTCCGCGTAGGCGTCCGGCTCTCGTTCGATGTGCCATCGCGCGCGCGCCCGCGCCCAGCGCTCCGCCGCCTCGGGCGCCTCCGAGGTGCCCGCGGGGTCCCCGTAGCATCCGCTCGCGGCGAGGAGCGCGCACAGGACCATCCATGTTCTCGGAGGCTTCATCGCTGGGATCGACCCGCCGTTGTCCGTTCTCTTGGGGGGTCGAGAGTACCAACCGCCGCGATTGGCGGCCCCCATGATTGACGGGCCCGGTGCGGCGTGAGTAGCCTGGTCGTCTCACCGCGCCGAGAGCGTCGCGCGGCGGGCGGCCGGAGTCGAATGGGCGAAGGTCCGAAGGGGGGCTAGATGCTCGAAGTGAATGGATCGGGGATGCCGGTAGACGGAGCTTCGAACGATGCGCCGACGACGCAGTCGGCCGCGCTGCGGGTCCTCGTCGTCGACGACGAGCCGCTCATCGGGACCACGCTGCGCATCCTCCTCGACGATCACGACGTCGAGGTGGTGACGTCCGGGCGCGCCGCCCAGAAGGTGCTCGCGGAGGGCGCCTTCGACGTCGTGCTCTGCGACCTGATGCTCGACGATCTCTCGGGCATGGAGCTGTCCGCCTGGCTCGACGAAGCGCGACCGGACCTGAAGGAGCACGTGATCTTCATGACCGGCGGCGCCTTCACCGAAGAGGCGCGCACGTTCCTGCGCGGCGTGCCCAAGGGACGCCAGCTCGAGAAGCCGTTCAGCGCGGCCGAGATCCAGGACCTGCTCGCGCAGTTCGCCTGAGGGCGCGCTCGGATCGCGCTTGGCCGCGAGCGAGGATTGAGGGATCCTCGGCCGCATGCGTCACGCGATCGCGATCTTGGCTTGTGTGGGCGCGCTCGGCTGCGGCGGGCTGCGTCTGAACATCATCGACTCCGCCTTCCAGAGGCCGAGCAACGTCGCGGTGTACTTCACCGTCGACACCGCCACCGGGGACCCGGTCACGGGGCTGGAGTCGGAGGACTTCCGCATCTACGAGGACGGAACGATCGTCAGCGTGGCCGAGAGCCAGCAGACCATCGTCAACCCGGAGGTCGCGGCCGAGCACTACACGCTCGTGCTGGTCGACATGAGCGGCAGCGTGTCCGAGAGCGACCAGGTCCCGCTCATCGAGGCCGCGACGCAGCAGCTCACCAGCCAGCTCGCCGATCACCAGCGGGTCGGGATCTACGCGTTCGACGGCTCGGAGGAGATCCACCGCATCACCCCCTTCACGCAGAGCGAAGGCGCCGCGAGCGCGGGCGCCGGGCGGCTCTCGGGCTTCCGCCCGCGCGACCCGTCGACCAACCTTCACGGCGCGGTCGTCGCGGCCATCACGGAGCTCGACCAGGCGCTCGAGCGCTCCCGCACGCCGCTCCGGTTCGGGACCGTCGTCGTCTTCACGGACGGGACGGACCGCGCCGCGCGGGTCAGCGCGAGCGAGATGTCCGACGCCATCGAGAGCAGCCCCTACGACTTCTTCGCGATCGGCGTCGGCGACGAGATCGACGAGGGCGTGCTCGGCAACGTCGGGCGCGAGGGCTACGTCATGGTCGACGACACCGAGGCCATCGACGGAGCCTTCCAGCGCATCGGCGAGCGCATCCTGCGCATGACGCAGCGCTACTACCTGCTCAGCTACTGCAGCCCCGCGCGCGCCGGGATGCACACGGTGACGGTCGAGGCGACCTCCGAGGGCGCGGCCGGCTCGGTCAGCTACGAGTTCGACGCCGAGGGCTTCGGCCCGAACTGCAACTCCGAGCGCCCGCCGCCCTTCGACACGAGCCAGGGTGGCGCCACGCCGCGCAACCGTCAGCGCCGCGACCGCGGCCAGCGCTTCGAGATCCGCGCGCAGGTCGTCGCGGAGTGAGAGACTGTCGATGAGTCTCCCGTCGCCCCGCGTCCGATCCGGGCCCACGCGCGTCGTTGCCGCTCGTCGCCGCGCTCTCCGCACGCCTCCTCGCGTCGCCTCGCGCCTGGACCCGCCTCGACTGCGGGACTCGGTCCGACTCACCGACAGTCTCTGAGACTCAGCCCTCGACGGGCTTGCCCACGAAGCGCACGATCCCGTAGAGGACCGCGCAGCCGAGCAGCAGCGCGACCGGCGCGCCCCAGAGGCCGAGGCCGGTCGCGATCTCGCCCACCACGAGGCTGACCCCGCCGACCGCGAGCGCGTACGGGAGCTGCGTGCGGACGTGGTCGACGTGGTCACAGCTCGACGCCATCGAGCTCATGATCGTCGTGTCGCTGATCGGCGAGCAGTGGTCGCCCCACACCGAGCCGGCGAGGATGGACGCGACGCTGCTCAGCACCACCGCGCCGTCGGCCGGCGCCAGCTCGTGGGCGAGCGGGATCACGAGCGGGAAGAGGATCCCCATCGTGCCCCACGACGTCCCGGTGGCGAAGCTGGTGGCCGCCGCGATGACGAACACGAGCGCGGGGAGGAGACCGGCCGGCATCCACCCGCCGATCGCCTGGATGACGTAGTCGGCGGTGTGGAGGTGCTCGCAGACCTCGCCGAGCGACCACGCGAGCACGAGGATCATCACCG
>SHBB01000011.1 GCA_004213565.1 Sandaracinaceae bacterium
GGGCAGAGCCGCGAGGCGCTGATGCGGTCCAACCTGGAGGGCACGCGCAACGTCTTCGAGGCCATGCGGCGCGCGGGCGTGCGGCGCGCCGTGATGACCTCGTCCGTGACCGTCTACGAGCCGCAGCGCGGGCACGTCTACGCAGAGGACGCCCCGCTCTTGTCCGAGTCGGCCCGGGTCTCGCGGCCGCTGTACTACGCGCTGAGCAAGGCGCTCGCCGAGCGCGAGGCGCGGCGCCTCTCCGACGCGAACGGTATCGATCTCAGCGTGGCCCGCCCCTCGGGGATCTACGGGCTCCACGATCGAAGCGGCTTCACGCTGTGGCTCCATCGCTTCGCCGCGGTGCCGCTCGTGACCGTGTTCCCCACGCACCTCTACATGCCCAACGTGTACGCGGGCGACCTCGCCGAGGCGATGGTGCGGATGCTCGAGCGCCCGGCCGCGTCGGGCCGCGCCTACAACGTCTCGGGCGATCGAGACGTCTCATTCTGGGCCATGCTCCAGGCCTATCGCCGCGCGGGCTGGCCCGCGCCGAGGCTGGTCGTGCCGATTCCCGTGCCGTTCCGGCGCGTCTACGCGACCGACCGCGCGCGCGACGACCTCGACTTCGAGAACCGCTCCCCCCTCGACGCGTTCGCCGAGATGCGCGCCGAGCGCGCCAGCTGATCTTTCCGTCGCGACGAGCCGGCAGCTCGAAAATCGTCGCGACGGCCTCCGACCGTTGCGGATTTCTGGCCCGAGCCGCTCAAGCCCGGCCGGTCGATGCCGTTGGCGGAAGCTACGATGACGATTCGACCAGTCTTTCTGCCCTCCGGCGCGCTCGCGCTCGGTCTCTGCGCCGCCCTGCTCTGGAGCGCCCCCGCGTTCGCCCAGAACGCCCCCGCGTTCGCCCAGGACGACGGTCCCGCGAGCGAGCTGACGGCGCCGACGCTCGACTCGACCGCGCTCGCGCTCTTCGACGCGTCGGTCGCGTTCCAGGAAGGACGCTACGAGAGCTCGGTGGCTCACTTCCGCCGCGCCCACGCGCTGAGCGCCCGACCCGAGCTGCTCTACCGCATCGGCTCCGCCGCAGACCGCGCCGGCATGCACGAGGTCGCCCTCGACGCCTACCGTCGATACCTCGCCGAGGCCCCCGAGAGCGCTCTCCACGAGCGCGCGCGGGAGCGCCTGGCGGTTCTCGAGCAGCAACGAACCGGCGACCCACGCACGAGGCGAGCGCCGGAGCAACGGGCCGCCGCACCGCGCGCCGTGGAGCCGCCCGCGCCGCCTGCCCCGTCCAGCCCGGACCGAACGGGCACCGAGCAGCCCAGCCCCGCTCGAGCGACCCCGGAGCGAGCGACCGCACCGCCCGCCACGCCGGCGAGCCACGCGCCTCTCGCGACCGGCCCCGCCTGAGGCGCGAGCAGCTCAGAGCGCGTGCGGGCGGTAGAGGCGCACCGTTCGGTCGACGAAGAGGATGACGCCGAGCTCCGGGATGGTCGCCGAGATCGGCATCTCGGCGCTCGCCCACGGGTTCGTGAAGTCGTCGAGCTCGGTGAGCGCGCCGGTGTCCGGGTCGTAGTCGTAGGCGGCGGAGAACGCGTCGAGAAACAGGAGGTAGTGCTCGGTCAGCGGGTGCGCGAGCAGGTAGTCGTCCCGGACCGTGAGGTCGAAGGGGACGTCGGCCAGGGGCGTGAACGTGCCGTCGGCCTCGATTCGCGCGACGCCGCGCGGGGTCTGGTTGCCGCCCATCACGATCACCTCGCCGCGCCGCGGGTGGTAGCGGAGGAGCGAGTGGTAGCCGACCACGGTGTCGGTGACGGACTCGCCCTGGACCTCGCGCCATGTGTCCGAGGCGGGGTCGAAGCTGTGGATGCCACCGTAGCGATAGTAGCGGAGCACGCCGCCCATCTCCGGGAAGAACTCGATGCTCCCGCCATGACCTCCCCGCGCGGGCGCGTCGGGGCGACGGGTCCAGGTCTCGGTCGCGACGTCGAAGGAGAAGGGTCGGTAGCCAGCCACCGCATGGAAGAACGTCCCCGTCGCCGGGTCGTGCGCGTTGTTCCCGTAGACGTGCCCTCTGGTCCCCTGCCCCTCCGGCCACTCGAAGGTGGGCAGCTCGCGCCACGCGCTGGTCGACGCGCGGAAGGCGATCATCTTGGTCCGGATCCGGAAGCCCAGGTACAGCACCTGCCCCGTCGTCGGGTCCCAGTGCGCGTCGTCGGTCCAGCCCGCGATGTGCAACCGACGGCCGGTCTCCGGATCCGTCTCGACCGTCATCATGTCGGGCGGCATCTCGGTCTCGAGCTCGGCCCAGGTCCCCGGCTCCATCGCGCGCGCGAGCATGCCCAGCGGGGTGTCGTCGAGCGGGGTGTCGGGCACGAAGGCGTCGATCGGCATCGAGCCCGCGTCCTCGGCACCCGGCGGACCGGAGTCGAGTCCCACCTGGGCGTCCACGTCCACCTGGGCGTCGGTCGGCGCCTCGGCGTCTCGCTCTCCAGCTGGCTGCGAGCTGTCACACCCGAGCGCCATCATCAGCGCCGCGCTCACCAGCCAGGTCCCCTTCTGCGCCAGGTCGGTCATGGGCTCATCCTAGGCGCGCCCTCGGCGCGGTTCGATTTCGATGGCTGCGCGAAAGGTCTCGCTCAGAGCGCGCGCGGTCGGTAGAGGCAGACCCCCGTCCGATCCACGAAGAAGACGACGCCCAGCTCGGGGATGGTGGCGGAGATCGCCGCGGCGCAGCTCAAGCCGATCATCGACGCCACCACCCAAGGCAGACCCAGCCTCACAGGACTCGGCGTGAGCCCACCGTACGGCCGCGACCCACGCCTTCGATTTCACCGCTTGCGCGAAACTTCGAACATCCAGCGCTCAGAACACCGCCGGCTGAGTCGCGCCGTGCAGCGCGGCCAGCCCCCGCTCCTGGCGCTCGGTCAGGGCGCGCACCATCAGGATGGCGAGCGCCGCGCTCCCGATCGCCACGACGCTCTGCACCATCGACATGACGGTCGCGTTCTCGAGCCCGGCCACCGTGTCAGTGTTGGAGAGCCTGAACACGACTTGACCGAGAATGTTGCTCCCCACCCAGGCGATCCACCAGATCGTCACGAGCGGCGGGACCTCTTTGAACGTCACGTCTTCGTCATCGGTCGCCGGCATGTCCTTGCGAAAGATCTCCTTCGTCATCTGGTAGGGCCAGAACAGCGAGGCGATCGGGATGAACCAGACCCCGACGGCCCACCCCGAGGTGCGCTCCCGCATGTGCCCGAGCGCCTCGACGTTGGAGTACGCGCGGTGGAACCACATCAGGAAGACGATCGCGGTGACCAGGAACAGCGCCGTGCCGCCGAAACCGAGGAGCATCTCTCGCAGGTCGTTGGCCTCGAGCTCCGCCTGGGTGAAGTCCCCCACGTGCATGCGCTCGAGGAGGCCGAGCTGCATGGAGCCGGACCCGATGGAGACGGCATCCCAGAGCACGTTGAGGCCGAGCAGGGCGACGGTGGCTTTGCCGAGAGACTCGAGCGACTTGGCTTCGGTCATGGAGACAGCATGCCACAACGCTCGCGAATCGGTTCCACGAGATCCGGCGACAGGAACATCCCGCCGAGTGGTACGTTGACGGGCCATGGGGGCAGTCAAGTGTGAGCGCTGCGGACGTGTGGCGCAGGAGCGAACGGACGAGCGGTTCTTCTGCGAGCCCTGCGGGGTCTTCCTCGCGGCGCCCACCTGGTTCTTCACCTCCAAGAGCGAGGCGCCCTCGGCCAGCTACCGCGACCAGGCGGGAGAGCCCGTCTTCCGCCTCGAGCACCGCTACCACGCGGACCGAAAGGTGAGGCTTCGCAAGGTCGCGGGGGCGTGCCTCGGCGGCGCCTTGCTGTTCGGTGCGCTGGGCTTGCTCACCGGTGGGGAGATGATCTGCTTCCTCCTGTGGGGGTTCCTCGCCGCGATGCTGCTGTCCGCCGCGGTGCTCTCCTTCGGCGGCTCGTTGGTCGGGCGCGACGGTCGCACTCGAGTGCGCGTCGCCGATGGAGAGCTGCGGGCGGGGCGACGTCGAGTCCGGATCGACGACGTGGAGGCGCTCGAGGTGAAGCCGTCGACCGGCGGCGATCACACCCTCGTCGCGCGCACCGCGTCGGGGGAGGTGACGCTCGTGCCGCACTTGCAGGACGACGTCACGGCCGAGGAGGTGCGCGTCGCCCTCGCCGATGAACTGGAGCGCCGCCGGAGGCGCGCCTGAAGAAGGCTGTCGCGGGCACGGCGCATGCACCGCCATGAAGCGTGCGCGCGCTCTCGACCCTGGCCCTGTTCTCGGTCCTGCTGCTGCCGGCCTGCGAGCGCTGGCGTTCGCGGCGGGCTCCCGAGGCCGAGCAGAGCGCGGAGTCGCCCCGCGACGAGCCGGCCTCGCGCTATCCGCTCGACGCGCACAGCCGCCGCGTCCCCGAAGAGGGCCCGCTGGAGTGCCCCGAGATCGACCTGGTGCACCACCGTGGCGGGGAGATCTCGTACGGACGGGGCGTTCGTGTCGCGCCCGCGTTTCGGGAGAAGCTGGAGCGCTTCGAGCAGATCGCGGCCGAGGTCGGGGAGGAGGTCCTGCTCCGACCTCCCGAGAGCGTGCGCCACTTCGGCGCCTTCGTGTGTCGGCGGGTGCGAGGGCGGCCTTACCGCATGAGCGAGCACGGCCTCGGCAACGGCATCGACGTCTCCGGCTTCCGCTTCGGCCCCGCGCCGCGCGAGGCCCGCGACAGGCTCCCCCGCCGGCTCTGGTGGCGCACCACCGTGAGCGTGCTCGACCACTGGGCCGCCGCGGACGACGAGACGAAGGACGAGGCCGACGTCCTGAGGTCACGATTCCTCCGCGAGCTGACCCGGCGCCTCGCGGAGGAGGACGTGTTCCGCGGCATGCTCGGCCCCGCGCACCCGCGGCATCGGAACCACTTCCACTTCGACTACGGCCCCTGGCGCTATCGGATCCTGTAGACGCTCACTCGAGCGCGTGGAGCACGCGGGTGAGCCGCTTCTTCTCCAGGCCGACGCTCCGTGCGTGGAGCCGCTCCAGGGCGTCGCGCGAGGCGCGGGCTGCCGGGCCGGCGCGCTCGATCGCCTGCACGGCCAGGTGCCGGAGCTGACGGTCGCCGAGCGCCTCCTCGATCGTCGGCCGCGCGCGCTCGAAGTCGAGCCCGGCCATGACCGACGCCACCCTCATGCGCTCGCGCAGCGAGTCGGCCTCCGCGAGCAGGTCGTCGAGCGCGGCGGTCAACGGAGCGGCGCGCGGGCCGAGCGCCGAGACGAGGTGCCCGTGCTGACGCAGCGCGCCGAGGCTGTCGAGCCGCTCGGCCAACCGCTCGCAGAGCCAGGCCACCTCCGCGTCGGATGGGCGTCGGAGATTGCCGAGCGCCCGCCACGCGGCGCGCGAGGGGAGGCCGTCGGAGAGCAGCATCGCGAGCAGGCGCGCGCGGAACGGGGCGCCTGCGGTCGGCAGCGCGGCGAAGGCGAGCCCGGCGTTCATGTCCCCGGTCTCGATGCGGCGAAACAGGACGTCGGCGACGCCGGGGTCGTCGTACTCTGCGGCTGCCCGGAGGACGTCGGCGTGACCGCCGCTCTCGATGCGCGCCAGGAGCTGCGGCAGGTCTTCGGGGAGGAGCGCCGGGCCGACGGCCCGGAACGCCCTCGCGGCCTCCCGCTCGTGAGCCCGTCCGAGCAGGAGCAGCGCCGCCTCCCGGGAGCCCCGATGCAGGCCGAGCTCACGGATGGCGTCCTCTCGCTCGGCTCGGTTGCCGTCCTGGAGCGCGTGTCGGAGCGCATCGAGCACGTCGCGAGGCGCGGAGTCACCGCGACGACGGGCGAGCGCGACCTCGAGCAAGCGGCGCAGGCGGGGGTCGTGACCGGCATCGACCACGCCCTGCACGGCCGCCAGCTCCCGATCGTCAAGCGCGGCGAGATGGTCCGTGACGAGCTCGTAGAGCACGCGGCGGGCCCACCCTCCGCCGCCATTCAGGCAGCGCTCCGCGACCGGGAGCACCGCCGCTCGACCTAGCGGCTTCAGCTTCTCGGCCGCGAGGTCGCGGATCGGCAGGTCCTCGTGATGCACGTAGAGGTACTCCACCATCATGACGCGGTGCGAGCCGCCGTCGTCGAGGGCCCGCGCGAGCAGCCCGAGCACCTTCGGATCGAGCATCTGCCCCTCGAGCACCCTGCCCCTGGAGTCGCGGACCTGGACGCGCTCGATCGCCTCGTATCGCGCTGCCGCGTCGCCCTCTCGAAGCACGCGCTCGAGCTCGTCGAAGGTGATGCCCGCCCCCATGCGTTTTCGTAGCACGACACCGACGCGGGCCGGCGGCGCTCGCGCGGTCGAGCTCCCCTGTCACGTCCTCCTCTTCTGGCATACGATGCTCGATGTGCGCGAGGCGACTTGCATCCTGGTGCTCGCGGTCGCCTGCTCGGCCGCGCCCCTCGAGCCAGCTCGAGAGCCCCAGACTCCGCCCCCTTCGCCGCCGGTGCGCGCGTCTGCGCCCGAGCTCGTGCTCCAGGGCGGACACGTGGGATGGATCCACGCGCTCGCTCTCTCTTCGCGCGGCGACCGCGCGGCGCTCCTGAGCCTCGACCACCCGGACCTCGGCCAGACGCTCCGGTCCCCCATCCCGTTCGCCACGCTCTCGGTAGTGGACGTCCCTTCGGGCGTGACCCGAGCCGCGTGGCGCGTCCCCGCGCCGGAGCGGTCCGGTGCCGCGACGGTTCGCTTCGGCGGCGGCGACCGGCTGCTCACCGTCGACGGCCGCGTCGCGCGCGCGGTGCGGCTCACGGACGGGCTCACCCGCGTCTTCGACTTCGGGGAGCTCGCCCTCCCGCGTGACCTCGCGAGCGCCGTCGTCTGGCGGCCCGATGCGGTGGAGCATCGAACCGCCCGGGGCAAGACGCTCTGGTCGTCGTCGGTCGAAGCCTTCGATCTCTCGCTCGACCGCGAAGGGGCGCTGAGGTTTCGGGTGGGGAGCACGCTGCTCGGTATCGACGCGTGGGGTCGCAAGACGTCCTCCGTCGAGGTCTCGGAGGAGACGGACGCTCGAGCGGTGCTGGCGAGGAGCCTGGACGGCCGCTGGTCGGTCGAGCGAAGCAACCATGGGCATGAGCTGCTCGAGGGCCCGACGGCCCGAGCGAGCCTCTCCGACGCGACGAGCGTCGACGACGACGCGCTCTTCGTCGAGCCGTCGTTCGCCTTCTCTCCCATCGACGACCGGCTGTGGGCCTGTCGTGTGATCAGGCCAGAGGAGGACGGTGAGGCGCGGGTTCGCTGCTGGGAGCTCGACCGGGCCGGGCACTCCGTCAGGCACTTCGATGTCCACCCTGAGCGTGAGCTCGACCGCGACGAGCGAACCCTCGGGGCGCACCTCGTGATCGCACGGAGCGGGCACCTGGTGATCGCCGCCTCGCGGTCGGCCTGGATCACGACGCCGACGGGCGAGGTCGTCCATTCGCTGGAGGACGAGGAGCTCGAGGTCCTGGTGAGAGGCGCGATGGAGACGGATGACGGCTCGATCGCGCTGTCCTCCGCCGTGGCCCTCGGGTGGTGGGGCCCATCGGGCGCCGGGGCGTCGCTCTGCCCGGATCTACCGGACCGCGAAGCACGTCTCCGCCGTGTGGAGGGCGTCCCGACGGCGTTCGCGTGGCGCTTCGTCTGTCCGCTGGGAGAGCCCGCCACGATGGCGGGACCCATGCACGCCGTCTCGCCCGACGGACACGGCCGTGTCGTGAGCGAGGAGGACTCGTTCGCTGGCGGGGTGGCGAGGCTGACCCGAGGCGGCCGCGTCACGCCGCTCGAGGGGACCGACGACGTGTGCTCGTTCGACGGCTGCTACCCGCGAGCGCGCTTCTCGCCCGACGGTCGATGGCTCCTGCTCGACGGCGCGCTCTTCGACGCGCACACGGGGCGCCGGATCCGGGCGCTCTCGGCCAGCGAGACCGTCGACCGCGCGTGGCGTCGCACCGTCCGCATCGTCGAGCGCGGAGGAGCTCTCCACGCCGTGGTGTTCGACCTTCTCGAGGCGGAGGTCGAGCTGGCCGCGCACGCGCTCGGGAGCCCCGAAGCCTTCTACCGCGCGGAGGCGCGAGTGCTCGTCGTCCGAGAGAGAGGCACACGCCTGGTGTTCTCGCTCGCCGACCACGATCCCTCCCGGCCGTGGTGGAGCCTCCTGACGGATGCGGTGGTGACGAGGGACGGTGGGCGCCTGACGGTGACCTGGCTCGACGACGGCGAGACGAGCGTCGAGCGCGTACCCGTCGGAGCCCCGATCGCGGTGGACCCGGAGCGCGGCCGGCTCGCGTGGTGCGACCTCGATGAGCTGAAGGTCTGGCGCCTCGGCGAGTCGCCTGCCCGATCCCTCGGCTCGTGCGCCGGTCGCGCCGTCCACGTGGGCGAGCGCTACGTGGTGACCGCCGACGGCTCGCGGGCTCGCGTCACCCGGCTCGACGACGGTCGTGGGCTGTGGGTTCGCACGGTCATCCGCCCCCGCCACCACGCGTGGACGATCGCCGAGGACGACGCGGGACGTTTCTGGATCGACCCCGCACGCATGGCCCACGTCCGGCGCCGCGCCGCGGGCCCACTGCTCGACGCGGCGGTCTCCGAGGTGACGGTGCACACCGAGGGCTACGATCCCGAGCTCGTGCGGCGCTTCTTCGCCCCCTGACGACTCTAGCTGGGGCTGAGCGAGGAGCCGCTCAGCGAGACCACATGAGCGGGTACGCGAGAGCTACTTGCCGTTCCGGGGGACGCACCCACGTGGGGGTCGGCGGGCATGCACCGTACTCTGCCAGCTCTTCGCGCACGCAGCCCCCGATCGACACGCCCCTCAGCGCCAGCCGCAGCGCTTGCTCGGCCGTCGTCTCGGCCCCCACGTGGGGGCGCGCTTCGTCCACGAGCCGACGCGCCTCCCTCTCCTTGAAGCTGAGCGCCTTCAGCATCTGGAACACCTCGGCCAGGACGCGCGCCTTGTTCGGCTCCACCTTCGGCGAGCCATACCCCGACCCGTCCGTGTTCTCGAAAACGACGTGTTCGAACACGAAGCCCTCGGACCAGCTGCCACGGATGATGACCTTTCCTCCGTGCACGATCCCATGGTGCGCCGAGCACAGAAGAACGAGCCGCTCCGGGTCGTGGCTGCCGCCCTCGGACTTGGGGCCGCAGTGGTGCACGTCGCAGCTCGTGTTCTTGCACCCCGGCACCGCGCAGACGCCGCCGTGCCGACGCACCACCGCGCGGCGCACGGCGGGCGGTATCACCTGGCTCGCCCGTTCGTAGCCGGCCGAGATGTCCACCCGGCCGATGACCTGCGCGTCGCACTCGGCCACCTCGACCACCTCGGGGCCGACCGGAACCTGCTCGCCGCTCGCGTCCTGCGTGGCGGCCTTGCAGCACTCGCACACCGTCAGCGCGATCTGGTGCCGACTCCGCGTCTCGTCCGCGCCGCCGCCGCCCGACAAAGCGCTCGACGCGAGCAGCTCGATGAACGCGTCGTCGTCGAGGTGCGTGCCGCCGCTCTCCTTGCGGAGCACGTCGCGCGCTTGCGCCAGGAGCGCGTACGCCGAGGGCGAGAGGTTCAGGGTCACCCGCTTGCGCTCGAGCTCGGGCCGCGTCGGATCGCTCGGCCGGTCGCCCGGCTTCTTGCCCGACGTCATGCGCTCGATCTGTGACGCGGTCTGGCCGTCGGCGACCTCGAGCCACTCGGCTTCGGTCTCCGCGTCGGCCACCCGGGTCAGCTCGCGCACCGCGGAGTAGACGAACTCGCCCGCCGCGAAGGCGGCGCTGAGCTTCGGCAGCTCGTCGAGCCGCACCGCGACGCGCACCCGCTCCTCGGTCGCGCGGCCGGAGCAGCCGAACCACCGCTCGGCGTACTCGCGGAAGCTGGCGAAGCCGTAGAGCTCGTGAACCTTCAGCCGGAAGCCGCAGAGGAACCACTGACAGAGCTCGAAGTCGCTCGCCGCGCGCAGGCGCCCGAGCTTCCTGAGAGTCTCGTCGGCCACCTGGCGAGAGGTGTCGGCCGACGGACCGTATTCGATTAATGCCCCCATGCAATTCACCTAGCACCAACCAGCACTATCGCCAACTGTTTTTGCGCATTCGCTCGCAGATTCTACCGTTTGATTTCTCCTACATTAAGACGTCTGGAAATAACTACTGATGAAGCGGCGAAGGTGACGTCGCGCAGTCACCATTCTTGCCGCGATGGCACCGCGCCGTGTTTCGAAGCTTGCGCTCATGAGAGCGACTCCTCGTTGAAGTGTCGACCCCTCTACGAGAAGACGCCAGGGACATCGTTCGAGGCGGCAATTCGAGCCCAGATGGGCGCAGAAACAGCTCCACGCGTCAAAATCGACGAAGAATGACTCTCAGCATCGATTTCCCGTCGAAATCGACGACTTTTCGATAGTCGTTATCGAGTTCTCGTCGATTCCGACGTTTTTCGGCTCTCTGTGTCGATTTCTCGTCGAGATCGACGGAAAAAGACTCTCCATGAGTTTCTTGGTCGAATCTGACGACTTCAGCGTGATGGAGGCGGCTTTCGTGCTCGTCGCTGATGGGATGACAGCTCCAACCCAGCGACGACGTGGCCAGCCCGTGCCGTATGCTCCGCGCGATGGAACGCTTCCTTCGAACCATTGGCGACCGCTCACCCTGGAGCACGCTCTCCTTCGTTGCGCTGTTGGTCGGGTGCGCGGGCGCGCCCGCCCCCGTCGAGAGCGCAAACACCGAGAGCGCAGACACCGAGCCTACGCAGACCGCCGAGCCGGTCCTCGCGTCGACACCGACCGAGACCGACCAAGAGCGCGCCGCGGCCGCGCTCGAGCGCCTCGTCGAGGCCTGTCGCGCGGGAGAGATCGACGCGGCGGCGGCCTGCATCGTGGACCGAGGCCCCGACGCGCCGCCCTGGTCGCGCGCCACGGACGCCAGCGACCCTGCGGCGCGCCGCCAGGTCGAGGGCATCTGCGGCCGGATCGTCGGCGACCTGCGCGGCGGCGCCTACGAGCGGCTGGGCTATGAGAAGGCGCGACAGGGCGAGGGGCTCTGGCACGTGTGGCAGGTCCGCTACGCCGCGACCGGCGAAGAGGCGGTGTTCGCGTTCCTCGATATCGACGGCGTGATGCTGCTCGGCGACATCGACTGAAGTTCCTATCGCGTCGCGCGCCCGCCCTTCTGCGTGCGCCGCTCGCCCGTGCCCATGAGGTGATCCCACACGATCAGCGCCTCGCCGAAGTTGATCGACGCGTCGGCGTGGTGGCGGTTGTGGAAGGCGGAGGTGTTGAGCCCGACCCGCGGGAGGGTGGCCTCGGCCAGCCGCGAGGCCACGCCGCAGTGGAGGTAGAGGTTCAAGCTGATGAAGCCCGCGACGAGCCCGAAGTACACAGGCGCGTAGTGGGGCGCCCACGAGAACGAGAGCAGCACGATGGGCCAGAACGTCAGGACGGACTCCACCGTCCCGACCGCGAACGACGAGAACGACGTCGGGTCCTTGTAGCCGTGGTGGGCGCGGTGGAAGCGGAAGAGCCAGCGCGTGTGGAGGAGCCGGTGCTTCCAGTAGAGCCACGCGTCGAGCGCCAGGATGCCCAGCAGGTTGCCGAGCACGACCGGGACGAGACCGCCCGCCTCGCCGAGGGTCCACACGAGCCCCGTCGAGTGACCGGCCCAGAGCGACGACAGGGGCCAGGCGAGGAAGCAGGCCGCGACGAGCGCGGCCCCGAGCGTGTCCCGCGCGCCGCGCCAGGCGAAGCGGGCGAGGCGTCGCGGGCCCTGGAGCCGCTCCCCCGATCGCTCGGCGATCCACGTGACGAGCGCCGCGCCCGAGAGCACGACGCCCGCGATGCCCACGAAGCCCACCGCCAGCGCGACGTAGAAGCGCGCCGGGCCCGCCGGGCTCGCGAGCCCGGACGCCACCAGCGCCGCCAGGACTGCCCGCTCGATCCACCGTGCCGACGCCATGTTCCCCCCCTTCGCCTTCGTTACACCGTGTAACGGAGTTCATGACACGTCTGCGCTTCCAGGGGAAGGGGGCAGATGCGGTAGCCTCGGGGCGCATGGCGCGGCGGCAGAAGAAGGCGCGGACCGCCCGGGTCCCGACCGCGGAGCGCCGCCGGCAGCTCATCGCCGAGGCGTCGCGGATCCTCGGCGAGGAGGGTCTCGAGAAGCTGCAGATCAGCGCGCTCGCGGAGCGGGCGGGGGTCTCGCGGCCGCTCGTCTACCGGCAGTTCCCGACCCGGCAAGCGCTGACGCGCGCGATCCTCGAGGACTTCACGTCGGCGATCGACGCGCGCTTCCACCAGGCGCTGCTCCGCACGCTTCCGGCCGCCGATCTCGAGAGCGTGACGACCGCGTTCGTCGAGGCGTGCTGCGACGTCATCGAAGACAAGGGCGCGGGGCCCTGGCTGCTCCTCGACGCGCGCGGGAGCGACCCCGAGGTCGCGCGCGTGGGCCGTGAGACGTTCAGCGGCCTGCTCGGCCCCTGGCAAGATCAGCTGCGAACCTTCACCGGCACCGACGCCAGGCGCGCGGCCAACGATCTCTGGATCATCGTCGCGGCCGGCCGCGCCGCGCTCGGCGGCTGGATCGACGGCACCCTCGAGCGGCCCGAGGCGGTCGCCGACGCCACGCGCGCCGTGACCGCCCTGCTGGCGGCCTTCCAGAACCGTGGGCGCTGAGGGCCGCGAGCGACCCCGTCGAGTTCGAATGTTCGAACAGGATCGTCCCCCCGCCCCACGCGCGCCATGACCCTGCTGGCGGCCTTCCAGGACCGAGGGCGCTGAGGTCGCCCCGAGCGACCCCACGCGCTCGGCTCACCAGCTCATCGGAACGGGCAGCTCGCTGTAGGGGCCAGGGTTGGAGAACGGCTGGGCCAGCGCGCCGAGCAGCCCGTCGCGGTTGTCGCCCCAGCAGCACACGTTGCCCTCCGCGAGCAGCGCGCAGGCGGTGTCTCGGCCCGACGTCATCACGTGGGTGGCCGGGCCCATGTAGCCGCGGAGCCGGGGCTCGCTGAGCTCGCGCGCCATGCTCTCGTGGCTGCCCCAGCACCAGGCGCCTCCCTGCACGTCGGCGGCGCAGGCGACGGTGTCGTTCAGGGACAGGCTCGTCACCGGCGGTAGGCCGACGACCTGCACGGGGGCGTCCATCTGCCCGAGCCCCTCGGGTCCGAGCGTGCCCATGCCGCCGTCGCCCCAGCACCAGACGGTTCCGTCCGAGAGGCGCGCGCAGGCCGCGGCGCGCCCGACCTCGACGGTGACGGCTGGCGCCGGGAGACCGTCGATGCGCTGTGGCCGGTCCGAGCGCACGAGCGCGCCCCAGCAGCTCACCCCGCCGTCCATGCGCACCGCGCAGCTGCTGTCGTGCCCCGCGCCAACCCAGCGCGCTCGGAGCCCGCGGACGCGCGCGGGCGCGGGGGCCATGTCGCGGCGCCGGTTGCCGATCTGCCCGGCGCCGTTGGCGCCCCAGCACGAGACCTGTCCGCGCGCGCTGACCGCGCAGCTGTGCTGTCGCCCGACGCCGAGCTGCGCGATGCCCCGCAACCCCGTGACCTCCAGCGGAGCGCGGGTGAGCGTCCCCTGGGTGGGCGCGCCGATCTGACCGATCGTGTTGCCACCCCAGCAGACCACGCGCCCACTCCGGAGGAGCGCGCAGGAGTGCGATCCGCCCGCGCCCACGGTCTGCGCGTCGGCGACGTCCCGGACCTCCACCGGCGTGGCCCGCCGCGCCGTGGTGCCGTCGCCGAGCTGCGACGCGTAGTTGGAGCCCCAGCAACGCACGGTCCCGTTGCCGAGCGCCACGCAGGCGTGCGCGTAGCCGACCGTCAGGCTGCTCGTCGGCTGCCCCTCCGGGCCGGGCCCCTCGCAGCGCGGCGGCGCCTGCTCCTCTTGCGGCGGCGCCGTGCCTGGGTGGAGATCGTCGCGCACGCGCACCCGGATCACCACCTCGTCCGACGCACGCTGCACGATCTCGGTCCGCGTCCCGCAGGCCGAGAGCAGCGCGGCGAGCCCCAGCATCGTCCTCTTCATCGCCTTCACCACGGCACCAGGTACGGGTCGGGGATCTTGTTCGGGCGCTCGAGCCCGACCTGGCCCGCGCTGTTCTCGCCCCAGCACCAGACGCGCGCGCCGTCGTGCGCGCACACGTGGTATTGACCGACCGCGATCCCGCGGATCCCGGTGAGCGGCAGGTAGGTCGGGCGCGTCCGGGCGGCGTAGGTTCCGTCCCCGAGCTGACCCGCGAGGTTGCTGCCCCAGCACGCCACCGTGCCCTCACCGGTGCGCGCGCAGTAGCCGCTGCCGCCGGCCTGGACCTGCGCGGGGTCGTCGATCCCCTCGACGCGCCGGAGCGCCAGCACCGGGTCGCGAGACTGCATCCGACGGCTCCGCCCAGTCTCGCTCACGAACACCCGCCCCGCGCGGTCGACCACGAGCACCTCGTCGTCGTTCTCCGTCTTCATCGCGACCATCGCCGCGCCTTCGACGCCGAGCAGCCGGAAGGTCGGGCTCTCGGCGCGCTCGGTGGCGTAGTAGTTGTGGACCAGGCCCCAGCACCGCAGCTCGCCTCGCTGCAGCAGCGCGCACCCCCGCTGCATGTTCCAGACGATCTCCACCGGCGCGTCGATGGGCACCCGCTGCGGGGTTCGCCACCTCGGGCCATACGGCGGGCGGACGTCGCCCCAGCAGAAGGCGCGCCCTCCCTCGTCGACCACGCAGCCGCGCCGATGGCCGAGCGCCACCTGGCGCACGTCCGCGTAGACCAGCTGCAGCGGCCCCTCGGCGTCGTCGGGCAGCCCGGTCTCGCCCCAGCACCAGACCCGGCCGTCCTCCTCCGCGCGGGCACAGGTCTGATCGGCCCCGGCCCACACCGCGTCCATGCGGGGCAGGCCCGGCACGCGGCCCGGGACCCAGGTGCGCTCGTCGCCCACCTCCCCGAGCTGCCCGTACTGGTTGGAGCCCCAGCAGTACACGCCTCCGTCCTCGGTCAGCGCGCAGCTGTGGTCGTACCCGGCGGCCAGCATGCGCGGCGGGGGGATCTGTGGTGGCGGCGGCGGCGGGGCCGGCGGCGGACCGCAGCGCGCCCCCTGGCAGGGCACGTGGATCACGACGTCCGCTTCCGTCGGCGGCGCCTGCACGTACGCCGTGCGCGACCCGCAGCCGAGAAGCAACACCCACACGAGAGCTCGAAGCGTCTGCATGACCCGCTCATCGGAGCACGCCGCCGCCGGTTTCCGACAAGCTCCATCTGGAGCGTCGAAGGGCAGGCGGCGAGCTCGGACTACGGCGGGCTCGGAGGCGCTCGCTCATCCCGGGCGGCCGCCGCTCGGTCGATCCGCGCGCGGAGGCCCGGCCAGGCCAGGCTCTCGGGGTAGCGCCGCCGGAACGCCGCCGCGCGCGACTGCGCCGCGTCCAGACGATCGAGCGCGAGCAGCGCCCGGACGGCGAGGGCCTCGCGCTCCTCCGCCATCGCCCCCGACGGGAAACGGTCGGCGTGGCGCCGCGTGACGACGAGGGCTCTCTCCGGATCATCAGCCGC
Source organism: Sandaracinaceae bacterium (assembly GCA_004213565.1). GTDB lineage: Bacteria > Myxococcota_A > Polyangia > Polyangiales > Sandaracinaceae > JAVJQK01. Next base: position 15,518 of record SHBB01000011.1, read on the forward strand.
GAGCGCGCCGCGGGCCGCGTCCATCATCCGCCGCTCCTCGGACAGCCGATCGGCCGGCCGCGCCCGGGAGCCGCGGCGGATGGCGGTCGGCGAGGTCACCTCCTCGGAGGGGGCGCTCTCGCGGCGCTCGACGCCTCCATCGACCGGCTCGGCCGTGCCCGCGTCGCGACCGCGTGGCTCGGGCGCTGGCGGCGAAGGCAGCTCCCGGACGACGTGGGGCTCGGGGGCCGTCGGCTCCGGCGGGATAGCCGCCTGGTAGAGCAGAGTGCCAGTCACGCCCAGCGCGAGACCGACGAGAGACGCCGCCAGGTGCGACATCGCCGAGGCTCCGCCGGGGGCGGCTCCCGCAGGCGTGTCGCTGGCTGCCGGGGCGATGTCCGATCGAATTCGTGAGGCGATCCGGTCGAGCTGGTCCTCGGGGAGCGCGGGGATGTCGCGCTCCACGTCCAGCAGCGCGCGCACGTCCTCGGGGAGCGGAGGCGGCTCTTGCTCTGAATCGGAGCTCATGTCGCCCTCTCGTGCGCCAGGCGGCGCACCTCGCGAGCGAAGGCGGGACGCGCCGTTCGCAGCCTCGAGTAGACGGTCCCCAGCGGAATCCCCAGCTGCTCTGCGACCTCCGGACCCGAGAATCCGTCGATGTCGCAGGCGACGAGCACCCCGCGCTGCTCCATCGGCAAGACGTCCAGCGCACGCAGGATCACGGACCTCGCCTGCGCCTCCTCGAGCGCCCGCTCCGGGTCGTTGCCCGCGATCGGCTCCACCGCCAGCGATCCATCTTCGCTCAGGGGCTCGCGTCGATGACGCCGGAGCCGTCGATAGTTGCTCGCGTGATGGAAGGCGAACGTGAAGAGCCACGGACGCGACGCCAGCGCGCGGTCCCGCTCCTCCCAACGTCGATGCACGGCGATGAACACATCTTGCACTCCATCCTCCGCGTCTCGCGTCGCGACGCCGAGCCGAAGCAACGTGCGGTGCACGTAGCTCGCCTCCTGCCTGAAGAACGTCTCGAAAGAAAGCGTCACTCGGGATCCATCGAGGTCGGTGCGGCGACGCTCGCGCCCATCACGGCTCGTAGAGAAAACTCACACCGAGCTCGACGATGACGGGCCAGACGGTCCAGGAGTTCGCACCGACGACGGTGAAGGAGACCTGGTTCAGGCTCGCCGCCAGCTCCAGGTCGAAGCGCACGCTCACATGCTCGTCGACCTCGACGAGCGCCGCGATCAATCCGCCGACCGCGCCGAACACCGCCTGGCCCACGCGCGCGTCCGTGAGCCCCTTGGGTTCCACCTCGTGCAAGCCCACTGACCCGGTCGCGCAGAGCTCGAGAGGGCGCGGGAGGTAGCACGCGGAGAGGCGGGTCCGCAGGATGCGCGCCCGAAGCGCATATCCCCCGTCGACGTCGCCCGCGGCGAACGTGTCCGCGTACCGGAGCGAGAGCATCAAGCCCGCCTCCATGTATCGCAGCCCCGCGGCGAGCGTGAACGTGGTGTGCGGGAGTGGACCGGCGCCCAGCCCGACCCCGACGCCACCCGCGACGCGCAGGTGCACCGGCTCCCCCGGCGCCTCCTCCGGGGGCGGCATCAGCACGGGAGGCCGCTCGGGGTCCGGAGGACGTGGCGCACGACGCGCCTCTTCGGTCACCCGAGCCGGGGGCGGTGGATCCGTGGGCGCCTCGAGCTCTCTCACCGCTTCGACCGCGAGCACGGCCACGACCGAGATCGCCTCGGCGAGCGCTCCGCAGCGTGCCCCCTCGAGCTCGCGCCGGCCCTGCAGCTCGCCGCTGGAGTCGACCCACGCGAGCCGCCCCACGAACCCGCCGCTCGGCCCCGCTTCCACCTCGACCCGCAGCTCGGCGGTGCCCTCGGGCGTGAAGGGAGGCTGCGTCGTCCGCGCTCGTACCAGGTCGACGAAATCCCTCTCGTCCGGGCAGCCGGCGGGCGCCTGATACACGAGTCGAAGCCCCTGCGCGGAAGTCGTCGTCGGAGCTCCGAGAAGCAGAGCGAGCACGCCGACGGACAGAACGAGCCGCATGCGCCACGTTGCGACAGCCCCCGCGCGAGGGCAAGGAAGAGCTACGCGTGAGAAAGCTCAACTGCACTCGATGGGCCCAGCGTCCACGGCACCGAGGCTCCACGTTCGGCCCGCCTCCCCCTTCGCCGAACCGGAGGTCTTCGTGATGTCTCTCGTGCTTCGATGGTCTGTCCTCTCGGTCTCCCTCGCGCTCGGCGCGTGCTCCGGCTCGGTGCCGATCGGCGCGATCCCCGACGCGGGCGCCGACGCCTCGACCGAGGTCCCCTCCCCCGACGCAGGATCACCCTTCGACGCCGGCCCCGAGCTGCCCCTCTCCCCCGTCGCCTCGCTCTCGCGCGAGCTCCGCTTCGGCGCCCCGAGGGCCACGCCGGGTGACCCGGACTCGAGCGGCGACTTCCGGTTGGCCGGAGACGGCGACGTCGCCCTCGTCGCGTGGGTGGAGCGGCACGAGGACGCGGGCTTCATCAAGTCGCTGCGCATCGGTCGCCAGGGACGGCCGCTCGACGCCGCCCCGAACGTGCTCGCGTTCGAGGCTTCTCGGACGCCGATGGGGCTCGTCGTGGCCGGCGGCGACGGTCGATTCCTCCTCGCCTGGGTCGAAGCGACGAGCCCGCCCACGCTCCGCGCGGCCTCGATCAGCGGCGAGGATGGGACGCTCGTCTGGGGTCCCGAGTCGATCGGCGTGAGCGCATGGGCGCTGGGGCTCTCCATCACGTCGGCGGGCTCGGACTTCCTGATCGGCGGCGTCGCGGGGTCATCGCGAGACCGCGTCTTCGTCACGCGAGTGCAGCCCTCGGACCGCTACCGTCATCAGACCGTGATCGCGCGCAGGATGGCGGTCTCAGCCCCCCAGACGCTCGGCAGCACCGCGATCGCCTCCGACGGCGCGACCGGTCTCATCGCCTGGGACGATCACGAGGCCGGCGTCGGCTCGCGGGTCTTCACTCGCACCTTCGAGATCGACGAGATCCGCGATCGCCGGACGCTCCTCCCGGGCGAGCCGGAGACCCTGACGATGATCACCGAGACACACGGACACCCGAAGCTGGTGGGTGCGGCGCTCGGCGCGAGCGGCCCTCACGTATTCGCCCAGTTCGATCGGAGCTCCGGTCCTTTGCTGGCGGTGCGTCGCGTGGCGGCCCCCGCGGGCGAGCTCTCGTTCGTGCACACGGCCGCGAGCGGCCTCTCGCGGGCGCTCGTGAGAGGGGCTGGAGACGAGTACACCGCGACCTTCGACGACTGGACCGAGGAGTCCGCTCGCTACGTGCGCGTCGGCCTCGACGCGTCGGCGCCTCCGACGGTCGAGGAGCAGGTGCTCCCCGCCGGGATGCCGGATCTCCACGACGTGCTGCCGATGGACTCCGGGCTGCTCTACGTGGCGGGTCGGCCTGCGACGATCGGGTGGTACGACCCGTCCACGGGCGCGAATGGAGCACACCCTCTGCCCACCACGACCATCGCCCAGCGGGCGCCCAGAGCCCTCAGGGTGGGCAACGCCGTCTTCGTCGCGTGGCAAGAGGGCGCCGACCCGGTCACTCACCGCGGCACCTTCCTCGCATCCGATGGTCGGGCGCTCCTCGACGCGCCGTTCACCATCGCCGAGGCCCAAGGAGTCGGCCTCGCCACCGACGGCCACTCCGTGCTCGCGGCCTGGTCGGTCGCGGGGGGGGAGGGCGCTCAGGTGCTGCGGACCCGCGTCATCTCACCCGAGTCCGGGCTCGGCTCGGTCACGGAATCGACGCCGATGTCCCGCTCCGAAGAGTGGGCCGGCGGAGGCTGCATCGTGGCCTGGGACGGCGAGGTCTACGAGATCCTCGTGCCCGCACGCGTCAGCGACTATTTCCATCACCATCGCGTTCAGCGAACGGCGGACGGCTCGCCCGTGGGCACGCCCTCGTCGATGTCCGTACGCGCGCGCTTCTCCGCTCAGCTGACCCCTGGGACGCCATGGCTGCTGTGGCGCGAGGCCGAGTACGCGCGCCCGGTCGGGGACGGCGCATGGGAGTGGCACCACTCGATCGAAGCCCACGCGCTCGACGGCGCGCCACGAACGCTCGTCCGGTGGACCGCCCTGCAGGGCGACTCCCCCCGTCAGCTGGCGGCGGCCGGGACCGTGCGCCGAACCTCACTGCTCGCGTGGACCTACGAGGGCGATGATGGGTGGCGCGACGTGCGCTTCCAGCTCCTGCGCGCCGCGGACGGCGTGCCGGAGCCGGCCGGCGAGGTCGTCAGCATCGATCGTCTCAGCTCGGTCGCGTACCCGACCGTGGGCGGCGGACCGCGCAGCTACCTGCTCGGCTGGGCTTCTCACCTCACGTCCCCCGACCGAGTGGAGGTGGTCCGCATCGACGCGGACGGCGACATCGTGGCCCCGCCGGACGAAGGCGGCGTCTACCTCGTCCAGGAGGGCGCGATCGAGCCGAGCATCGCGTCCTTCGGTCCGGGACGCTTCCTCGTGGCCTACACGCGCCAGGTGCCGGGCCTCGGCACCGAGGTGCGCGCGCGGATCGCCGACTACCCGCTCGACCCCTTCTTCATCGAGTAGCCACCGCACGATGAGCTGTCCGAGCTAGCGGTCGTCGGCTTCCGGCTCGATCTCCTCGTCCTCGGTCCCGAGGAGCTCCTCGGCGACCTGTCGGCCGACCGCGGCCGCGGCGCTCCCCGCGCCGACGAAGTAGAGGAAGAGCGTCTGGCTCGACACGTCCGCCACGCCGTAGGTGGGCGCGCCGAGGTCGGAGAACGGCGCGGTGGTCAGGCCTCGGCCGAAGCCGAACGCGCCCACCACGCCGATGGTGAAGTCGACGTCGTCGGTGATCACGCCGACCCCGAGGGTGGCGCCGATGACGTGGATGCGGTCCGGGCGGTACGAGGTCGGCGCGCCCTCGATGGGAGGCGCGGCGGAGAAGCTCGTGAACACGCCGGCCGAGATCGGCACGAGCCCCTCGATCACGCCGCGCCCGCCGACCGCGAGGTCGCCGACCCAGTCGGCGTGATAGCGGGTCGCGAGGAACCGGCCGAGGATGGCGGGGTCGTCGGGGTCGACACGCAGCCGCTCGATCGGGGCGCTCGCCGAGCCGAGGGGGCCCTCGAGGATCGCGTCGGCGTTGAGCATGAAGCTGTCGCTCGGGCGCCACGAGGCGCCGAGGCGCGCCTGGAACGGCAGCGGAGAGTCCGCCCCGATCTCGTCGCTGAAGAAGCGCGTGTCGATCGGCCCGCCGTCCATCGTCCCGGCGGCGGTGCCGCTCACCGTGGCGCGCCCTCCGAGCACCGCACCGGGCGGCTGGACCATCAGACCCAGCGAAAAGGTCGGGTCGATCTGCCAGAGCGCGCCGATCCGGAACACGAGCAGCTCGGCGCCGAGGTCGACCTGCGCAAACCTCGTGAACAGCGACCGCGCGCCTTCGGTCACGATCTCCTCCTCCTCGTGGCGAAAGCTCCGCACGGCGAGGAAGGCGCTGACGCCGATGCCGAGCTCGGGGATCGGGCTCAGCCCGTAGGACACGCCGTACCAGCGGGTGCGATCGACTCGATGGATCTGCACCGAGCGGGTCTCACCGCCCTCCTGTGACGCGGCGGTGAAGCGACGGTTGACGTTGTTGGGCGAGAACGTGGCGAACGCGAAGCCGTGTCGGACGACCGAGCCGTCGACCTGCACCGAGCCGCCGGCGTAGAACGGCACGCCGAGCGCGTCGCGATACTCGAGCGCCGTCGAGCTCGGGTCGAACGCGCCCAATCGGTACTCGTCGAGGATGCTGACCGAGAGGCTGACCCCGACGTTCCCGCGGTGGCCGACCGGCAACCCGCCCGGGTTGTAGTAGGCGGCCGAGGCGTCGTCGGCGCGGCCGGTGTACGCGCCAGCCATGCCGACCGCCTCCTCGCCCACCGGGAACGCCTGACGGTTCATCTCCTGGGCGCGCGCCGGAGCGGCGACCAGGAGGACCATCGCGAGCCAGGCGGGGCGGTGCATGCGGGGATGCTATCTCGCCGCCGCGCGCCCCGCGTCATTCCCGCGGCCGCGCCCGTTGCGCTCAACCGCGGGTCGACTCCAACCCGAGCTCGCGTCGGAGGCGCCCGACGTCGAAGCGCTCGTCCGGCGGAGCGCCACTCTCGTGCCGCTCCATGTCGGCGAGGAGCGCCTGCACGCGCTGGCGCGTGCGCTTGCCCTGGACCGCCTCGAGCGGCGTCTTACCGTCGAGCGCCGGCAAGGGCTGGGAGCACCAGTCGGCGTAGTGCCGCTCCTTCATCTCCCGCAAGATCGCCGCTACCTCCTCGCGGTCGACGCCCTCCGGGAGCGCCGAGCCGCTCGGGTCGGGCTGAGGGAGCTCGTCCACCGGTCGAGCGTCGCGCTCGACGAAGCGCAGATGATCGAGCAGAGGCCCGAGCGCGGCACCTGCCGCGTCGGCGCGCTTCTCCGAGTTCGTCTCGACGACGAGCTCCGCGGCGCCGAGACGGAAGACCGCCATCGTCGTGTTGTCCCAGCCTCGGTGCATCGCGTTGCCGGGACGTGTCAGGTTCAGGACCGTCTCGCCGTCGTCCTCGCCGGCCTCGACCGCCCCCGGGAGCTCGGCGAGCGCGCGGAGGAGCGCCGCCCGCCGCTCCGGATCGAAGGAGTAGCGCTCGCGGACGAACAGGAGCGGATCCCCATCCGTGTTGCGGAGCTCGGGCGGCCGGCGCTGCCGAAAGCTCGCCTCCCATGTGTGGAGCAGCGCGAAGGCGACTCGGGGATCGCACATCTCGGCCGGCTTCAGGCGCGCGCGCGGGCGCATCCCCAGCGTCTCGTGAAGCGCTCGACGAGCGAGCTCGTACAGCTCTTGGCCCTGCATCGCGCTCATGGGACGCGGGTGAAGGCCGTTGAGCAAGCCGACCCCGTCGATCTCGACGACATGGGCGAGGATGTGATGACCCAGCCTGAGCGCTTCGCTCGCGCTCACCTCGTGAACCACCGTCTCCCGCTCCGTGAATCGGCAGCGCAGGGTCACGCTGATCCCCGGCCTCGACTCGAGCACTTCATGAATCGAGAAGAAGGCGTGCCGGTTCGCCTCGAGCCACTGCCGCTCCCGCGCGTCGAGCTTGCGCCCCTGGGCGTCGAGGTAGCGCGAGGCGATCGGGAGCCCGCCGTCGCGCATGGGCCGGACATGGAGCGCCCACGAGACCAGGAGCGGCACGTGGGGCTCGCTGTCGGGGCCGAGCTCGTAGGGGAAGTCCTCCATCGGTGGCGGTTCGTCCGGGAACGTCTTCTCGACCCAGCGGAGCGCCTTCCGCACGAGTCGCTCGTCCACGTCGTGCCAGTGGCTCTTGCGGCCGAGCGGCGTCGCCCCGCCCGCGCCACAGCAGCGCTTGTGCTTCTTCCCGCTGCCGCAGGGGCAGGGGTCGTTCCGTCCGACCTTCGCCATGGAGACCTGCATGCCGCATGAGGCCCTGGTTGACCAGGGCTCACGCGAACGCAGGGTGCCGCTGCTCACGCGCGGCCGCGGTAGACCGAGTCGATGTGGAGCACGCGCTTCGGCTGACGCAGAAGCCGCCGCGTCGTGTGACCGTGCCGCAGCGCGTGCGCGCCGACGCCCTCGAGCGACTGGTCGGGCCCGAGCGCGGCGACGAGTCGCGCGACGCTCGCCTCGGGGAGACCCGCGTTCGCGGCGTTGAGCAGACGGAGCGACGGGTGACGCGAGAGCAAGCGCACGAGCGGCGTGACGTCCGGGTCGAGCCGATTGGCGCGCTCTCCCATGTCGCGCGTGCTCTTGTAGGTGCCGAGGTCGAGATGGACCAGGGCGGGACACGCGCCGAGCAAGGCGTCGACCAGGGGATCGAGATCCGGACGCGACAGCCCGATCGAGCCCACGTCGAGCCGCTTCAGCCCGGCGAGCGCGCCCTGGCGGATCAAGCCCACGAGCGCCTCGAGGCCACGCTCGCCGAGCCGGTTCATCGACAGGTAGAGCGACGCGATGGACGACGGCGAGGGCCGCAGCATCCGCCCGAGGGCGTCCACGGCGGCCGGCCCGAGCGCGTTGGCGGACAGGTACAGGTGCCGCAGCCGCAGCGGACCGCCGTCGCGCTCGAACGCGCGGGCCATCGCCTCGACGCCCTCGTCGAACAGCCCCGTGTTGTGAACGTCCAGCAGCCGCAGCGACGCGCTGCGCGCGAGGAGCCGCCCCAGCGCGGGCGCGCCGTCGGGCCCGATGGGGTTGCGCTTGAGCCATAGCGCCTTCGCGTGCCGGCTCGACGCGAGCGCCTCGGCGATCACCGCGAGGTCGGCGGGGCCGATCGCGTTGCCGGCCAGATACCACGTCTCGATCTCGCTCGCGGGGTCGGCCATCAGTCGTGCGAGCGCCTCTGCGCCGGCCGTCGAGTCACCGGCGCAGGCGACGTTGTTGCCGAGCAGGAAGTGACGCACGCGCTTGGAGCCCGGCCGATGCCGCGCCTGCGAGGCGACCGCCGCGCAGAGCGCTCCGACGTGATCGGGGCCGACGACCTGCTTGCAGAGATCCATCCGCTGGTCGGGGAAGTACGTGCCGCGCGCAAACGTCACCGGCAGCGCGGAGCGGGGGCTCGGCGACGCCAGGAAGGCGAAGAACGGCGCCAGCTCGCGCGCGGGCGAGACCTCCACCGGCATCGCGGCGGGGAACGCGACCGCGGCCGAGACCGGCGCGCCCTCGACGCATGGGACGGACCGACGCGACGGGTGATCCACGGGCACCGCGCAGCGGCTGGGCTTCGGCGTGGCGACGGGGGGCGCGAGCGCGCGGAGCTTCCGCACGAGCGCCCGGAACCGATCCTGGCGCGGCGCCGCCGCGTCGTCCGGGAAGAGCAGCCGCGCGATCTGTTGCGCCAGCGGATCGGTCATCAGCTGTCGATGCGAGCGAAACGGCAGCCGGTGTGCCGTGTCCGAGACGGCCCGCCCTGTCTGCACCGACTGGGCGTCGTTGGCCAACAGGTTTGCGACAGTCCGCACGTACGCGCCCGTGTCGGTGACGTCGTCGAGCGCCGCGATCGACGGAGGCGCGGCCCGGTTCGGGAAGAAGCGCCGCGTGTCGATGGCGTAGAAGGCGTTGATCGTCGCCATGTCGTGCGCCGTGATGGTGCCGACCTTCGCGACGGCCTCCGCGAGCTCGCGCAGGTGATCGTCCCGCGTGCTCGAGACCACGGGCTCGACGCCGAGCTGGTGGGCCCAGCGGACGAGCAGCGCCGCGGGCGACGCGTCGTAGGCCGCCGCGAGCGCGACGAGCGGCGCGAAGCCGAGCCGCTCACCGCGCGTCAGCAGGGTGTGGGCTTGCACGCGAATCGAGCGCGCGGCGCAGAAGGCGAGCAGTGGCTGCACGGGTCCGACGAACGGGTGCAGCTCCACCTGATCGACGACCGGCGGACGCAGCCCCATCTCGAGCAACGCCTCGAGCTGCTCGACCGTGTGATTCGAGACGCCGATCTCGCGCGCGTGCCCCGCGTCCACGCACGCGTTCAGCGCGCGCCACATGATGGGCGGGAGCGGCCGGTGCAAGAGCACGCGGTCGAGCGGCCGGCCGAGCGAGCGCGCCGACGCGGCGATGGCCTCGACAGCGGGCTCGAAGCGCAGCTCGTCGAAGACCTTCGTCGTGACGTGGACGCGCTCGGTCGGGTGCGCGGCCTCGAAGTCGCGCACGGCCGCGAAGACCTCGGCTTCGTTCCGGTAGAGCGGCGCCGTGTCGACGCGCCGGACGCCGAGGGCGAGGGCGGCGCGCACGCGGGCCGCCGCGCTCGGGCCGTCGAGCCGGTAGGTGCCAAAGGTGATCGCGAAGGGCGCGTTGTCGGTCGATGGTGTCTCCATGGTCTTCTCCTCAGTCGTCTGCACGGACGGTGAAGTCGGACCCCGAACGCAAAGAGCCGCCCGAGGCAGGTGCCTGGGGCGGTCCGGCGAGGGGTCCGAGCTCTCGTTTGGGGTGCTCTACCCGCGCCAGCCACGCACCACGGCACCTCGCCACCCGAAGTGGCGACCCGTCATGCGCTGACTGCATCGGCGGAAGAGCATCTACGAGACAGAGCCTGAGCCGAGTCGACGCAGCGCGCAAGGTCCCTGTCTCAGATCCTCGCGAGGAGCGCGGTTGGACTCGCGGTCGCGCAGAGGATAGTCATGCGAGCATGCGTCCACCGACCCGCGTCGCGCCCATGCTCCTGCTGCTGGCCGGCATCGGACTGCTCGGAGGCGCGCCATCGCTCACGGGCTTCCCCATGCTGGCCGCGATGCTCGCGGGTCTCGTCTCGGTCGTGGTCGGCGCCACGCTCGTGCACCGGCAGCGCCGCGGAGGTTGAGGGGTACCTGACGGTCAGTCGGTCTGATCGGTGACGGGAGCGCAGGTCGAGATCGTCGGAGGCACGGTGTCCACCACGGCGACGTCGTCGCCCGCGAGCCAGCGCACTACGGCGTCGTGGAAGGTCACCTCCGCGCCGTCCGCGGTCATGCTCGCGCTGAAGAACCAGTCATCATTGGTCAAGCCGACGTGCTGCTCACAGCCGGGCCCGTAGACCGAGATGGGACGCGCGGTCGCTTCGAGCCCGCCGCCCGCGGCGGCCGTCGAGAGCGCGCTCCGCACGCCCGTGGCGAAGGCGTCGAGGTCGAACCCGGCCGCGACGTACGAGTCGCTGATCGCGCGGTCCGCGAGCGACATGCGGAGGAAGAGGGGGGCCTCCGTGACGTGGTTCGCGAGCACGTAGCCGGACCACTCGCAGCGCCACGGGTCGGTCGGGTGCATCGCGACGCAGCTCTCGTCGTGGTTCGTGTTCGAGTAGCGCTCGGTGAGGTCGAAGCGCGCTCGGCGCCCCGCGAGCAAGGCGTCGAGCGCGGCCCCCGCGGGGAGCTCGCTGTCGGTGGGACCGAAGTTGGCGTCGCACACGAGCGCCGGGCTGACGCCGAGGGCCCGCATCCGTGCGGCGAAGCGGTCCGCGGTGTTCGCCACGCCCTGACATCCGCCCGACGTCCCCGTCCACAGCGCGGTGCCCCCGCCCCCGAGCGCGGGCAGCGTGACGGCGCCGTCGTCCGAGCTCGCTCCCTCCTCGAGGGCGTCGAGCGCCGCGTCGACGATCGCGTCGCCCTGGAAGTGGAGCCGGAACCGAGGCACGTCGCCCTCGGCCGCGACCACCGCGTCGGGCGCGCGGCCGGCCCAGTTGTCGGAGCTGCAGTAGTAGAGGAAGACCTGGTTCGCGTCGCCCAGGGCGTTCTCCGGCCCCCGGCGCATGAGGCCGACCCCTCCCATCGAGCTCGGGGCCCCCGCCGTCGTCATCTTTGAGTTGCGACCGCACCAGCGCGCGGCGCAGTCCGGCCCGCCGCACGCGCCGCCTCCTTGCAGGTGAAAGACCCAGCGGTCCTCCTGGTCGGGCGAGGCGGCGCGCCGCACGTACATCACCGCCGGGGTTCCGTCGTTGCAGACCGCACGCGGGTCGCTCAGCGTCACGCGCACCAGGTCGTCGCCCTCCGCGACCCCGGTGTCGGGGGTCGGCGTGCACGGGAGCGCCTCGTCGAGCATCGGCACGGCGTCCGCCCCTCCGTCCGTGACGCCGCCGTCGGGCTCGCTCCCTGCGTCCGGTGGGCTCGAGGGACCGCAAGCGAGCAAGGTCAACGCTACGCACCACCAGATGTCGGTCGCTCTCACGCGACGAGGGTAGCAAGCGCGGGGTACCTCGTCGCAGGGGACGATCCTATTCGTTCGTCAAACTTTGACGAACGAATAGGATCGTCCCCGCTCGCAGCGGGTCTCAGACGCGGACGCACGCGGTGACGAACGTCGACGACGCGTCGTCGTGCAGGAGGTCGCACACCGCGTGGGGACCGCACTCGTCGTTCGTCTCGCACTCGAGCACGCACAGGCGCTCGACTCCGTCGAGGCTCACGCATCGGCCGCCCGGGCCGCACTGCGCGTCGGTGGAGCACGCGTTCGTGCAGATGGTCCCGCCGCCTGCCGGGCTCCCGACATGGCGACACTCGAGCGCCTCGCCGCACGATCCCTCGCACGGCTCGTACCGGGCGGCGCCCCGGCGGTGCGCCTCGACGCACGAAGACCATGTGTCTTGCTCGGATCCACAGGCGACGCGCGCGCCCTCTTCGGTGCAGATGGCGAGCGAGTGTCGTGACGCGCACGAGATCACGCCCCACATCTCGGGGCCGCAGCCTGCCTCGCTCGCGGTTACTGCGAGCGAGACGCACTGATCCAGGCAGAGCGACGCTTCGGCTCCGCACGCCTCCTGGGCAGAGCGGCAATACCCGACGCACTCCTCGATGCAGCGGTCGGCGAGCGGCGTGTCAGCGCAGGAGTGCGCGGGCGCCGGCGGCGTCTCGGCGTCCCCCCCGCCTTCGACCTGGGGTCCGGCGTCGGCCCAGGTGGACGCGGGGTCGGTCGTGTCGGAGACGCAGCCGGCGGCGGTGAAGGTGAGCAAGGAGAGTGCGGTGAGAGAGGCGAAGGTGCGCATGGTGGACTCCAGTCGTGAGGACTCCGCAGCGATAGCCAGCGCCCTGGCGGCGAGCCGCTAAAAGATCCTAAATCCGCGCGCCATGGGGCTGGCCGTCAGGGCGGATCGACGCCACGCTCCGCGCCTCATGACGGACCTCGTGCTCCATCAGTTCCCCGGCGCGTACGGGATGGAGAGCCTCAGCCCCTTCTGCACCAAGCTCGCGAGCTACCTCCAGCTCGCGGGGGTGCCGCACGAGCGACGGCTGGGTGACCCGCGCGAGGCGCCGCGGGGCAAGCTCCCTTACGTGCGCTGGGACGGCGCGCTGCTCGGCGACTCGCAGCTGATCATCGAGCGCTGCCAGACGGAGCTGGGCGACCCGCTCGACGGTCGGCTCGACGCGGAGGCGAAGGCGCTCGGCCACCTCTTGCGCCGCGCGGCCGAAGATCACCTCTACTGGGCGCTCCTCGCCATGCGCTGGGGCGACGACGACGTGTGGCGCGCGAGCTACCGCGACGCGATCGCCGGCGCGCTGCCGAAGGGGACCGGCTGGTTCCTCCCGGGGCTCATCCGCCGCGGCGTCGTGAAGTCCCTGCATCACCAAGGCCTCGGCCGGCATTCGCGCGAGACGGTGGACGCGCAGGGCGTCGCCGATCTCGACGCCATCGCCGCCGCGATGCGAGGCGACTTCCTGCTCGGCGACGCCCCGACGAGCTTCGATTGCTCGGTCTGGGCCATGGTCGAGCACCTCCGCGTCACCCCCTCGGAGCGCCCGCTCGTGCTCCACGCCCGCGCGCACCCGGTCCTCGGCCCCTGGTGCGAGCGCATGCGCGCCGCGACCTCGACGACGACGACTCGCGGTGGGAGGCTCACCCCGTGACGCGACGAGCGCCCGCGACCTGGGGAGACCTGCTGGAGGATCTGCGCCGCGCGCGACTCGACGACGACTTCGAGCGCGCCGAGGACATCCTCGAGCACATGCGGAGGGAGGCGGCGCACCAGGGCGACCTGAGCCTGGAGGCCTCGACGCTCTTCTACGAGGGGGTGGTCGCGGACGAGAGCGGCGACCTCGAGCGCGCGGAGCGGTGCTTCATGCACCTCGTGGAGCTCGACCGACGGCTGCACGGGCCGACGCACGAGGCCGTGGCCGACGCGCTCAACAGCCTGGGCGTGGTGCGAACCGCCCGCGGTGATCCCGAGGGCGCCGCCGAGGCCTACCTGGCGTGCGCCGAGATCCACGTCGACCTGCGCACCGCGCAGCGCGTGCCCTCGCTCGTGTCGGTGGGCGACGCGTTCCACCGCGCCGGGGCCACGGAAGAGGCCCAGGGAGCCTACGCCCGCGCGCTCGAGCACCCCGCGCCGGACGACGCGCCCTGGCACGAGCACGCCTCGTTGCGGATCCAGCGCTACCTCGTCGAGGCCAAGCGCTTCCCGGAGGCGCTGCGCGTAGTCGCCGTCGCGCTGAACCGGCCGCTCGGATCGAGTCAGCGGTTTCGAGAGGCGCGCGCCCAGCTCCTCATCGCGCTCGGGCATCTCTCGTGGGTCTTCGGCCAAGACAGCCAGTGCCACGCGGCCCACCGCGCTGCGCTCTCGTTCACCGAAGACGCGGCGCTGCGCGACGAGGCCGAGCGCGCGATGGCCGCGGTGCCCGAGGAGGCTGCGCTCGACGGGCCGCTCGACGCCTACCGCGTCGTCTTCACCCTCGACGATGGGCTCGCCCACGTCCTCCACGCCGGGCGCGGCTTCTTCATGACCCGCGACGTCGAGGCGCCGATCCTCGGCGAGATCCTCGAGCGCGACGAGACCACCAAGCGCTTCCGCCGCCCCGACTGAAGCTCAGCCGACGCCGTCGAGCTCGGCGACGTGGGCGGTGCGCTGCGCGTAGTACGGGTGGGCGACGATGGCCGCCCGGAGCGCGTCGACCTCCGCGGGAAGAACGGCTCGTGGGGGTGACGCCACCGACGCCAGCCGCTGGCCCACCCGATCCGCGGCGGCGATGATCGCGTCGACGCGGGGGTTCCGGGGCGAGCGCGGGGCCTCCCGATCTTCGATGCGAGCGCGCACGCTGACGTCGGCCCAGGTGGTCCCGCGGCGGGCCAGGAAGAGCGCTTGAGCCGTGTACGCAGCGACCTCCGACTCGATGACGTTCATGGGTCGGCCTCGCATGTCCTGGATGGCGTGTGTGCACTCGTGCACGACGAGGGCCTGCGTGATCATGCGCGTCAGTGAGGCGCCGCGCCGGACGTAGAGCGTGTCGTAGTCGGTGCGCTCCGTCTCGGTGAAGGAGTAGAACGCGCTCGGGCTCTTGGGTCCACCGCCGTCGAGCCGCTCGACGAGGATCCGCCGATCGAGGAAGGCGTCGGCGACGCGCGCGTAGTGGATGGGTCCGTAGGTGTGACCGCCGACGGTGAATTGTACGCCCCGCATGGGCTGGCTTCGGAGCAGCTGCGCGATCTGATTGGGGCTCATGTCTTCTCCTCCGCGCCCCTCTTCGGACGGACGCGCCGCCGGTTGCGGAGGCCGGTGGTATCGTCGCCCGTGCCCATCCTGCCGGAGCCCCTCGAGCTCGACCACGCCGAAGGAGGCGCCCTCCCCGCCTTCGTTCTCGGCTGGGACGCGCTCCCCCCGGAGCGAGCCGCGCCCTCGTTCGTCGGGGTCCATCACCAGTACGGCGGCTACGCGTGTAGCCAGACCATCCTGTCGGGCCTCGTGCTCCCGCTGCACGCCAACCTGGACCGCGCGCGCACCGACGCGGTGCCCTTGCTGGAGGCGTTCCGATCGGTCGCGGAGTCGCAGCAGGGGCGCGCGGCCGTGTTCGCGCATCGTCAGCTGGAGCTCGTGCGCGACGGGGCCGGGACCCACGGAGCGAGCATGAGCCGCCGCGACCTCGAGCGGTGGGGCGCGCTCCTCGGGACTTACTACGAGCTGCCTCGTCCCATCGCGGGGGTCGAGGCGATGCTGACGTTCGGCGATACGCCTGACCTCTCGCTCGAGGGCTGGCGCGCGCTCGCGCTGAACGGCGAGGACGCCGAGCTGTTCGTCGTCGACCGCGACACCCTCGACCGGCTGCACGCCCAGCCTCCGAGCGACCGGGCGTCGCGCGGGCCTCGGCTCCATCTCATCTGGGAGAGCTCGGATTGAGAGCGACGCACCAGGCGCTCGTCCTCGCGACACTCGCTCTCGCATGCGGCGCGCCGGTCGAGCGCGTCGAGCCGCAGGCGACCCCGGTGGTCGCGCAGCCCGCGCCCGAGCCGGCCCCGCCGCCTGCGCAGCCCGCAGAGACAGAGACCGCAGCGCCATCGTCGAGCGCGTGCGCCACGGATGACGACTGCCACTTCGACGATCCATGCGTCCCGCAGGCGTGCACCGCCACCGCGCCGCCCGACCTCGCCTGCGCGGAGTCGAGGCCGCCACCGGGGAGCTGCGTGTGCGTCGCCGAGCGTTGCGTGATGCGACGCGACATGCCCGAGGGCTACCTCCTGTCGGAGGAGACCTGCGTGCACGGATTCGGTGGGCCGCCCTGCGGGATCTCGCTCGCCGAGGGGACGTGCACGCCCGGCGGCGAGCACCGCGCCCACGGCGCGCACGACGAAGCGCGGCCGGTGTGCGGCTGCCACGGAGCGCCCCCCGACGCGCGCTGCCGACTCGAGTGGCACGAGCCGCCCACGTGCGAGACCGAGCGCGACTGCTGGTTCGACGACGACGGCCCCGTGCTCCGGCCCATCCGCAGGCCACGGCGCCTGCGCGGCCACCGCTTCGAGCCCTGCGTCGACGGGGAGGTCGCGCCCGCGTGTGTCGGAGGGTTCTGCACCCGGGCCCCGGTGGCCTTCGGCTGCTGACCAGTCGGCTGCTGACCAGGAGGTCGCCGCGTCCTACGCGCCGTCGAGGAAGCGGGTCAGCGCGCCGATGTAGTCGTCGTACGCCTCGACCTGCGGGATGTGGCCGACTCCTTCGAGCTCGACCAGCGACGCGTTCGGGATCGCGTCGCGGGCCGCGCGCCCGAGCCGATCGTAGCGCCCGAGGGTCTCGCGCACCTCGGCGCTCACCCGACCCTTGCCGAGCGCGGTGCGGTCGCGCGTGCCGATGATGAGCAGCGTGGGCACGTCGAGACGACCGAAGTCGTGCACGACCGGCTGCGTGAAGATCATGTCCGCCGTCAGCGCCGACACGTAGGCGAGCGCCTCGCGGTCGGGGCTCTCGGTCCATCCCATCTGCAGCTCCGCGAGCGCGTCGTACTCCGGCTCCCAGCGCCCGTCGAAGTAGCTCTCCCGCATGTAGTGGCGCACCGCGTCGGGCGTCTTCTGCAGCTCGGCCTCGTAGAGCGCCTCCACCGGCGCGTACGGCACGACGGCCTGCCAGTCCTCGAGGCCGATCGGGTTCACGAGCACCAGGCGCTCGGCGCGCTCGGGGAACATCAGCGCGAAGCGCGTGGCGAGCATCCCGCCCATCGAGTGGCCCACCACGGTGACCCGATCGACCTCGAGCGCGTCGAGCAGCGCGCGCGTCTGCGTGGCCATGGCCGCGAAGGAGTACTGGTAGCGCGTCGGCTTGGACGACTTCCCGAAGCCGATCTGGTCCGGGATGACCACGCGGTGTCCCCGCGCCACGAGGTCTCGCGCGGTGCGCTCCCAGTACGCGCCGCTGAAGTTCTTGCCGTGCAGCAGCAGCACCGTCGAGCCGCTGGGCGACTCGGGCCGGACGTCCATGTACGCCATCTCGAGCGCTTGCCGCTGCGCCTCGAAGGCGCGGACCTGCACCTCGAACGGGTACTCGTAGAGCGAGAGCCGGGCATCGAAGCGGGACGGCTCCGTCTCACCCCGGGCGTCGTCGACCGGCGGCGGCGTGGAGGCGCCACACCCGACGGCGAAGCTCGTGAGCAGAGCGAGGGCGTGTCGTGAGAACGGCTGGCGCAAGGGTCGACTCCTCCGGTTCAGGCCCCGGTTCTAGGGCTCGCGGCTCACAGGGCAAGGGCAGCGGCGGGATGAAGGCGAGGTACTCTCGCGAGATGGTCAGCGGCCACGTTCAGCTCGGCTCGTTCGACTGCCCGAGCGGGGTGCTCGTCCTGCTCGATCTGGGGCTGGCGCACCACTGGGAGCGGCGCGGGGTGCCGGAGCATCGGCGCGAGCGGTTGCATGACCTGGCGATCGAAGGCGCGGACGCCGAGGCGGCGGGGCTGGCCTACGACCGGAGCTACGACCCGCTGCGGCGCTACGACATTCGGGATGCGGACAGGGCGATCCAGCACTTCGCCGACTTCGCGCAGAGCGAGGGCTTCGCCGCGCGCGCGGTCATCCTCCCCTCGCAGGTGCCGCACGCGGAGCGCGCGCGCCGCGCTCTGACGGCCCGTGAGCCCGGCATCGGCCGCTTCTCGTACGACCGACTGTGGGCGGTGGGGGTCGGAGAGCTCCCCCGAGATCGAGCGCTGCCCGTGGTCGGGATCCCCATGCCTCCCGGCGAGTTCGCGGGGCGCTTCCGGTCGATCGACGTCGTGATCGATCCCGAGGCGACCGTCGCCCGGAGCGAGCGCGTCTTCGGTGTGATGGTGGACCACGGACAGCTCGCGTGCGTCGACCTCGACGTGCTCGACGCGCTCCACGCGCGGCGGCCTCTCGACGGCAAAGCGGATTACCTGTTCTGGGGTCCCGACGCGTCCGCGCTCGCCGAGGAGATCGGAGCGCCGCGCCTGAACGAGCGCGAGCACGGCTGGCTGGACCTGCCGGACCCCGAGGTCGGGCGGTACGCGGCGCCCATCCAGGCGGCGGTGGACGAGCGCGGCCTTCGGGTCAGCGTCGACTACCGCCCTCACTGCCACGTCGAGCAGATCAACCAACAGGTTCGGAGCCAGAAGAGCCGCGCGGGCGAGATCCGGGTGGGAGACCACCGCGTGTGCGGCTTCGACAACCGCTGGGGCGACGGCATCTTCGACGTGTACCGCGACACCGACGAGGCGGGTCGCCTCGTCCGGATCCGCATGGACGTCGGCGGTGAAGAGGTGCAGCGTGTGATGCGGCGCGTCGCTCATCGACGCCAAGGCGCCCTGATCACGCGAGCCGTGCTCGAGGACGCGGAGCCAGCGCGCTTCGTCGACCGGTACGAGCCCAAGCGCCGGGACGACAGCGGCTGGGTGATCACCTCGGGCACCGAGCCGGAGGGGGACCCCGGCTTCCAGGTCATCGCGGTCACGGAGCTCACCGCGCGCTACCCCGAGCTCGAGCCCCTGCTCGCCGAGCCCGTGGGCGCCCGCTTCCGGCTGGTGGGCGACCACGAGTACGAACGAGAAGCGTAGGCTTCCACCGACCACTGCTCGGGCCACTCGGAGGCTTCAGGAGGCCGCTGCGAATCAGGGCCCAGCTCTTTTCCGCGTTTCTGTAGCGCATGGGGACGGCCGACAGAGGTAGCGGGGATTCGATGACGGGTCGCCCAACCTGCATGAATGGGTTGGTCCCGATGGTGGCCCGCCCGAGCGGCGCTCGGTCGGAATAGGGCGACGCGTTGGTCTGGTTTGCCCTCCATGCGACCTCGGAGGAGTGGCGTCTTCGCAGCGTTGCTGTGGCTCGGCTGCGCGCACTCGCCGCATCCGGAGGGCGCGGTGGCCGAGACTCTCCAGCGACGCCCTTCCAACCGCGAGGGGCGAGCCGACGTGGCGACACAGATCATCGCTTCCGATTGCGTGGCGGTCGAGATCACGGATTGCGCGACGGTCGCGCGCGCGCCTGTGCCTTCCGCGGCGGCGTCCGAGCTCGGCCTCGTGCTCGACGTGGACGGGAACGTGACCTGCGACCCCGATGTCGTGGCCTGCGCGGTGCTCGGGCCGCCTGAGGGTATGGTCGTCGAGCGCCTCAGCGAAGCGTGCGGCTTTCACGGCATGGCCCTGCTGCGCACTCCGACCGGGGTGTATGTCCGGTTCCCTCAGTCGGTCGGAGCGCAAGGGGGTCCGGGCTACTTCCTCGGGCGGATCGAGAACGCGGACCCGGCGACGTACGAACCGCTGGGCGCAATGATGGGACGCGACGCAGACGCGGTGTTCGACTACGGGAGCCGCGTTCCCGACCTCGACCCAGTGACGTTCAGCGCGGTCTCCCCAGAGCACGGATGTCGCGGCTGCGATGCCCACCGATGCGTCGTGGACTGCCCGGGACATCCGCTGAGCCGTCCTCGCTTCTGCTTCGTCCCTCGTCCCGAGTCCGAAGGGACGCCCGGGGACGATCCCACTCAGCCGTCAAACTTCGAAGGCGATCTCTCTCGATGACGAGCCTGCACGTCGTCGCCCGCTGGCCCGAGTGTCACGAGCCCTCGAAACGTCCGCGTCGCTCGCCGGCTCCCGGACGGCCAGCTCCACATCCGGGGAGCTCGACGACTCGATCGCGATCGCGTTCATGGCGAAGCAGCATGCCCGGGCCCGCGCTGCGGTAGTCTGCGCGTGTGTCCTTCGCACGCAGCGGGCTCGCGCTCCTCCTCGCCGCGAGCGCGACGCTCATGGTGAGCTCTTCGCGAGCCGACGTCTCCGAGATGCCCTCAACCATGCAAGGCGTGTTCAGGGCCCGCAGCGGCGACGCGAGAGCCTGCCTCTCGGTCACACCACACGTCGTCGTCTTCGAGTCGCGTGAGCCGGACGGCGAGGGCGGAGAGCGAGGGTGCTTCGCGCGGCTCGAGGTGCGGCGCGTAGCGCGCGGTCGGATCGAGCTTCGGGAGGGCGAACGCGCGGCCGTCCTGCAGGTGACCCCCTCCCAGCTCCGCTTCGGCGACTCGCGCCCGCTGTGTGCGCACGCCGGGGCCGAGCGCTTCGTGTTCTCCCGAGCGTCTCGGCAGCCGTCGGGCCGCTGCTTCGTGGACTGACGGGCCTCCCCCGTCTAACTCGAGCTCGTCGCAGACCTCGACAAGCAACGTCGCAGCCGAAGCTCCGGCGTCCGAGCTCGTGCGCCGGCCCGTGCAGTAGCCCTCGACGAGCGGCGATGAATCCGTGCGACCTGAGACCCGATCTCCGGACTCATCTCAGGCGGAAGGTGTCCGATGTACACTGGGGTACGCGCCATGATGCACGACCATGCAGCGCATGTGCTCTTGCTGCTCTGGGCCCTCGTGCTCGGCGGCTGCTTCGGCCTTCATGAGGGAAGCGACGGCGGCGACGCGAGCGTCGAGCCCGGAGTGGATGGGGGCGGCGTTGACTCGGGAGCTGGAGCCGAGTGTCCGCGGGTCGGCGCGACCATCCTCTGTGGGCGATACTGCGACACGCCGGCGTGTGGGGGCGGGCTCTGCAATTCGCTCTACGATACGTGCGTCGGAGACGACCACCGCGGCGGCAACCGATGCGG
>SHBB01000110.1 GCA_004213565.1 Sandaracinaceae bacterium
GGCCGCGGCGGAGACGCGAGCGCGTACCGAGACGCGCTGGGCATGGATCTCGTGATCGACGAGGCCGGGGTCCCCGGCCGCGGCGGCCGCGGCGGCTTCAGCCCGGGCGCGGCCGGATCCCCCGGCGGCGACGGCTCGGGCGCGCGCGTGCACTTGGTCCCCTGACGCACGATCCTCCACCCATCGGCGCGTGGAGGGTGCCCGCCGCCGGAGACTCGGTGTAGGGTCTGCGGCCATGTCACCGTCCGAGCAGCCCGGGACGGCCAGTCAGCGCCGATCGCTACCGAGCCAGCTCGGTCGCTTCACCCTGTTGCGCGAGCTCGGCGCGGGCGGCATGGCGACGGTCTATCTCGGCAAGATCTCCCACGCCGAGGGCATCGAGCGGCTCGTCGCCGTCAAGACCATTCACGAGGGCCTGGCGGGGCAGGGCGCCTTCGTCGACATGTTCCTCGACGAGGCGAAGATCGCCACGCTCATCAGCCACCCGAACGTGTGCGCGGTGCACGACTTCGGGCAGGCCGACGGCACCTACTTCATGGCGATGGAGTACCTGGTGGGCGAGCCGGTCTCCGAGATCATCCGCCAGGTCTGGGAGCACCGGCTGAACGACGCGGTGCTCGACGCGCTGCCCTTCCTCGCCGCGCGGATCGTCGCCGACGCCTGCGAGGGGCTGCACGCGGCGCACGAGACGGTCGGCGCGGGCGGCCAGAAGCTCGAGGTCGTGCACCGCGACGTGTCGCCCCAGAACCTCTTCGTGACCTACGACGGCACGGTGAAGGTCGTGGACTTCGGCTGCGCGAAGGCGCTGCAGCGCATCACCGAGACGAGCGCCGGGATCTTCAAGGGCAAGCTCGCGTACGCCGCCCCGGAGCAGCTCCGGATCCGCAAGCTCGACGCGCGCACGGACGTGTGGGCGCTGGGCGCGGTGCTCTGGGAGACGCTGACGCTGGAGCGCATCTTCAAGCGCGAGTCCCCGATGCAGACCGCGCGCGCCATCCTCGAGGAGCCGATCCCGCGCGTGGACGAGCTCGACCCCTATCTCCCCCGCGAGCTCGCGGACATCGTGGCGCGGGCGCTGAGCCGTGATCCGGACGAGCGGTTCGAGAGCGCGCGGGAGATGGGGCGGACGCTGCGCCACTTCATCGCGAGCGCGGGCGCGACCTTCGAGTCGGCCGAGACGGCGGACTGGATGGGCTATCTCTTCCGCGAGCGGCGCCACGAGCGGATGCAGATCGTGGCCGAGGCGGAGGCGACGCTGGCGTCCCACGTGGCCCCGGCGAGCTCGTTCCGGAGCGCCTCTCGCACGCTCCCCGACGAGCACGCGCCTGATGAACGCGGCCCGAGCGAGTACGAGTCGCAGCCCCCCGAGCCCTCGACGGTCGAAGCTCGCCTCGACGAGCTCTCCGAGGTGGAGGCGCCCGTGCCGCTCTCGCGGCCGCGGCTGCAGGCGGCGCCAGCTGCGCCGGCGGAGGTGCGCGAGGAGGGGCGGCCTCCGTCGCTCGTGCTCCGCCTCGACGAGGAGGACCGCGTCGAGGGCCGACCGCGCGCGGCGAAGACGAGCCGCTGGGTCCTGCTGATCGTCCTGGCGCTGCTGCTCGCCGCCGCGGCCGCCGCCTGGCTCGCGCTCTCCGGCGCGTGAGCCTAGCCGCGCGCGGCGAAAATGACTGCGCGCGCCTCGCCGGCGGGACGCCGCGCCCACCGCGCCAGTCGCTCCTCCGAAATGCTGCAGCATTTCGTCGTCGGCCCGCCGCGCTGGACGCGACGTCGCGCTCGCCGATCCATCACGCGCATCTTCGCCGCGCGCTGCTGGCTCAGCCGTCGATCAGCCCGCGCACGGCGCGCTCGTAGTCCGCGCGCGCCTCCGCGTAGTCGCGGTGCACACCGTCCTCCACGATGCGCGCGCCGGCGACCTCGACCGTGCGCACGCAGCGGGCGTTGGCGGCGAAGACCACGGCGTCTTCGTAGGGCGGCGCCGCGCCCGCGAGCTCGGGGCCGTCGAGCGTGACGCGGTCCTCGGTCTCGAGGCCGGCCATGCCGATCGCGGCGTAGCCCTCGGCGCTCGCCGCGCCGAGCAGCGCGCCGGCGTCGACGAGGGCGCGCCGCTCGAGGCGGGAGCGCTCGTCGAGCTCGGCCGCGCGCGCCTCCTCGAAGGGGTCGCTGATGGCGTGGCTGTCGGTGCCGAAGCAGAGGCGCGCGCCCGCGGCGAGCATGGGCGTCAGCGAGGGGAGGCCGTCTCCGAGGTCGCGCTCGGTCGTGCGGCACACGCACGCGAACGCGCGGGAGGCGCCGAGCGCCGCGATCTCGCGGGCGTCGAGGTGGGTGGCGTGCACGCCCACGAAGCGGTCTGTGAGCACGCCCTCGTCGGCGAGGAGCTGGACGGGCCGGCGCCCGTGCTCGGCCAGGCACTCGCGGACCTCGCGGCGCTGCTCGCTGACGTGCATGTGGAATGGCAAGCTGTGTTCTTCGGCGAAGGAGGCCCCCGCGCGGACGCCCTCGAGAGGGACGGCGCGGACGCTGTGGGGGGCCACGCCGACGCGGACCCGGGGCTCCGCCGCCCAGCGGGCGCGCAGGGTCTCCACGTCGCGGAGGGCGTCGTCGACGTCGGCGTCGGAGAAGCGTCGCTGGGTCGGCTCGAGCGCGCGGCCCAGCCCCGGGCGCTGGTAGAGGACACGCAGCAGGCAGACGCGGAGGCCGGCGTCGATCGCGGCGCGCACGACCGCGTCCGCGAGCGCGGTGCGGTCGTCGTACGGCTGGCCGTCGGGCTGATGGTGCACGTAGTGGAACTCGCCCACCGCCGTCACCCCGCTCATGGCCAGCTCGACGTAGGCGTAGCGCGACAGGGCGTAGATCGTGTCCGGGTCGAGCTTGGCCGCGAGCTCGTACATGAGCCCGCGCCAGCTCCAGAACGAGGCGCCGCCGCGACTCGGAGCGAGAGGCCGGTGGGTGCGTCCGCGGAGCGCGCGCTGGAAGGCGTGGGAGTGCGCGGTGGCGAGCCCGGGCAGAGAGAGGGCGTCTCCGTCGAGCCGGATCACGGGCGCCTCGGGCCGTCGCGCTCGATGTTGGCGCGCATCTCGTCGACGCGTCGCTGGCGGCTCTCGGCCGCTTCGTCGTCGGGCGCGTACCTCACCGCCTTCTGGTAGGCGTGGTAGGCGACGGCCCACTCGCCGAGGCGGCGGTGGTTGCCGCCGTAGTTGCGGTAGAAGTCCCACCGCGCCTCCGAGAGAGACATGGACGCGACGAGCGCGAGGCCCGCGACCGCGGCGCCGACGCCGTAGCCGTGGATCGCCCGCGCGTGGCCCTTCGACACGAGGAGCCCGACCACGCCCCCGCCCAGCAGGACGGCGCCCGCGATCACGGCCGCGGGCGCGCCGGGCAGGTCGGCCACGTAGCCGGCCCCGACGAGGATCGCGGCGCCGAGGCCAGCGGCGCCGAGCGCGACGTGATGGGTCTGCTCGGCCTGCGCCTCCGCCTCGCGCGTCCAGGCCGCCTTCGCCAGCAGGCGGAGCGGCGTCAGCAGCAGCAGCCCGACGCCGAGCCAGCCGATGACGGGCAGGACGGCGAAGCCGACGACGAGCGCGACGAGCGCGACGAGGATCCGCGCGGCGATGACCTGCGGGCCCAGGGAGGTGCCGACCAGGGGCACCAGCCCGCGCGCCGCGACGACGAGCCAGCGACCGGGGAGGAAGAAGATCAGCGCGTAGCCGATCATGTACCAGCTGAACCAGCCGATCTTCAGGTCCATGTACTCCGCGCCGACGTGGAAGCTCAGCGCGGTGAACAGCGCGAGCCAGCCGAGCCCAGCCATCCACTTCGCGCGCGTCACGTCGCGGAACGGCGCCAGCAGGTACCCGAGCGCGCAGACGAGCTGCACGCCGACCACCGAGTGGCCCATGAACCACCAGAAGGTCTCGCCGGCCAGGCCGAAGCTGGCCGCGAGGTCGCGGAAGAACCCGATCGGGTCCTCGCGCCCCGGCGCGGGCATCCCGTTCTCCTGGAGGTGGAGCACGCTCTTCAGCGCCGCGCCCGAGAGCCACTCCGGGTCCGTCTTGCTGAGCGCCGTGTAGGCGTAGACGACGGCGATGCTCGCGGCGAGGAACGCGTAGCCACCGGCGCTCGTCAGCGACGCGGGCGACAGGATCGAGGGCTGGGCGGTCGGCTCGTCGGCGCTCTTCTTCCGCTTCTTCTTCTTGCCCTTGCGCCGCTCCGCCGCGGAGCTGGGCGCGTCGCGCTTCTTCGGAGAAGACGGAGGCAGCAGCGCGTCCTCGGCCGTCAGCCGCGGGAAGAAGACGAGCGCGAGCAGCACGATGGAGAGCAGGTAGTGATGCTGGTAGCTGTCCAGCATGCTCATCGCCCAGCTCCACGTGTGGAGCACGAAGGCGAGCCCGATGAGCCAGCGCGGCGGACGAGAGGCGATCGCGATCGTCAGGCAGAGCGCGCCGGTCAGGATGATCACGCCCACGAAGAGCGGAGCGCTGATCGACGGCTGCACCGCGTCGAGCAATTCGAAGTGCGCGACGTTGAAGCCGCCCGCGCCGTGGCCGTGCCCCTTGTAGAGGCGCGCGATCCACACGTCGAAGGCGAGGAGCACGAGGGTGCACTTCAGCGCGAGGTAGGGACGCACCGCGGCGACCGGGACGTAGAGCGTGCGCGACAGCAGGCTCATTCCTCCCCCCCTTCGGTGATCTCACCGCGCTCGCAGTCGATGGCGCGCCGGACGTCGGGCGCTCTCTCTCCCGCGGGTGAGACGCAGCGGTTCAACAGGCGCGCCGCGCTCACCCCCTCTTGCTCGCACCGCCACTCGAGCCAGGCGTCCATGACCGGCTCCCGGTTGCGCCGCAGGAGGCTGCCCCAGCCCACGTGAATGGTCTCCATCAGGTTCACCGGCCGCTCGTATCCGCCGCGCGTCTCGAACGCGCCGAGGTCGCAGCGATAGACGCGCACGTTCGAGAACATGCGCCACGCGAAGCGCTCGTCGTAGGCGTCGTCGCCGAAGTAGTAGCGCAAGGGGATGACGGCCTGGACGAGCACGCCGACCCCGAAGGCGACGCCGAGCCAGGCGGCGGCCTTGCCCTTCGGCGCGTCGGCGACGAGCGGCGCCTTCACCGTGGCGGCGTCCTCCGCGCCCCGCATCACGCCCGCGACGAGGAGGCCGAGCACGCCCGCGACCAGGACCAGCCAGCCCCAGCCGCGCTGCTCCTGGGCCGTCACGTCGAACGTGAGCAGGAGGGCGCCCACCGCCACGACCGCCGCGCTGGCCTGAGCGACCCGCGTGGACAGGCCGTTCGCTTGGCTCTTCGGTTCACTCATCGACGCTCGACGCTCGCGCGAAGGGCTCGTTCCGTCAACCGCGGAGACGCGCCAGCGCCGCCTCGAAGTCCGCGGGCAGCGGCACCGAGAAGCGCAGGCGCTCCCCCGTGCGCGGGTGCTCGACCGCCAGCTCCGTCGCGTGCAGCATCGGGCGCGGCGCGGCGATCTGCGGCGCGGAGAAGTCGCGGATGTACACGCGCTCTCCCACGAGCGGGTGGCCGGCCTCGGCGAGGTGGATGCGGATCTGATGCTGCCGCCCGGTCTCGAGCCGGCACTCGACGAGCGACGCCTTTCGCAGCGGCTCGACGAGGCGCACGTGGGTGACCGAGCGCTTCGCGTTGGGAGGCGGCGCGCCGCGGTGGTTCGATCGCGTCCCCCAGCTCCCGCGCAGGCCGTCGCCTCGGTCCTGCACGATGTCGCTCTCGTGGCTCTCGGTCTTCACCGCGCCGTGCGCGAGCGCGAGGTAGCGCCGCCCGACGGTGTGCGCGCGGAGCTGATCCTGGAGCGCGCGCTTGGCCACCATGTTCCGCGCGAAGACCAGCACACCGGTCGTGTCCTTGTCGAGGCGCTGGACGACCCCGACCATCGGGTCGCGGCCCTTGGCGCGCCGCGGGAGCATGCGCGCGAGCGCGGCCCGCGTCTGGTCCACCAGGGTGTCCTTCTCGTCGCCGTGGAAGGGCAGCGTGAGCAGGCCCGCGTCCTTGCGCACCACGACGACGTCCGCGTCGGAGTGGAGGATCGCGTCACGGTCGAGCACGCCGAGGCGCTTCTTGGGCGCCGCCTCGTCCACGGCGACCTTCGCGCCCGCCTTCACGCGCCGCGCCAGGTCGGTGCACACGTCGCCGTCGAGGAAGACGCGGCCGCTCGTGCAGAGCCGCTTGGCCTTGCTCCAGGGCACGTCCAGCAGAGCCCGCACCACCGCGGCGAGGGTCTGCCCCGCCATCGTCTCGTCCACCTTCGTCTCGGCGCGTGCCACGCCCCTCGATAGCGCGTTCGAAGCGTCGCGTCAGGGAGCTGCGCCGATCGCGACGCCGATCCGGGAGCGCGCGCCGTCGCTGCCCTCGTAGTAGAGGTGCAGCTCGTCTTCGAAGACCTCGGCGCTCGGGCCGCGCACGGAGAGCGCGTCGAACCCGAGCCCCGACGGCTCGAGCGCGATCGGATCGTTCGGCTCGACGAAGACAGCGCCGTCGGCCGACACGAGCAGGCCGATCGACCAGCGGGTGCCGCGCCGTCCGGCGAAGTAGAGCCGGTGCACGCCGCCTTCGATGTCGATCGAGGGGTCGCCGACCTCGTCGCGGTCGAACGCGAAGAGGGTGTCCGGCCGGCTCTCGCGGACCACGCCGACGGCGCCTGCGCCCACGCGGTGAATCTCGATCCGCGTCTTGCCGTCGGGAGCCCGCACCGCGACCGCCAGCCGCGTCTCGTCGTCCGTGTCGTAGACGTCGACGCTCTCGAAGCGCTCCCCCGCCGCCGCGCTGAGCTGGGGCGTGAAGTCACGGTAGAGGCCGTCGCTCGCGCGTCGACGCGCGACGCCGATCGTGGTCTGGCCTCCGGTCTCGCCCACGAACCAGATCTCGAGCTCCCCGGCCCCGTCGTGGCGCAGGGCGGGCGAGGAGACGGCCGTCATGGCGAAGTCGACGAGGCCCTCGGTGAGCACGGGCGCGTCGAGGGCGGTCGTCGGCGCGAGCCCACCCGGGCCCGGCTCGGCCAGGTAGATGGAGTCGCCGAGCATGAACGCCAGGGTCGCGCGCGTCGTCTCCTCGAACGTCCAGCGGAGCATGTCGGGCTCGCCGATGGCGTCGAAGTCGTCCGCCCACGCCGCGCCGCCGAGGGCCGGGGTGGGGCGAAGCGCGAGCGCGCCCGGCATGTCGCAGCGCTGCTGGGACACGGACGCCGAGGCGACGCGGGTGTTGAGCCCGACGTCGCCCGAGCCCGGCTCGTTGGACGTGCGCCCGTAGAGCGCGGCGCGCAGCGCGAGGCCGGGGCCGAGCTCGAGCGCGGCGAGCTCCGCGCCGTCCCGGAGCAGCGCCACCCGCCCCGTGGGCGAGAGCGTCAGGCCGTAGTCCACGAAGCCCTCGGTCGTGATCGCGGCGCGGAACACGGTCTCGCCCGCGACGACGAGCGTGACCTCGCGCCGGTTGCGGCTCACGCGGAGGCCGGCGATCGGCGCCACCCGTCCGAGCCCGCCCGGGTCGATCTCGGCGTCGACGAGCCCGAAGCCGACGAGCTCGATCTGGCCACCGCTCGGGGCGGGCTCGGGCGTCGCGACGCGCGCGGTCAGGGTGATCGTGCCGAGGCGCGGGTCGAGCGGCTCGGGGAACAGGACGCCGCTCTCCGAGCCCTCCCCGCCGGGGAGGAAGACGGTCTCTGCGCCGCTGTCGTCGACGCGGGGGGAGGGCGCGCCGAACACGTCGAAGCCGGCGAGCGCGGGACACCCGGCGACGCCTCCGCCACACGTGCCGAACGGGAGATCGCGCGGGACGCCCGCGTCGCAGCAGGTCGAGCTGCTGACGCCCACGCAGCACGCCGGCACGTTCGCCTGGCAGCTCGTGTCCGCGCAGTCCGCGCCGCCGCCGCCCTCGTCGTTGTCGGCGCCGTCGAAGCAGGCGGCGATGCCGCCGCGCGAGGGGTCGAACTCGGCCGCTCCCATGGTCCCGGGGCCGCCGTCGGCCAGGCTCGCGTCGGGCGACTGCGTGGCGGCGTCCAGGGACGGGCCGGCCGCGTCGGCGAACGCCGCCCCCGCGTCGGAACGGCCGGCGTCCTGGTCGTCGGAGGAGATCCTGGCGCTGCAGGCGGGCAGGATCATGAGCAACGCGCACGCCGCGTTCCATCCGTATCCCCGCCCTCCGCGCCCGGCGCTCATCGGGACTCCTCGGCGAACGCGAGGGCGCGCCGCGCGCCGTC
Source organism: Sandaracinaceae bacterium (assembly GCA_004213565.1). Lineage (GTDB taxonomy): Bacteria > Myxococcota_A > Polyangia > Polyangiales > Sandaracinaceae > JAVJQK01. The sequence goes on from SHBB01000110.1 coordinate 8,212, forward strand.
CGTCGCGCCGTACCAGAGCTCCATCACGCCGTCCGTCTCGCGCCAGCGCGCGTCGGGCCCGCGGACGCTGAGGCCGTCGAAGCCGAAGCCGGCCGCCTCGAGGAGGGGAGAGCCATCGCCCACCTCGCGCCAGAGCTCGCCGTTGGCGGTGACGTAGAGGCCGATCGCCCAGCGCGTGCCGCGGCGGCCCGCGTAGTAGAGGCGGACGAGCCCGTCGCCGTCCCGCACCAGCTCGGGGTCGCCGACCTCCTGGCCATCGAAGCGGAACAGATCACCGCTCGCGGTGAGCACCGGCTGCTCGACGCGTCGCTCGAGGCTCGTCAGGGCGGCGTCGGCGAGGAAGAGCGAGATCGCGCTCTGCTCCCCCCGTCCCCCGACCGCCGCGACCCAGACGCCCTCGGTCGTGACCAGCGCGCTCGGCGCCCGGAGGCTCGCGTCTGCCACGCCGTCCACCGCCAAGGGGCGCGGGTCCGGGAAGTGGACCGCGGCCGCGAAGTCGTCGACCCGCGAGACGGCGATCGTGTCGCGGCCGTCGACCTCGTGCGTCAGCAACAGGAAGTGCCCCGAGGTGGTCCGCACGAGCTCGGGATCGGCGTAGCGCTCGCCGTCGGGCGCGCGCAGCACGGGATCGTCGAGGTCGCTGCCGCGCAGACGCCAAGCACCCTCCGGGCCGCGGTCCGCGAGGAAGATGTCCCCGTCGATCTCGAACGCGACGTGCAAGGTGTCTTCGTCCGCGAGCACGCTCGGCGCGCGCGGCGCCTCGGTCGTCCAGGGCTCCCCCCAAGGGACCTGCGGCGCGAGCGGGCGGTCGAGCGCGCTCGGGACCCGACACCGCATCTCTTCGACGGTCACGCTCACCACGCGGGCGGGCACGCGCGCGGCGCTGTTCTCCGTGCGGCCGTAGATCACGAGGCGACGATCGGGGCGCGGCGTGTAGGTGGCGCTCACCGGCTCCGCGCCCGGGACGCCCATCACGCTCGCGTCGAGGTGACCGTTGGGCGCGAGCACGAGGGTGGCCGCCACGTCCGCCGGCCCGTCGTACCGCCACGCGTGCAGGGTCTCGCCCGCCACCACCAGCGCGATCTCGCGCCGCGCGGGTCGGAGCGAGATGCCCACGTCCGGGGTGATGCGCATCGACTCGCGGTCCGGCGCGTCGCCGAGCCCGAAGGCCGCCACCTCCACGCAGTCGCCTTCGCAGTCGGCGTCTGCGCGAAGGGTGGCACGCAAGGTCAGGCGGTCGCGGGTGGGGTCGAGCGCGTCTCCGACCACCAGCCCGCCGTCGGCCACGCCGTCGCCGTTGGGCACGAGGCCGTCCGCCGTCAGGTAGGGGGCGCCGAAGACGCCGCCGCCGCGCGCGCAGTCCGTCGGATCCCCGCACGCGGCGAGCTCGATCGAGAAGCCGGCCGCGGGGACGCAGCAGGCCTCGTGGGTCTCTCCCAGGCAGCAGATGGCGGCGCTGCCGCAGCTCGCGTCGTCGCAGTCGAAGGCGCCGTCGGTCTCGCCGCCGGCCAGGCCGTCGTCGTCCAGGCCGTTGAAGCAGGCGTCGGCGCTGAAGCCGCTCTCGTCGTTCGGGCCGGGCGGGGACGCGTCGACGTCGGGGACCAGGCCCGCGTCGCCCCCGGTGACGGGCGGTTCCGCGCCGGAGTCCGCGTTTCCGTACAAGCACCCGGGGTCGCCGGCGCAGCGCCCTGCCGCGCCCGGACCATCGCAGGCGCTCAGCGCGAGGAGCGCGAGGACCGTGCAGATCCGCCCGATCCAGGCGCTTCGATCACAGCTTGGCACACGATTCATCACGGTAGACCCACCGTGAAGACATCATTCACCGAGCGTGCCAGCCGGTCCAGCGAGGCCAATCGCGGACGAGACGCCGTCGCTGGCCGTGTAGTAGAGGTGCAGCGCGCTGGCGCGGTCGGTCCGGAGCACGGGCGCGGGCCCGCGTACCTGGAGCGCGTCGAAGCCTTCGCCGTCCGGGGTGAGCACGGCGCCGAGCGGCCGCCACGCGTCCCCATCCTGGGAGACGAGCAGCCCGATGGACCAGCCCGTGCCTCGCTGCCCCGCGTAGTAGAGGCGGTAGAGCCCGTCGGCGCTGCGCACGACGGCGGGCTGGGCGACGTCGTCGCGATCGAACGCGAACAGGTCGGCGGCGGCCGGGGCGCGCACCACCGAGAGCGGGCGCCAGGCGCCGGTGTCGCCGCCGATGGCCTCGAACTGCTCGAGCGAGGTCTGCGCGCCGCGCCGGACCCGGGCGATCATGCGCCACGGGCCAGCGGGGCTCTTGAAGACGGTCGGGCCGTCGACCGAGCCTCCGTCGACCGCGAGCACGTCCTCTGGAGCGGCGAAGGTGTCGCCCTCGCGCCGGCTGCGGAAGATGCGCCGGACTCCGCTCACGTCCTCGCCCGCGAAGTAGAGCGTCACGGCGCCGTCCTCGACCACCAGCGCGGGGTCGAACAGGTCGTCGATCCCCTCCGGCGGGACGACCGCGCGGTCGTTGCGGTCGGCGGGTCCCGCGAGGTCGCCGCTGCGGGTCTCCATCGCCTGATAGAGGTCTCCGTCGTCGGCGAAGACGGTGAGGAGACGGTCCTCCACCATCAGCGCGGTGGCCCGCCCGAGGGCGCGCGGCGTGAAGCCGGAGGCCACGGTGGGCAGGCGCGGCGTCGGGTCGCGCTCGAGCGCGGCCGGCATGTCGCAGGCCTCGAAGAACACCTCGCCGCCGCGCAGCCGCGCCGCGTCCACGCCCGCGCCGCGGTTCTGGGTGCGGCCGTAGGCGATCACCTGGATCGAGGGGGGCAGCTCGAGCTCGGTCAGCGCGACCGACTCGGACCCCACGGACACCGTCGCGACGCCGTCCGCGCGCAGCTCGATCTCGTACTCCGCCGCCGCCATCAGCGAGAACGTCGCCACCACCTCGTCGCTGGCGACCACCTGCGCCTCGCCGCGAGAGCTCACGGCGACGACGCCGAGCCAGACGACGGCGCGCGCGCCCGGCGCGGGGGCGGCCTCGACCAGCGCGATGCCGGCCAGGTCGACGCACTCGGCGCACGGCGTGGTGGGGGCCTCGATGCGCGCCTGCACGCGGAGGTTGCCAGCCCGCGGGTCGACGGACGGATGCATCACCACGCCGCCGTGCCCCGCGCCGCCCTGGGGGACGAGGCCGGTCCGCTCGATCGTCGGGGCGCCGAAGAGCGTCAGGCCCTCGAGCGAGTCGCAGGCGGAGGCGGGGCCGTCCTCGCACTCCACGGTCAGGGTGCTCAGGCGGGTCGCGCCGCTGCAGCACTCGACCGAGCCCACGCAGCACTCCGCGCGCACCCCGCACTCGGCTTCGGCGCAGTCGAGCGTTCCGTCGGCGTCGTTGTCGAGCCCATCGAAGCACGCCCCGGCGTCGAAGTCGGGATCCTCGCGGTCGTTGGGTGGGGAGACCGGGCTCCCGTCGAAGGCCGTGGCGCCGCCGTCGGTGACGAATCCGTCCGGCGCGCCGGCGTCCGCGCAGCTCGCGAACGCCAGCACGAGCCACCCCGCGAACGCGAGGAGGGAGCCCCGCGTGAAGCCGGAGTGGCCCGAGAGGGGCGTGCCGTAGCGTGCCAGTCGCATCAGTCGAAGGGTCGAGGTTGCAACAACGGGACCAGCTCGTGGAGCAAGTCGGTCGAGGTCATCCGGGAGCGGGCGACCACGAAGACGTTGTCCCCGCCGCGGGCCGGCGCGTTGGGGTCGGCGATCACGCTCACGCCCGTCAGGCGGCAGGCGCCGTCGCAGGACCCACCCAGATCCTGCGAGTCACCGCGGAGGATGGGGTTCGCGGGGTAGACCTCGAGCGGGGGGAGCGCGCCGAGCGGGCCGCGGCCCTGGGCGTACGCGAGCGTGACCTCTCCCGCGCCGTCGCGCGCCAGGAACCAGAGGCGCAGGGTGAGCTCCGCGCCGTTCGCCTCCGTGTAGCCCGCGGCGCCGAACACCCCGCGGCTCGCGTAGGGCCCGATCGCGCCCGTCAAGAAGTCGGTCTGCACCGCGCCCATCGGCGCGCCGAAGGAGTCGTCGACCGCCACCACCCCGAGCGTGTCTCCGGACAGGCCGCGGTCGCAGGTGAAGACCAGCCAGCCTCCGTCCACGCGGTGCCCCGAGGTGGCCTCGGCGAGGTTCGCGAGCAGGAGCGGCTCGCGCACCGACGCGCAGCCGGTCGCCGTGCTCGGTGAGACGAGGAGCGTGCCCGGCCCCGGCACCGCGCCCGGATTCCTGAGGAGCTCGCCTCCGCGGATCTCGTGCACGTCGGAGCCCATCGTCGTGCGCCACGCGTAGGCGTAGCCGAGCGTCTCCACCCGGGTCCCCGCGCCGTCGTCGTAGTCGGGCAGGAGCGTAGGCTCGCGCGCGGAGCTCATCATCGCGCCGAGCAGGGTGCCCGCGCCTCGCCCCTCCCAGTCGATCGCCCCGGTGCCGGGGAAGCCGGGCGTCTGCGCGCGCGCGCCGCACACCCCGAAGTCGATGAAGGCCGCCGCGTCGTCCTCGCGCGGGCGGTCGCTTCCGTCCACCCAGAGGTCCCACTGGAAGCTCGCGCTGCCGGAGCAGTCCTCGTAGCAGTAGCCAGCGAGGGCGGGGGCGCCGACGTTGCCGGGCGCGCACGCCTCGACCGCGGTGAGGTCGGGCGGCGCGCCGAAGCGCTCGAACTGACTCGGGTTCGCGCACGCGCGCTCGACCCGGGCGATGGGCCCGAGCACCTCGACCGCGTTGGTGCCCTTGCCCTCGATGGCCGCGTAGAGCCCGGGCTGCGAGCGCCCGGCGACCTGACAGCGGATGTCGTCCAGCGGCAGGATGGGGGTGTCGCGATCGACGAGGCGTCCGCCGCCGCCGTCCCACGCCACGTCGGCGAGCAGGTAGAGCACGTCGCGCCCCAGCTCGCTCGGCCCCGGCTGCAGCTCCACCGTCAGGGTGATCGTCGCGCCCGTGGGCAGGTTGGAGAGGGTCGTCCCGAGGGGGCTCCCCGCGCGCTCGAGGCGCGCCGTCCGGTCGGCCCCGATGACGAAGCGCAGCTCGCTGTCGTACCGGCCCGAGAGCAGGGTCCCCGTGGGCCCGAACGCGAGCGCCGCGTACTGATCGCTGCACGGCCCGGACGGGCAGGGGGTCACGATCTCGAACTGCGCCGTGAAGCGCATGCCGAAGGTGATCGGCTGGCAGCTCTCCGTGACGATCGCGCCGTACGCGCCGCTGAAGTCCACGAGCCGCTCGGTCGCGCTGCAGCCGTCGGCCATGCCCACGCCGGTGAGGTTGTTGAAGCGCTGGGTCGGGTCGGCGTCGCCGTCGAGGCAGACCGTCGTGGAGCTCGACTCGACGCAGCACTCGACGATGCCGCGGCAGTCGTAGTCGAGGCAGTCGATGACGCCATCGCAGTCGTCGTCCTCGCCGTTGTCGCACGAGGTCTCCCGGCGCTCCCGCATCGGGCAGCCGCCGCCGTCTCCCGCGTCTCCCGCGTCTCCCGCGTCGCCCGCGTCGGGGCCTGCGTCGCCCGCGTCCATCACGCCGGCCTCGGCGTCGCGCGGGATCAGGTCGCGATCGGGCGGGCGCACGAGGCTGCAGCCGGACGCGAGCAGCAGAGCCAGGAGCCACGCGAATTGCTGCCTCATCGCTCCCCCCACGTGCCGCGCGCCAGGAAGACGCCGCCGCCTGGTGTGGGCGCGGCGCCGACCTCGATCGACGAGTCTCCCTCGTCGAGGAAGAGCAGGACCAGCGCGGCCACGCCGAGCGCCGCGGTCAGGCCCATGGTCACGTCCACGGCCAGCTGCGCCGCCTCGAGGCGGTTTGCGTTCGCGTCGGTGTAGTCGTTGACCCACGCCGCGTGCGCGTCGCCCTCCTCGACCAGGAGCGCCACGCCGGTCGCGAGGCCGCCGAGCGCGAGCACGCCGAGGATGAGCCGGCCCGCGATCAGGCCGCCGGGCGGTCCGTGCGGGTCGAGCACGCCGCGCAGGCGCAGGGTCTCGCCGTCCGCGACCGAGAACCGATGCGTCACCGGGCGATGACCCTCGGCGGTGATCGTCAGCACGTGCGCGCCGGGCGGGGGCGACAGCTCCAGCCGCTCACCGCTCCCGGCGGGCTCCCCGTCGAGCGTGACCTGCGCGGCGACGTTGCTGGAGACGAGCACGCGGCCTTCACCTTGCGCCACCGCCGTCGCGCTGAGCTCGAGCACCATCGGCGGCGCGCCGGGGGCGACCTCGAAGCGCCGCTCCACCGGCGGCGCGCCCGGCACCTCGAGCCGGACGACGTGCGCGCCCGGCGTGACCTCGACCGCGCGGCCGGCGACGATCTCGGCGTCGTCGAGCGTGAGGCGTCCGCCGCCCGGGGCGATGAACTGGACCGAGACGGGCGCGGGCTCGAGGGTCGCGCTGACGTCGGCGCGCGAGCCGACGGCCACCGTCGCCTCCGCGCGCGCCTCCTGGTAGCCCTCGCGCGACAGGATCAGGCGTCGCGTGCCCGGGGCGACCGCGATCTCCAGCGGCGTGGTGCCGCGCGGGGGCAGGTCCCGCCGATCGACGCGCACCTCGGCGCCGGGCGGGGTGCTCTCGACGCGCACGACGGCGACCTGGGGCCGCAGGGCCTCGAGCCGCTGCTCGCCCGCCGCCCGATCCTCGGGGCTCAGCTCGAAGCCGCGCAGGTACTCGCTGAACGCGTTGAACGCCTCCTCGGGCCGCTCCAGCTCCTGGAGCGTGATGCCGAGATTGAAGACCACGTTCCGCGTGCGCGCCCCGAGGCGCATCACCTGGAGGTAGGCGTCGAGCGCCTGCTGGAGCTCGCGCGTCCGCCGGCTGCCGCGCGCGCGCAGGCCCGCCGTGAGGTGACGGTTGCCGCGCTCGAAGAGCAGGCGCGCCTCCTCCTCCTGGGCCTCGGCGGGCGCCGTCCACGTCAGGACGGGCGCGGCGGCGAGGAGCGCGACGGCGACGAGCGCGACGGCGGAGAGGGTGGGGCGGAGGCGAAGAAGAAAGGTAAGCGCATCGAGCATCACAAGCCGGTCTTGATGGGGAGCGAGCCGCTCCCGGAGGGCTGGGGCTGCGCCTGGCGGCGCCGCCGCAAGCGTACCTCAGGCACCTCCAGCCCTGCTGCGGGAACGACCGACAGGGTCTGATCGAGATAGCCCGCCTTGCGGAAGCGCAGCGTGATGGCCTCGTCGCTCACCTCGATGGGCACGGTCAGCGGCGTCGTGCCGAGCACCCGATCGCCGACGCTCACCTCCGCGCCGTCCGGGCTGGAGCTCAGGGTCACGCTCACGCGCTGCGGCGTGGGGGGCGGATCGACGCCGGGGGGAGGTCGGGTCTCCGCGGCGGGATCATCGGTCGCGCCGCCCTCGCTCTCGACCTCGCTGATCCGCTCCTCCGGGCGGCCCTCCTCCTCGGCCGGGGGCTCGCCGACCGTCGTCTCCAGGGTGGGATCCTCGCGGGTCAGCGCGTAGCCCACCGCGCCGACCAGCAGCACCGCCGCGGCGGCCACCGCGAGCAGGGGCCCGATCTTGCGCTGGGGCAGGGCGACCTCGGCCGTCCCGTTCGGCGTCGCGGCCAGCTCGTCGCCGGTCTCCATCGCCTCGGTGGCGGCGTGGGCGAGCATCTTCCGCGTCGGCCCCACAGGCCCGCCGACCCTGGGGCGCTCGGGCGGCAGCGAAGGCATCGCCGGCAGGCTGGGCACGTCCGGCGCCGCCTTCATCAGCGCGTGCTCGACCTCGAGCAGCGTCTGGTAGCGGGCGTCGCGATCCTTCGCGAGGGTCTTCAGCACCACCGCGTCCACCGCGTCGGGGATGTGGACGTTCGGGTTGATCTCCTTCATCGACGGCGGCGGCTCGTTGCCGTGCTTCCAGAGCAGCTCGAAGTAGTTGCGACCGTCGAAGGGCGGCGCCCCGGTGATCATCTCGAAGAGGATCACCCCCATCGCGTAGACGTCGACGCGGCGGTCGATCTCGCTCTCGCCGCGCGCCTGCTCGGGCGACATGTAGAGCGGCGTGCCGACGAGCTGCCCCGTCTTGGTCATCCGGACCTGCTCGCTCTCGGCGCGCTTGATCTTCGAGATGCCGAAGTCGAGCACCTTCACCAGGGTCCGGCCGCCCTTCTCGGTGAGGAAGACGTTCTCCGGCTTGAGGTCGCGGTGCACGATGCCGTGCTCGTGAGCGGCGTGGAGCGCCCGGCAGATCTGGAAGCCGATCGGGAGCGCGCGGTGGAGCGAGATGGGCCCGCGGCCGATCGCGTCGGCCAGGCTCTCGCCCTTGAGCAGCTCCATGACGATGAAGACCGCGCCCTCGTCGGTCCGGTCGAAGTTCACGACGTCGACGATGTTCTCGTGGTCGATGTTGGCCGCCGCCATCGCCTCCTGTTGAAGGCGCTCGACCGCGTTGCCCTTGCCGGCGATCGAGTCGATCAGGACCTTGATCGCGAACGCCTTCTGCAGGTGGATGTGCCGGGCCAGGTAGACCGAGCCCATGCCGCCCTCGCCGATCTTCGACTCGATCTCGTAGACCTTCGAGAGCGTGCGCCCGATCCACGGGTCGTCCTCGGGCTGCTCTTCGGTGGGGGTCTCGAAGCTGGACTTCACTTGGGGCGTGTCCCGGACGTCGGCGGGCCCGAGGGCGGTGGCCGAGATTTGAGGCGCCCCTCCAGCGTCCTCGGCGGGCGCGTCTTCGGGGCTCCCGGTGGGGCTGCGTTCGGGGCTGATGGTGCTCATCGAGCGGGCTCGATTCTATCGGCTTTCCTCGGGGGCTGCAGCTTTCGGACCATCTCCAGCGCGCCGGCTTGGCGTGAGGGCGCTCTCCCCGCCCCCTCGCCCGAGCGCCGGTCCCTTTGGAGGCGGGGCCCGGACATGCTACCTCAGAGCCGATATGGGCCTGCTCGACTTCACTCAGGAGTGCCTCGAAACCGCCGACGGGAAGATCAAGATCCCGAAGGGCAAGAACCGTCCGGTGCGCCTGCAGGTGTACCAGAACGAGTTCATCGAGAAGTGGTTCGCCCAGGCGCACCCCATCACGCCCGGCATCTGGTTCGGCTGGATCGTGGTCTACGGGCTCTACGCGGCCTTCACGACCCAGGCGTTCGCCTGGTGGCAGGGGCTGCTCGGGTTCGCGGGCGGCGTGCTCCTGGTGACGTTCATCGAGTACGCGCTCCACCGCTTCGCCTTCCACTTCGAGCCGAAGACGGAGAAGGGGCGGCTGAACCACTTCCTGATGCACGGCTACCACCACGACTTCCCGAACGACTCGATGCGGCTCGTGCTCCCGCCGATCGCGATCTGGCCGGTCGCGGCCGTGCTCGGGGTGGTCTACTGGTTCACCTTCGGCAGCTACTTCTGGGTGGTCTTCGGCGGGTCGGCCCTCGGCTACATCGCCTACGACTGGCTCCACTACTACACCCACCACTTCAACCCGAAGGGCGGCCCCGGGAAGTGGCTCAAGCGCTATCACATGGCGCATCACTTCGACTCGCCGCATCACCGCTTCGGGATCACCTCGCCGCTGTGGGACTTCATCTTCGGCACGTACCTCTCGCCGAAGCAGTCCTGGCGGGCGATGCAGAAGCGGGCCGAAAAGGCACAGGCCGAAGCCGAAGCCTGACATCTCCGTCAGGGTGGTACATTCCGCGCGGTGCGCCTCTTCGTCCTCGTGGCCGTGCTCGCGGCCGGCTGTACCCCGGAGCTCGGGGCGTGCGATCAGGCGGCGGCGATCCGGGTCGCCTACGATCAGGCCACGGGCCTGCCGGCCTACGAAGGCCAGGCGTTGATGATCGCCTCGTGCGGTCACGGCGCCTTCTGCCACGGCGGCGACGACATCCCGCGTGAGAACCGCCTGGGCGTGCCCGAGGGGCTCGGCTTCGACGTGCAGCTCGCCGCGCCCGACGGAACGGTCGACGAGGCGGCGATCGTGCGGCAGCGGCGCGCGCGCTTTCGCGTCGTGCAGGAGGCGCACCTCGCGCTCCACACCGTGGATCTCGGCACGATGCCGCCGCCCTCGCAGCAGGGTCGAGACGTGCTCGGCTCCGCCCCCACCTACGTGCGCGCGGGCGAGGACACCGGCTTCGAGCCGCTGCCCGCGGTCGGCTCGGACGAGGGACGCGAGATCTTGCGCAACTGGCTCGCGTGCGCCGCGCCGGTGATCGAGCGCCCGGTCCCGCGCGAGGACGGCGTCACGGCGGTGGTCGTCCCCCCCTTGCCGCTCGAGCCGATCGAGCCGACCTGGGCCAGCGTGTTCGAGGACCTGCTCCGCGGCCGCGGCTGCGCCACCGCGCTCTGCCACGGCGGCTCGGAGTCCGGCTTCCGCGTGACGGACCGCGACGCGACCCACCGAGCCCTCGTGATGGGCGACGCGCGAGGAGAGGCCTGCACGGGCGAGGGCGCCCTGATCGTCCCGGGCGACCCAGACGCGAGCCTCCTGGTCGAGAAGCTCACGGGATCTCCCCGCTGCGGGGACGCGATGCCGCTCGGCGGCATCCCCCTGCGCGACGAAGACCTCGCCGCCGTGCGTGACTGGATCGCCGCCGGCGCCCTCCCGTAGGGGGGGCTCAGCGCTGCAAGGCGCGTTGGCAGGTCGCGAGGAGATCGTCCGCGCTCCAGCGCGGTCCCCCGGCGTCGTGCAGTCGCCCGAGCATCCAGCGCGTCGCCGCGTCGAGGTCCCCGAAGACCTTCGTCGGGTTCTTCGGTCGGCCGAGGAGGACGGTCGTGCCGAGGAAGCCGCGGACCGCGCTGCCGAGCAGCCCGGGCACGAGGATGACGTGCGCGGCGCCGACGGTGTGGAGTCCCTTCTGCGTGTGCTTCTTCGCCGCCTCGCGGACCTCCCCGCTGAAGCGCGGCATCCCGTCGACCACCAGGTTGAGAAGCGCGCTCCCGGACGGGTTGCGCTTGGCGACCGCGTCGGCGCAGCGGCCGTACTCGATCATCTGCTCGACGTTGGGTGCGTCGAACCACACGACCAGGTGGACGTTCTTCTCCACCGCGTGCCGGTTCGTCTCGTCCTCGTAGAGGATCTCCACGCGAGGAGCATACACGCCCTTCGCCACGCGAGGGCGCGCTACTCGACCGTCGAACGGGCTCAACCGTCGAACAGGATCGTGTCGCACATGAGGTTGCCGTGCATCGGCTCCCGCGTGCGGCCCGACTCGAACGTGCCGATCTCGCCGAAGGTCGCCGCACCGACGAACGGCGCGCCGCCGATCCCCGCGCCGAAGCGCGCGCTGACCTCGTCGGTGCTCTCCTCGATCGCGCCGACGCAGCCTCCGCAGTAGATGAGCACGCCGCCCGCGAGCGCGGTCTTCGCGCCGCGCCGGGCCCGGCGCACCACGTGATCGACGCGGTCCATCAGCGAGCCTCGCGTCGCCATCATCAGCTCGACCTCGTCGCCGTTCGACATGTCCGTGAAGAACGACACCGCGCCGTCGCTCGCGTTCACGAGGTGCGGGTGCGAGAGCAGGTAGCGGGTCACGCCGTGCGTGCGATCGACGACGC
>SHBB01000111.1 GCA_004213565.1 Sandaracinaceae bacterium
TCTCGGTGTGGCTCGATCTGCCGGAGGACGCGCCCTACGAGGAGCCGGCGGGGGACGACCCGGACGGGCTGTGGGTCACCGTCAGTCACCGGCCGCTGGCGCGCCTGGGCGAGATGTCCTTCCTCTTGAGGCAGCTGCGCAACCAGACCATCGTGCGCCCGCGCCTGGTCTTCGTGGAGGAGCTCCGCGAGGACATCGAGCGCGCGGTCCAAGGAGTCCTCCCATGAAGCACGGCACGCTCGCTCTGATCCTGCTCGTGGTCGCGGCCGCGCTCGCCCACGCCGCGCTCGCCGACGCCGCGCTCGCCGACGAGGCGGCGCCGGTCTCGCTCGAGCTCTCCCCCTGGGCCGCCTTCGACGGCGTGGAGCGCCCGTATCGGTTCGTGGTGGAGCTTCGCCCCCACGGCGCGGACCCGGTGGAGGTCGTGGCGGATCGGCGGCTCTTGTCGTTCGAGGTCCGGCCCAACGACAGCCGCCGCCGCTACCGCTGCCGACACCCCGACGCGCAGCGCCGCGCGCCCGAGTCGCGGGTCGTCACCCTCACCCCGGGCGGCGCCGACGACGGGTCCTGGCGCGAGTGGATCGATCTCCGCATGTACTGCACCGGCCGCGCGCTGCGCGCGCTGGACGGGGGGGCCGAGCTGCACGTGGACTACGGCTGGAGGCGGCGGACCCGGCAGCGCTGGGTCGCGCGCGCGCCGGGCGCGCCCTGGCGGAGCTGGACCGGGGGGCTGGAGCACGCGCCGCTGGTCTTCCCGTTGATGCCGGAGCTCGGCACCCGGCGCCTCGACGCGGAGGACGGCGCGTCGCTGGTCGAGGCGACGCTGAGCCCGAGCTCCGCGCGGACCGAGGCCGGCCTCCGCTTCCGCACCGCGGTGCGCGCGCGCGAGGGGAGCCACCGCATCTACGTCCGCCCCGACGACTGGTCCTTCCGCGTCGACGGGCCGCTCGGGGTCGTCACGTGCCGGGCGCCCCGCGGCGGAGGCAACAACCCGCCGCCCGACCTCTACACCCGGATCACCACGCGGCGGGCGGTGCGCCACACCCTCGAGGCGACCTTCTTCTGCCCCGACGGCACCTTCGAGCAGGCGGGCGTCTACGAGATCGTGCCCAAGCTCCGGCTCGAGCGATCGGGGGAGGCGTGGGGCTTCGACGCGGTCACCGGGCGGTACGTCGGCGCGCCCACCGCGGTGCGGATCACCCGAGGGGAGGGCGGCTACGTCGCCCAGATCCCGGAGCGGGTCCCGGAGGCCTCGGAGGCGGAAGCGGATGAGTGATCGGGTCGCCCGTCGACTCGCCGCCGCGGCCCTCGGCGTGGCGCTCGTCGCGCTGGTGCTGGCGGGTTATGCCCTGCACGCCCAGAGCCAGTCGGAGGAGCGCTTGCGCGAGGTGGGCCGGGAGCTGCAACGCACCCTGACGCCGGCCTTGCCGCTGCAGGGGCCGGCCCCAGGACTCGATCTCGATGACACCTGACGTTCGTTGAATTCGCGCGCCCGGCGGCGATACGTTCTGGCTGACCGATGCCCAAGATTCTGGTGGTCGACGACCAGCGCAACATGCGCACGACCCTCTCGATGATGTTGAGAGGGGCCGGCTACGACGTGGACGAAGCCGGCGACGGCGACGAGGCGCAGCAGTCCGTCCTCGACGAGACCTACGATCTCGTGCTGACGGATCTCAAGATGGGCGGCAAGGACGGCATGGACGTCCTGCGGTTCTCGAAGGAGCGCTCGCCGCTGACCGAGGTCATCGTGATGACCGCCTACGGCACGATCGAGAGCGCGGTCGAGGCCATGCGCATCGGCGCCTACGACTACATCCAGAAGCCCTTCACCGAGGAGGAGCTGCTGGTGAAGGTGCAGCGCGCGGCCGAGAAGCGGCAGCTCGCGGGCGAGATGAGCGTGATGGCCGCGGAATTCCGCGAGCGCTACAAGTTCGACAACATCATCGGCCGCTCGGCCGCGGTGCGAGACGTGCTCGGGCGCATCGTGCGCATCGCCCCCACCGACACGACCGTGCTCATCACGGGCGAGAGCGGCACGGGCAAGGAGCTGGTCGCCCGGGCGATCCACGCCAACTCGAACCGCGCCGACAAGCCCTTCGTCAGCGTCAACTGCGCCGCCATCAGCGAGACCCTCCTGGAGAGCGAGCTGTTCGGCCACGCGCGCGGCGCCTTCACGGGCGCGGTGGCCGCACGCAAAGGCCTCTTCGAGGAGGCCAACGGGGGCACGTTCTTCTTCGACGAGATCGCGGAGACGCCGCCGAGCTTCCAGGCCAAGCTCCTGCGCGCCATCCAGGAGGGCGAGATCCGCCGGCTCGGCGAGAACAAGGCCATCCACGTCGACGTGCGGGTCATCGCCGCGACCAACCAGGAGCTCCAGGAGGCCATCGCGGAGAAGCGCTTCCGCCAGGACCTCTTCTACCGGCTCGCGGTCGCGCGCTTCCTCCTGCCGCCGCTGCGAGAGCGGCGCGAGGACATCCCGCTCCTCGTCGAGCACTTCCTCGACAAGTTCTCGAAGAAGATGCGCCGCACCGTCCGGCTGGGGGAGGGCGTGATGGACTACATCGTGCGCTACGACTACCCCGGAAACATCCGCGAGCTCGAGAACATGGTCGAGCAGGGCGTCGCCCTCGCGGTCGAGGGCGTCGTCCATCTCGACGACATCATCCCCCCCGAGGCGCGCGAGCAGGCGCAGGCGGCGATGCCGAAGGCCAACGAGACCCTCCAGGACGTCGTCGACCGCGCCGAGAAGGAGGCCATCGAGTCGGTCCTCCGCGAGGTGGACGGCAACAAGGAGAAGGCGGCCGAGGCGCTCGGGCTCTCCGCGACGACCCTCTGGCGCAAGATGAAGCGCCTCGAGGTCTCGTGAGGGACCGGGGACGGAGCGCGCTCGATGCCTTTCATTCCTGAACGTCTCGTTTTCACGTCCGGGGCTGGGGGCAGGGGGATCACGCGCGATCCGTGGGTTTTCACACTCCTCGGGGGAAGGCACGCCGGTTGCTTGACAAAGTGGCACCCCCCTCGCACCCCCAGGCAATACCCCCGATGACCCCGCGTATCCTCATCGTCGACGACCAGGAGAACCACCGTAAGAGCCTCGCCATCGGCCTCAGGCTGGAGGGCTACCAGGTCCTCGAGGCGGAGGACGGCGAGTCGGCGCTGACCGTGCTCGGCGCGGAGCGGGTGGACCTCGCGATCGTCGACCTCATGATGCCCGGCATCAACGGCCTCGACCTGGCCCGCCGGATGCGGTTCCGCCACCCGGAGGTGGGGGTCGTGCTCACCAGCGCGTACCACCTCTCGGAGCGCCAGCTGCAGCGGGCGGAGATCCGGGTGATGGGCTTCGTGCCGAAGCCGTTCGAGATGACGGAGCTGGTGCGCTTCCTCCAGACGAAGCTGCCGGCCGAGGTCACCGGCGAGCTGCCCGTCGTCGACGTGCCCGACGTCGCGGCCGGCTGAGAGGCCGAGCCCTCAGGGCTCGTCGCGCTGCACGCCCAGCGAACGCATCTTCTTGTGGAGGTTCGTCCGCTCCACGCCGAGCATCGACGCGGCCTTCGAGACGTTCCACTCGCACTCCTCGAGCGTGGACACGAGGTAGCGGCGCTCGGCGCGATCCCGATACTCGCGGAGCGTGAGCCGGCGGCCGTCGTCGTCGTGGATCGGGTCCGGCGTCGCGTCCCCGCTCTCTCGCGCCGCGGCCCGCGCGAGCTTCCCGTCCGCCGGCAGGTCCTCGACCTCGATGACGTCGCCGCTGAGGATGGCCATGCGCTCGACCACGTTGCGCAGCTCCCGCACGTTCCCCGGCCAGGCCTTCTGCTGCAGCCGCTCGAGCACCTCGGGGCCGATCGGCTTGTCCTTCAGCCCGTTCTCGGCGCAGAAGTCGCGCAGGAAGGCCGCGGCGAGGGCCGGGATGTCGTCGCGACGCTCCCTCAGGCCCGGGCTCCGCAGCGGGACCACGTTGAGCCGGAAGAACAGGTCTTCGCGGAACTCGCCGTCGGTGATCGCCTTCTCGAGATCCTTGTTGGTCGCCGCGACCACGCGCACGTCCACCGCGATCGACTTCTCGCTGCCGACCCGCGTGATCTCGCCGCTCTGGAGCGCGCGGAGGACCTTCGCCTGCGCGTTGAGGCTCATGTCGCCGATCTCGTCGAGGAACAGCGTGCCGCCGTCGGCCAGCTCGAACATGCCCTTGCGGCGCGCCTGCGCCCCCGTGAACGCGCCGCGCTCGTAGCCGAACAGCTCGCTCTCGATCAGCTCGCCGGGGATGGCCGCGCAGTTCACCTTCACGAACGGCGCGTCGTGCCGAGGGCTCAGCCGGTGCAGCGCGCGGGCGATCAGCTCCTTGCCCGTCCCGCTCTCCCCGGTGATCAGCACCCGCCCGCGGGTCGGCGCGACCTTCTCGATGTCGCGGTAGAGCGCCTTCATCACCGCGCTCTCGCCGATCATCTCGTAGCGCCGCTCGGCGTCGGCGCGGAGCCGCCGCACCTCTTGTTCGAGCGCGCGCTTCTCGAGCGCGTTCTTCACCCGGACCAGCACCCGATCGCGGTCGAGCGGCTTCTCGAAGAAGTCGGTCGCGCCGGACTGCACCGCCTGCACCGCCTCCGCGACGCTCGCGTGGCCGCTGATCATCAGCACGGGCAGCTGCGGGTTGGTCTCCCGGATCCGGGTCAGCGCCTCCAGCCCGCTCATCCTGGGCAGCCGCACGTCGAGGATGACGAGATCGGGGCCGAAGCCCACGCGCTCCAGGCCGAGCTCCGCGCTCTCCGCCTCGTCGACCTCGTAGCCTTCGCCCTCGAGCACCATGCGCAGCGTGCGCCGGATGTTCTTCTCGTCGTCGATGACCAGCACGGTCGCGGTCATGAGGTCCCCCCGGGCCAGGCCGCGTGCAGCGCGCGCACGGCGTCATCCACTTGTTCCGCCGGCAGCAGCGCGCTCCAGCGGAGCGGCGCGGTCTGCACCGAGTCGGGCGACAGCCCCGCGCGGGTCAGCACGTCGAGCGCCGCGCGGAGGGCCGAGGGGCGCTCGCCCAGCGCGCCGGAGATCAGGCTCACCGCGCCCAGGCCGCGCTCCACACGGGCGCCGAGCGCCTCGTAGCGCGCCGACGCGTCGCCGGGGCACGAGAGCAGCAACCGCGCGTCGTCGCCTTCCACGCTCGAGGCGCGCACGCTCGCGCCCAGCTCCTCGGCCAGATCGAGCCCCCGCCCGAGCGCGGCCGCGCCCCCGGCGAGGTGCACGCGGAAGAGATCCTTGCGCCCCACCACCGCGACCCCGCCGCCGGCCGCGCCGTCGCGCACGATCGACTCGCGCCCCTCGGCGAACGTCGAGCGGGCGTGGATCGCGATGCGGGCCCTCCGCGCGAACTCCACCGCCGTCGAGTTGAGCACCTTGGCGCCCGCCTCGCTCATCTCCTGCATCTGCTCGTAGCTCAGCTCGGGCAGGTGCTGCGCGTCCGGCACCACGCGCGGATCGGCGCTGTAGACGCCGTCGACGTCGCTGTAGATCTCCGCGCGCTCGGCGCCCAGCGCCGCCGCGAGCGCGACCGCGGTCGTGTCGCTCCCCCCGCGGCCGAGGGTGGTGATCTCCCGGCGGTAGCTCATGCCCTGGTAGCCCGCGACGATCACGACCTTGCCGCGCGCCAGCTCGTCCTCGATGCGGAAGGGGCGCACCTCGATGATGCGGGCGTCGAAGTGGCGATCGTTGGTGATGATGCCGCTCTGGCTGCCCGTGAAGGAGATCGCGTCCTGACCGAGCTTCTGGATGGCCATCGACAGCAGGGCCATCGAGACGCGCTCGCCCGTCGTCAGGAGCATGTCCAGCTCGCGGCGCGGCGGGTCGGCGTCGATCTGGTGGGCCAGCCCGAGCAGCTCGTCGGTGGTCTTGCCCATGGCGCTGACGACCACCACCACGTCCTCACCCGCCGCGCGCGTCGCGGCCACGCGCTGGGCGACGCGCTGGAGCTTGGGCACGTCGGCGACCGAGCTGCCCCCGAACTTCTGTACGACGACCGTCACGCCGCCGGATGTAGCAGCCGGCGGGGAGGCGGGGAAGCGACGCGCCGGCCGGGAAGTGGGGCGGGGCGCGCGGCGCGGGCTATCCTGGCGCCGCATGCTCCGCGCTTCCGAGCTCCGTGAGGCCGCCTCGCGCGCGGCCGATCACTTCGGCGAGGCGTTCGCGGACGCGACGCGGCTCGCGCGCGATCGGGAGGCCGCGACGGAGCTGGCCATCGAGGCGCGCGCGGTCTTCGAGTCGCTCCTGGCCGGCCTCGCCGCCGCGCCCGATCCACGCTCCCACCGCCCCGAGCTGCGCGAGGCCCTCGCGCTCGTCAGCCTGCTGGGGCGCCGCGCGGGTGAGCTCGGGGTGACGCCGAGCGCCGCGCTCGCCCTCGCGCCCGCGATCGTCGCCGCGGCGTCCGCCGAGAGCGACGCGTCGCTGGACCCGATCGCGGGCCCGATCGCCGAGCTCACCCTCGAGGGCTTCGTGATGGCCCGCGAGGACCGGCTCCGGGAAGAGGGCGCGCGCGCGCTCGCGGGGGCGATCCCGATCGTCGAGGCGGCGCCCGGCTGCGTGGTGATGATCGCGGGCGGGGCGCAGTCGGCCGAGGAGCTGGAGCGCGTGGTGGAGGAGCTGGGGCGGCGCCTGCTCAACCGGGACGCCAAGGCCTGCCTGGTGGACGCCACCGCGCTGCCCCCGTCTCCGGAGCTGGCGCGACCGCTCTTCGCCGCTCACGTCAGCGCACGCATGCTCGGCACGCGGTGCCTGTTCACCGGGCTGGACGACGCGCGCTGGGCGAGCCCGGCCCGGGAGGCGGGCCTGACGCTCGGCGAGCTCGAGCGGGTGGACCGCTTCGCCGAGGGGCTGCGCGTGGCGCTCGAGACGTGCGACCTCGAGCTCCGCCACCGCAGCGGGCTGGGCAACGTCATCCGGCGCCTGCTCGATCGCGAGTGACCCCGCGAACCCGCTCAGGGCGCTTCGGCGGCGGCCTCGGCTTCCGCCTCGGCGGGCTGCGCCTGGCCTGCGCGCTGGTGGGCGCGCTCCGCGGCGGACAGCTCGGCGAGCTCTCGCTGCGCGCGTGACGCCACGGCGCGGTTCTGCGCCGCGCGCTCGAGCAGCCGCCGCGCCTGGGACAGCTGGCCGAGGCGGCGGTAGCAGTCGGCCGCCTCGATCATGGCGTCGGGCGCGCCGCCGTAGCTGCCGTGGCGGCTCAGGAGGTTGTCGTAGCTGCGCACCGCGCCCCGGCAGTCGCCGGCCGCGCGCTGGCTCCGCGCCAGGTGATGCAGCGCGGACGGCACCAGCGAGCGATCCGCGCCCGGGCGGCGCACGACCGCGTCGAACTCCTCCGCCGCCTCGCGGTACCGCCGGCCGCGGTAGTGATCCATGCCCTGGCGGTAGCGGTGGCTCGCGTCCGCGCCCTGCGCCTGCGCCTGCTGGGGCTGGGCGGGGGAGGGCGGGGCGCTCGGCATGGGCGCGGTCTCGGCCTGGGCTGCGTACGCCTGGCTGGATCGGCTCGGCGCCTGGCTCGGGCGGGTGGCCCCGCGCTGGGTCGGCTGCACGCCGAACACCTGCCCCGCGCCGACCGTCCCCTCCACGCCGGCCGCTTCGGGGGCCTGGGCGAGCTCCATCAGGGGCTCCTCGATCACCTCGCCGGAGCGGCGCTCGTCCTCGGGCGCTCCTTCCGCTGCCGCCGCGCGCTCGGTGGGGCGCTCGGAGGGGACGGAATCCGCGGCCGCCAGCGTCTGATCCGGCTCGCCGTCGTCGACCTCCTGTTCGTCGGTGACCTCCGCCTCGGGCGCGGCCGGCTGCCGGCGCTGCGGGGCCGCCTGCGCGAGGTCCTCGCGCGGCACGATCCGACCGGTGTGCGGGTCCGCCTCGAGGTCCAGCCGCTCGGCCGGCACGAGCGAGGCGCTCGGACCCACCTCGTCGCCGGGCGCGGGGTCCACGATCGCGTGGGTGTCCGCGGGGTCGTGCCGCCGGAGCTCCGGCAGGTACCAGAGACCGATGCCGACCATCAGCACCAGCGTCATCGCCATCGCCATCTGGGGACGCATGGCGATCCCCCCGATCCAGTGCACGATGGACGACCAGAGCCCCGGCTCCTCGCTGTCCTCACGCGGGGACGTCGCCGCGGCGCCGACCCCCGCGGGGTCCGCCGCCGGCTCGGCGGGGGCCCGCTCGGCCGCCTTCTCGCGCGCGGCGCGCATCACCACGGCGCGGAAGTCGGTCGGCGGTTCCTCGAGGGGCATCTTCGTCGCGAACGCGTGACCGACCGAGAGCCGATCCCAGGCGTCCCCGCACGCCTCACACCCCTCGAGGTGCGAGCGGGTGGCGCTCGCCTCGGCCTCACCGAGCTCCCCGTAGAGCAGCTCGATCATCCGGTCGGTGCAGGTCTCGCAATCCACGGTTCAGCCCATCACTTCAGCTCTCGAACGTAGTCCCGATACTCGTCCAGTGCCCGCTGCAGGCGCTCGAGCGCGTAGCGCATCCGGCTCTTCACGGTGTTCTCCGGCACCCCGACCACGGCCGCGATCTCCTTGAACGCCATGCCCTCCACCTGCCGCAGCAGGAAGACCTCGCGCTGCTCCTCGGGCAGCTCCTCGACCGCGACCGAGATGCGCGCCTGGAGGTCCTTCGCGATGGCCGCCCGGTCCGCCTCCGGCGCGTCCGACGCCTGCCGCTCCAGGAGGGTGGGCCCCTCCTCCTCGCCGGAGCGCGAGGGGGCGTCGAGCGACTTGTGTCGCCGGAACACCATCTTTCGGCTGTGGTCGATGCACAGGTTTCTCGCGATCGTGTAGAGCCAGGTGGAGAGCTTGGAGTTGCCCTTGAAGTCCCGTGAGCGCTGCACGACCTTCAAGAAGACGTCCTGCAGCAGCTCGTCGGCGCGCTCGCGGCGCCGCACGGAGCGGAGGATGAAGTTGTAGAGCGGGCGCTCGTAGCGCCGAACGAGCCGCTCGAACGCGTCCGCGTCGCCCTCGTTGAATCGTCTCAGCAGCTCCTCGTCGGAGAGGTCGTCGGGGGTCTCCATCACCGTCCGAGCTCCTCGGGTGAGCCGGTCCGGTGCGTTCCCACGTCGAGACGGACGAGGGCGCGGAAGGATCTACGGCACTCGTGAACGGGCGGATGGAGACTACAGGGCATCGACCGGTGGCGGATTCTAACCGGGACTGGGCCGCGTTCGGAGTTCCCTGCAGCGAGGGGGCTCCGCGGCGTGCGGCCGGACAGATGCACGTTGACCGAAAAAATGGCGGTTGCTATACGCCCCTGAGATTCCGAAGGAATCCGAGTTCCCGTATGCTCCGGCGGGAGCCCTTGGCGGAAGCCGCGCTCGGCTCCGAAACGCGCTTGTCAGATATGCTGCTGAAACAGCAGGGGGAGATGCGATGCGCAGGGTGATTGCGCTCTCGGCGACCGTCGCGGTTGCTACCTTCGTCGCCAGCTCGGTCCTCTTCATGGGGGGCGGTGCGATCGCGCAGGAGGAAGAAGCGGCTCCCGAGACCTCCGACGCGGAGGCTGGCGCCGAAGCTGGCGCCGAGGCGGAAACCGGCGCCGAAGCGGGCACTGAAGCGGGCGCCGAGGCAGGCGCCGAGGCAGGCGCGGAGTCTGCCGACACGCGGACCAGCGCCGAGCGAGACGAGGGCATGGACGCCGGCACCTACGCCGTACGTCTTCGCGATCTCGAGCAGCGGATCAACGAGCTGAAGGAGCAGATCTTCCGCTCCAAGGCCCGCCTCTCGCTCCTGGCGGAGACCGTGCTGCAGGGCGTCGTGGCGGGGGCCCAGGCGGTCATCGTGCACGAGAACCGGATGAGCTCGAGCTACCGGCTCGTGAAGGCGGTCTACGCGCTCGACGGCGCCCGGATCTTCAGCAAGGCCGACGAGGAGGGCTCGCTCGGCGAGCGCCGCGAGCTCGACATCTATGACGGCAGCATCGTGCCGGGCGAGCACACCCTGACCGTGAACCTCGAGTACCGAGGCCACGGCTACGGCATCTTCTCGTACCTCAAGGGCTACCGCTTCCGCGTCCGCTCGAACTACTCCTTCACGGCGCCCGAGGGGAAGGCGATCACCATCCGGGTGGTCGGCTACGAGAAGGGCGGACCCACCGCGCCGCTCGAGGAGCGCCCGGCCATTCGCTACCAGGAGCGGGTCCAGGCCTCGCGCCGCGGTGGAGAGGAAAGTCGGGACAGCGGAGAATCGGGGGCGGAGTGATGCAGCGGCGGTCCGACCCGCCCGCTCGCCGCGATCGCGCTCTGGCGCGGCTCGCGGCTGCGGCGTCTCTCCTGATCGGGGCCAGCGCGGCGTCGATGGCGTCGGCGCAGAGCGTCGAACAGGTCACGCGCGAGGTCGTCGACCTCGAGGGCGACGCGCGACAGCTCACCGGCCAGCCGCTCCGGCGCTCCCGCCTCAGGAGCGAGACCTTCGTGGAGGAGCGCCTCGCGGACGGCGAGCTCTTCTACCGCCTGCAGGACTACATCCGCGCCTCGATCATCTTCACGGACATCGTGGAGAACTACGGCACACACCGCGCCTACCCGGACGCGCTGTTCCTGCTGGGCGACAGCCTCTTCCGCGCGGGGGACTACCTCGGCGCGCGCACCCGCTTCCGCGAGCTGATCCAGCACACGGGCGAGCGGGCGTACCGAGACCACGTGCAGCGCGCGCTCGGTCGGCTCATCGAGATCGCCATCCACACCCGCGACTTCGACGGGGTGGAGGGCTACTTCGCCCAGCTCAGCCGGATCCCGCCGAGCGAGATCGAGGCGACGACCAACTACTACCGCGCCAAGTACCTCTACAACCGCGCCGTCCCGACCGAGGACGTGCTCCGCGCCATCGGCGACGGAACCGAGGGCGGCTCGGCCACGACCGTCCGCATCGATCAGTCGATGCTCGACCAGGCGCGTCAGGCCTTCGAGGGCGTCCAGGCGGGCAGCCCGTACTACCCGCAGGCGCGCTACTTCATCGGCGTCATCTACACGCTGCGAGAGCAGTACCCGCAGGCGATCGAGGCCTTCCGTCGGGTGCTCCGCGCCCCGGCCGAGACCGACGAGCAGCGCGAGGTCATCGAGCTGACGCAGCTCGCGCTCGGGCGCCTCTACTACGAGACCGACCAGCTCGACCAGGCGGTCGAGGCCTACCAGGCCGTCTCGCGCACCTCGACCAACTTCGACGTCGCGCTCTACGAGATCGCCTGGGTCTACATCCGCATGGGTGACAGCACCCGCGCCGAGCGCGCGCTCGAGGTGCTCAGCGTCGCCGCGCCCGAGAGCCGCTTCATCCCGGACGGCAAGCTGCTCCGCGGCAACCTGCTCCTGCGCAACGGCCGCTTCGACGACGCCAACCGGATCTTCCGGGAGGTGGCGCGCGAGTTCGGCCCGGTGCGCCAGGAGCTCGACGAGATGATGAACGCGCACGCCGACCCCCAGGCGTACTTCCGCGGGCTCGTGCGCGAGAACATGGAGAGCTTCGACGCCAACGCGTTCCTGCCGCCGCTGGCGCAGCGCTGGGCGGAGCTCGAGGGCGACATGGATCGCGCGCTCAGCGTGCTGTCGGATCTCTCGCAGGCGCGCCGTCTGGTCCGCGAGACCAGCGAGCTCGTCGAGCGGCTCGAGGCCGCGCTGGCCCAGCCGAACCGCGTCGCGATCTTCGCCGACCTGCGGCTGCAGATGGAGCGCTCGACCGCGCTGCGGAACCGCATCGCGCGCACGCGCCGCGACCTCCTGCGCGTCTACGAGCAGCGCCACCCCGGCGAGGCGCAGCAGCTCGCCAGCACCCTGTCCGAGATCCGGCGGCTCGAGCGCTTCTTCAGCGGCATGCCCACCGACGAGGGCGAGCTGGCCGACTTCGACGACGAGGTGCTCGGTCGCTATCGCCGGCTCGGGCGGGACCTCGGTCGGCTCGAGGTCGAGCTCCAGGGCATGGAGGCGCGCATCGTGGCGATGGAGCGCTACATGCAGGACACCGAGGAGCAGCGTGACGCCGAGGGCGTCGCGGCCATCCGGAACGAGCTGTCCGGCCACCGCGCGGCCGTCGCGGAGTACCGCGAGATGATCCGGCAGCTCCGCATCGCGCTCGAGGCCTCGCGCCTCCAGGTCGGTCCGGGCGACGCGCGCTACGAGCGCCACGACCGCCTGCGCCGGGAGCACGCGCGGCTGACCCAGCAGGTCCAGGAGCGGCTCAGCGACTCGCAGCTCGCGGGCCTCTTCACCCGCCTGACCCGCGTCGAGAGCCAGCTCGACCAGCGCGAGCAGCAGATCCAGGGCATCGTTCAGGAGCGCGTGACCGAGATCCAGGGCCAGCTTCGCACCGAGTCGGAGCGCATCGTGGGCTACCGCGCGGCGCTCGGAGACCTCGAGACCGAGACCGAGGAGGTCGTCGGCGCGGTCACCTATCACAACTTCCGACAGGTCCAGCACCGCTTCTACGACCTGGTCCTGCGCGCGGACGTCGGGCGCATCGACGTCTCGTGGGCCCGGCGTGAGGAGCACCGCACGCGCGTCGAGATCCTGACCCGCGAGCGGGCGAGAGAGATGCGCGCGCTGGACGACGAATTCCGCGAGATCATGGACGAGACCACGGACGACGGCTCGGACACCGAGGAGCTGGAGTAGTGCGCTTCGAATCGACGCTACGGCGCCTCGCGTTCACGGCGGCCTGGCTGACCGCGCTCCTCGGGGCGGGCCCGCTCACGTCCGGGCTGTCGACGGCGCACGCGCAAGAAGGCGACGGCCCGCAGGGCCAGCCCGCGGGCCCCGTGAGCCGCGAGCCGCTCCCGATGCCCGGGCCCGGCCAGAGCCTCTCGGACATGCCGCCCCCGCCGTGGGCGAACACGACGGACGTGCCCAACCCGGCCTTCCTCGACACCACCGACCGCCGCATCGACGACGACCGGCCGCCGCCGAGCCCGGAGCAGATCCAGGCCCTGCGTGAGATGGAGGCGGAGGTCCGCCGCTTCATGCAGTCGGGCAGCGCCTACCGCGGCTCGGTCAACTCCATCCTCGTCCGCGAGTACCACCGCCGCCGCCGCGAGCGGCAGGCCGGCTACGCGCGTCAGATCCGCGAGGAGGAGCGCCTCCAGAACGAGGCGATGGAGCGCGCCATCCGGCTCTTCGAGGCGTTCATCCGCCGCTACCCGGACGACCCGAACTACACCCCCGACGCGATGTTCCGGCTGGGCGAGCTCTACTACGAGCGCGCCGCCATCGCCTACCAGGAGGCCGCCGCCGCGGGCGAGGCCATGGGCGTGCCGGACTTCAGCGAGACGGTGGAGCTCTACCGGGCCCTGATCCAGCGCTTCCCCGACTACCGGCGCATCGACGGCGTCTACTACCTCATCGGCTACTGCCTCAACGAGATGGCGCGCAACGAGGAGGCGCGCCTCGCGTGGCTCAACCTCGTCTGCGCCAACCGCTTCGACTACACGGGCGAGCCCCCGGCCCCGGAGCCCCCGCCCGGAGGCGAAGAGGGCTTCAGCGAAGAGGAGCACCCCGCGCTCGGCCTCGGCGGCACCCTCGGCAACGAGACGATGCCGTTCGACGACCCCTACGCGGGCTGCACGCCGGTCACGCCCGACGCGCGCTTCGTGATGGAGGTGTGGCTCCGCATCGGCGAGTACCACTTCGACTTCGACTTCGAGCCCCACGCGCTCGACCGGGCCATCAGCGCCTACGGCAAGGTCCTCGCCGACCCGACCGACCGCAACTACAACCTCGCGCTCTACAAGGTGGCTTGGGCGTACTACCGGGCGAGCCGCTACCCCGAGGCCATCGAGCACTTCTCGCGCTTGATCGAGTGGTCGGACGAGCAGCTGCGCCAGACCGGCCGCGCCGGCACCGAGCTGCGCCGCGAGGCGGTGCAGTACCTCGGCATCACCTTCGCGTACGACGACTGGAACGAGAACCAGATCCCGGACGACGAGGAGGGGATGCCCCGCGGCATCCAGCGGATCCAGAACCCGAACGTCCTGCCGCAGGACCGGGGCTGGACGAGCGAGATCTACTTCGAGCTCGGCCAGGTCTACTTCGAGGAGGCCAAGTACCCGGAGGCGGTCGAGGTGTGGGAGCTGGCCCTGTCGCGCTGGCCGAACTCGTCGCGCGCGCCGGAGATCACCGCGCAGATCGCGCGGGCGTGGCAGCGACACCAGGAGATGGAGCGCGCCCTCGAGGCGCAGGCTCGCCTCGGCGACTACCGCGAGGGCTCCGACTGGTGGAACCAGAACATGGACAACCCGGTGGAGCAGCGCCGCGCGGAGCAGCTCGCCGAGGGCGCGCTGATCAACGACGCGACGCGCCACCACCGCCAAGCCCAGATCCTCCGCCAGGAGGCGGTCCGCGAGCGCTCCGAGCAGCGCCTGCAGGAGGCCTTGCAGGAGTACGGGCTCGCGGCGCAGGCCTACCAGGCCTACCTCAACAACTACCCGAACAGCCCCAACGCGTACGAGCTCCAGTACAACCTGGCCGACGCGCTCTTCTGGTCGGAGCAGTACGAGGAGGCGGCGCGCGTCTACGCCGCCGTGCGCGACAGCAACCTCGACGACCGCTTCCTGAGCGAGTCCGCGCGCCGCGTGGTCGAGTCGCTCAAGCGCCTCGTCGAGCAGGCGGAGGAGCAGGGCAGCCTCGACATCCGCATGGGTGAAGAGGACATCCCCGAGCCCACCGGCACGCCGCCGCGCGTCACGCCGATGGAGATGCCGCTGATGGTCCAGCGCCTGGCCCAGGCCCGCGAGGTCTACCTGGCGCGGGTGCCCGAGGCCCAGGACAGCGAGGGCGTGCGCGCGGCGTACGACTACAACAACGCGCTCCTCCTCTACTACTACGGCTACTGGCCCCAGGCCCGGCAGCGTTTCTTGCGCATCTACGAGGAGCGCTGCAGCGGCCCGAACGCCAACCCGACCGGTCAGGTCGCGTGGGACAGCCTCTACAACATGGCCGTCGCGATGGGCGACACCCCGGAGGCGGAGCGCCTGAGCCGCGACGTCCAGCGCCGGGGCTGCACCTTCACGCCCGACGGCCCGACCTTCGAGAACGCAGAGCAGCTCGACAACTGGTGCGACGACGAGGCCAACGCCGACTCGCCGCTCTGCACCGCGGGCACCGTGCTGACCAACGTGCGCTACCAGCGCGCGCTCGAGATCTTCACGCAGGCCGAGGGCGCGCAGGGTGACGAGCAGCGCCGCCTGTACGAGCAGAGCGCGACGATGCTGGTCAACGCCGTCAACGACGAGCCGAACCACCCGCAGGCGCCGGTCGCGCTCCTGCAGGCCGCGCTCGCCCTCGAGCGGACCCAGCGCTTCGACTCGGCCGGTCAGATCTACCAGCGCGTGATCGACCAGGTGACGCCGATGCTCGACGACGCGGAGGGGGAGCGAGAGACCGAGCTCGAGGGCATCCTCGCGACGGCCTACTTCCGCCTCGCCTACACCGCGAACCGCTTCTTCGACTACGACCGCGCGGTCGAGAACTACCTGCAGATCGCGGACTCGCGGCGCTTCCAGCAGAGCACCGACACGGACATGCCGGAGCGCATCACCGACGCGCTCATCAACGCGGCCCGCATCCTCGAGTTCCAGCAGAACTACCGCCGCGCGGCGGAGTACTACCAGCGCGCGGCCGAGCGGCTGACCGACCCCGCCGACCAGCGCAACGCGCGCTACCGCGTGGCGGAGATGGCGTTCAAGAGCGAGCAGTGGAGCAACGCCGCGCGCGAGATGCAGTCGTTCATCGACCGCTACCGCAACGACCGGGCGGCGACGGAGCTCGTCGTGCAGGCCTACCACCGCATCGCGGCGGCGCGGCGAGAGCAGCGCGCGCGAGAGAGCACGCAGCGCGACGCGCTCCAGGACGTCGTCAACGCCTTCCAGCGCATGAACGGCGAGCCCGGCAGCATCGCGGCCGAGTACGCGGCCGAGAGCCGCTTCACCCTGGTCGACCCGTCGATCGGGCAGCTCGAGAGCCTCGAGGTGAACCCGGGCCGGCAGAGCACGACCGAGGCGTTCGTCAACGAGCTCAACAGCCAGATCCAGCAGGGCTCGACGCGGACCCAGAGCACGGCGGAGGGCTACGAGCCCATCCTCGCCTACCGCCGGCCGACCTGGACCATCGCGGCGCTGACGCGCCAGGGTCGCGCCTACGAGATCCTCGCGCGGGCCGTGCTCAACGCGACCATCACCATGCCGAGCGACCTCCAGCGGCAGATCCGCAGCGCCTCGCCCGAGGTGCAGGACGAGGTCCGCTTCACCTTCGAGGACCGGGTCCGCCAGGTGCTCGACGGCCAGGTCCGCCCCATCGAGTGCTACGCGGTCGTCCGCTACTCGCTCGCGGCCCGGGCCGCGGTCCGGGGCAACATCGACAACGAGTACTCGCGCGAAGCCATCGACCGCCTCCAGGCGTACGGTGAGGAGCGCATCGCGGAGTGCATCGAGCAGCAGCGCGGCCAGGACGCGAGCCTCGCGGCCTACCAGCCCAACGAGTTCCGCCGGGCGCGCCGCGGCCAGCACATCGACATCGACAGCGGCGTCACCGCGCCGCCGCTGGCCCGGGAGGACGAGTGATGCGAGCGCTCCGCGGCCGGTTCATTCGCGGCCTGCTGTTCAGCGGCCTGATGTTCGGGCTCGGCCTCTACGGCGCCGGGTGCGACGAGGGCGCGTCCGACGACGACGCCACGCCCGGTGACTCCACCACCGGCGGCGAGGACACCGGCGGCGGGGGCACGGGCGGCGACCGCGCCGAGCTCGAGGCCCCGCCCGGCAGCGTGGACCCGGACGAGCTGCCCGACAGCGACCTCGAGAACCAGCCCGGCAACGGCGGCGGGACCGGCGCGGGGACCGGTGGCGGCACCTCTCCCGAGGGAGACCAGGAGTCGCCGTGGGGCCGCCCGGAGGCCGACACCGGCCGACCGCTCCCGCCCCGCCGACCGATGAACGGCTCCGCGCAGGCCGCCTACCGTCGCGGCCTTCAGGCGGCGGCTTCGGGCGACAGCGCCCAGGCCCAGCAGGCCTTCCAGGAGGCGCTCCGCGCCGACGGCAACGCCTACAAGGCCGCCTACAACCTCGGCGTGCTCGCGGACCGCGCGGGCCAGGACGCGCGCGCGCTGCAGCTCTACCAGCAGGCGCTCCGGATCCAGGCCGACTACGAGCGCGCCATCGAGGGCATCGCGCGCATCCACCTCCGGCGCGGCAATGCGAACGAGGCGCTGAGCTTCGTGCGGCCGCTCGCGGAGCAGTGGATCCGCAACCTCGCCGTGCAGGCCATCTACGGTGACGTGCTCGTGCAGGCGAACCGCCCCGAGGAGGCCATCGAGGCCGCGCGCCGGGCCCTGCGCCGCGACGAGCGCTTCGTGCCCGCGATGGCCGTGCTCGTCAAAGCCAACCTCCGCCTCGGCCGCACCGAGCTGGCCGAGTCCATCCTCAACCAGGCGCTTCAGACGAGCGACTCGGACGCGGAGCTGCACTACCTCCGGGGCCGCATGCACCAGGAGGCGGGCCAGCTCCAGCCGGCGCTCGCGAGCTACCGCCGCGCCATCGAGCTCGAGCCCTCCTACACCGAGGCGCGCATGGCGCTGGGTCTCCAGCAGCTCGCGGCCGGCAACTACCAGGAGGCGCTGCAGCAGTTCCAGACCGCGTCCCGGCTCGCGCCCGGCGTGGCCGCGGTCCGCCTCGCGCTCGGTGACGCGCTCCGCGCGACCAAGCAGTGGCAGCAGGCCCAGGCCGAGTTCGATCGCGTCCAGGAGATGGAGCCGCGCAACGCCGAGGTCCACTTCAACCTGGCCATGATGTACCGCGAGGCCGGCGAGCAGTACCCGGGGATGAACAACCTCCAGGCCTACCAGCGCGCCGTCTCCGAGCTGAACCGCTACCGCGAGCTGATGGGCCCGAGCCTGCCGCGCGACGACCCATCCAGCACGTACCTCGAAGAGCTCGGCCGCCTCATCGAGCGCGAGCAGCGCGCCATCGAGCGAGATCGGGCCCGCGCCGAGCGGGAGGCCGCGCGCGCCGCGCGCCAGGCCCAGGAAGCGCAAGAGGGCGGCGGCGAAGGCGGCGGCGAGTGAAGAACCCGAGCTGGCCGACGTTCGAACGGAAGACACCATGAAGACCACCCACGCCATCCTGCTCGCGAGCGCCGTCGCCGTCTCCGCCTGGCTCCTCGCCCCCAGCGACGCCGAGGCGCAGAGCTCGCGTGGCCGCGCGCCGCAGGTCATCCAGCTCGACGAGATCCGGATCGAGGGCCGCGTCCAGAAGCCGAACGCCTTCTACATCCTCAACCGCAGCAACCTCGGCTACGAGGTCCTCGACCTGAGGACCAGCTTCGTGCGCGAGGTGATCCGGAGCGTGCAGGACGAGCCGTTCTGAGCGGAACTTCCCGCAAACGCGTCGGTCGAGAGGGCGTGCCCGCTGAGCGTGGATGCTGAGCGTGGGTGCGCCCTCACCTCGTTCGTGCTCCGCTGACCGCTCCCCGTGATCGTCTTTCACGTCTTCCAGGGCCTCTTCCTCGCCGGGGTGCTCGCCCTCGTCGTCGAGCGCGTGCGCACGCTGGCCTTCCGCTCCGCGCTGGACGCGGGCGCCTTCCGCCGCGCCCTCGTTCAGCTCCTGCGGGCCGGCGAGCACGAGCGAGCCGCCGCGCTGACCCGAGACGCGCTCCCGGCCTGGGTCGCCGAGTGCGTCTGGCCGCTCCTGGACCCCGAGCGACGCGACGACGATCGCGTCATCGACCTCGAGGACGCCATGATGGACGTTCAGGGGAGGGCGGCGCGCGGCATGCGCGGGCTGCGGATCAGCGCCTCGATCGGCTCCGCCCTGGGCTTCCTCGGGGCCGCGCTCAGCATCGGCTGGATCTTCATCGGCGATCACGGCCTCATGCGCCTCCAGGCCGGCCTGGTCGAGAACATCGGCCTCGGGCGCGCCGTGATCTCGATCGCGATCGGCATCAGCACCTCCAGCCTCGCGCTGGGCTCCTGGACCGTGCTGAAGAAGATCGCGAAGGCCCGCCTCGCCGAGAGCCGCCGCGTCGTCGCCTCGGTCGAAGAGGCCCTCGGGCAGGAGCCGGCCGCCGACCGCGGGTCGGGCGGTCCCAAGGTGGGGGTGAAGGATCCGGTCCCACCGACCGATGACCCGGTGGACGACCACATCGACGACCACACCGAGCACGACCTCGCAGACGAGGCGCGCGACGCCTCCGACGACGCATCCCGTCTGGACCCCTCCGCCTAGGCGGTGTTAGGCTTCGGCGGCGAAAATGACGCCACTGTCGGGAACCTTCCCGCACGGATGGCGTCGGACCCCCGGGACAGATGTCTGCCGACCCCCCGCCAGCGCGGGTGACGATGGGGAAAGACCAGGATGAGCACCAGCCAACAGCCGCAGCGACAGGGTAGGGGCCGCCCCGGGGCGATGACGATGGCCATGCAGGCCGTCCAGCAGCGCCCGAGCGGCCCGAAAGTCCTTCGCATCGGCCTGATCCAGGGCGGCAAGATCGTCGAGGAGCGGATCATCCGGAGGCGGGAGACCGTCACCGTCGGCTCCTCCGAGAAGAACCACTTCGTCGTGACCGCGGGTGGCCTCAGCTCCCGCTTCGAGCTGTTCCAGCTCGT
>SHBB01000112.1 GCA_004213565.1 Sandaracinaceae bacterium
ACGATGCACGCGGCCTCCGCGTCGCCGGCGCCCGCGTGCATCGTGCACGTCACCGGATCGAGCCGCGGGTCGGCGGGAGCGCGCGCGTCGAGCCAGGCGCGGAGCCCGGACACGTCGGCGTCCGGATCCCACCAGTCGCGGAACACCTCCCAGGCGAGCGCGTTGCCCAGGGGCTCGCGCGCGTCCAGCAGCTCCTCGAGGTAGCGCGCGACGAGATCGTCGGGATGATCGCGCACGAACGCGCGCGCCGCCTCGATGTCGTCGGCGAGCCATCGGAGCATCGCCACCCGGCCCAGGTCGTGCGGGTCGTCCGGGTCGTCCTCGAGCTGCGCGAGGCGCTCGCTCGCCTCTCGCGCGCGCCGCACCGCGAGCGCGGCGTCGGTGCTCTCGGCGACCCGGTCGATGAGCGCACTCCGCCACTCGCGTCGCTGTGCTGCAGTGAGGAGTCGGGCGACCGCGAGCGGGGTCTCGGCGGAGACGCGCTCCCCGGCCACGATGTGTTCGTGCAGCGTCCGGGCGTCTGGCGCCGCGTTCGCCTCGAGCAGCTGCCGGGTCAAGCGCTCTCGCCGCGTGCTCCAGCCGACCCAAGCCGCCGCGTCGGCGGGGCGCGCGTCCCCCTCGATCTCGAGGCGCGCGAGACCGACGCGTTGGCGGAGGCGATCGGCCCGAGGCTGTCGGAGGGCGGCGGTGCGGTACGCGGCGAGCGCCTCCTCGGTGCGTCCATCGGCTGCGACGACGCGGCCCGCGAAGTAGGCGGCCTCGGCCGACCCGGGGGCGCTCT
This sequence comes from Sandaracinaceae bacterium, assembly GCA_004213565.1. Taxonomy (GTDB): domain Bacteria; phylum Myxococcota_A; class Polyangia; order Polyangiales; family Sandaracinaceae; genus JAVJQK01. The sequence goes on from SHBB01000112.1 coordinate 782, forward strand.
CCTGGAGGGCGCGCGTCCAGTGACGGAGACGGGCCGAGTCGCCGCGTCGGTCGGCGGCCTCGGCGAGCACCGCGAGCCCGAGGCTTCGCGCCGCCGGCGGGAGCTCCGGGAGCGCCGAGGCCAGCGACTCGGGGGGCACGGCGCGGCCCCAGTAGAGGCGACTGGCGGCCGTGCGCAGCCGCGAGACGGCGGGTCCCTCGAGGGGCGCGGCGGGTTCCTCGTCCCGCTCGAGCGGGATGCGCAAGAGCGGCTCCGCGATCCACGCGGACCCCGGCGGTCCCCCATCGTCTCGCGCCAGCTCCGCCTCGAGGGCCGCGGCGCCGGGGCGAGGGAGCAGAGCGCCTCTCTGCGCGAAGAGCGCCTCCGCGGCGGCGCGATCCCCGCCCAGCAGCGCGAGCGAGATCGACACGCTCACCCAATCCGCCCGCAACGCGACCTCGGTCCCCTCGAGCTCGGCGAGCCAGCGGCGCAGGTCGGCGCGCTCCGCGTCGCTCACCTCGAGCGCGGCGTAGAGGAGGTTGGCGTGCACGCCCGAGCGGCTCCCCAGGAGCGCGAGCGTGTCCCGCCCCTCCTCGGCCTCCGGCCAGGTGCCATCGAGGAAGTCGTCCTCGAGCCTCATCCGCGCCTCGCACGTCTCGTCGTCGAGCGCGCGGAGCACACAGCTGCTCGCGGCCACGGCGTAGCTCCGGTTCGAGCGCGCCAGCGACTGGAGCGCGGTGAGACGGAGGCCGCGAGGCGCGTCGGCGTCGATCGCGACGGCGTAGGCGACGGTCCACGTGGCGTCCGCGCCCAGCCGCTCGACCTCTCGGCGCGCGAGCCGCGCGATGGCCCCCCGGGTGGCCGGAGACTCGCTGGAACCAGCGTCGAAGCCGTCGATGATCGCGTTGAGCAGCGGGGCCGGGAGCCAGTCCGCGTCGACGAGGGCGGTGAGCGCCCCGGCGTCGTCGGCCTGCAGGTCGGCGAGCGCCACGATGAGGTCGGCCATCGCGCGGGTCTCCTCGTCGGCGGCGTCGCGACGCGCGCGAGCCGCCATCCGCCGCGCGTCCGGGCCTTGCTGGAAGAGGATCGCTCCCCAGGCGCTGGCCAGCGCCACGATCGGGTCGTGGGGGCGCTCCCGACGCGCCAGCTCGAGCGCCGCCATGTCCCGCAGGGTGGCGACCGTGACGGGGACGTGGCTGACCACCGCGCGGGTCCCCGGGGTCGCCGCGAGCCGCGTCATCAGCCAGGCGGGCACGTGCCTGTGCTCGAATGTCTGGAGCGAGCGGGCGACCTCCAGCGCCACCTCGACGCGCTCGCGCCGACGCGCGCGGTCGAGCCGCCGCTCGAGGTGGTCGCGGGCCACGGGCCCGATGGACGCCATCTCGTGAAGGGACGGCTCGAGCGCTTCGGGGAGCGTGGCGTCGTCCGTGAGGGTCGCCCACACGCGAGGCGGGAGGACCGCCGCGAGCGCGTCCGAGGTCTCCGCGGGCAGCCGGCGCACGCGCTCGAGCCGGCCGAGACCTGCGATCACGTCCGCCCAGGGGGCCAGGTCGCGGACGTCCCACAGCGCGTCGAGCACGGTCCGGTCGGCGCCCGCCTGCCGCGCCCCCTCGATCACCCACGCGCGCGTCTCCTCCAGCCGGGTCCGCGCCCGCTCGAGCTCCGCGCCGCGCGCGGTGGCCACGTCGGCGCGCGACAGCTCCATCGCCAGGCCCCACGTCAGGATGGCCTCCTTGCGCTGGCCGAGCGCGACCTCGAGCTCCGCGAGCCGACGCAGCCGGTCCAGATCCGCGGCGGGCGCCCCCGTCAGGTCGTCGCGGTGCCCGAGCGCCAGGCGGGCGCGGGTCTGCGCGTCGGTGACCGGAGGCAGCTCGGTCCGCAGGGAGATGAGGTGGCTCGGGCCGCAGCCCACGAGCAGGAGGAAGGCGAGGGAGATGGCGCGGGTCATGGGAAGCCAGGACCCTTGCGCAAGCCCCCGGGCGATGCAACTTCCCTTGAAGACTGTCCGCTCAGAGACCCCTGTGGCGCTCGTCGCGGAGGGGGATGTCGCCGCGCAGCGCCGCGTCGATGACCGAGACGATGCGCTCGCGATCGCGCGGCAACCGACCGCCGAGCGGGAGGTAGTTGCTCGCGTGGTTGGTGCGGAAGAGCGCGTCGGTCGGGCGCGCGAGGTCGACCATCGTGCGCAGCTCCTGCAGCAGCGCGGGCACGGGGGGGACCTCGAACTTGCCCTTCGCGCGCAGGGTGGCGAGCGGCGTGCCCGGGACGACGGTCACCGTCAGGGCCGCGAAGTAGGCCGGGTCCATCTCGGTCACCAGCCGCGCCGTGGCCTCCGCGTGCGCCTCGGCCCGCTCGGGCGCGATGCCCAGCAGGGCGATCACGCTCAGCTTCATGCCCGCCGCGTGCGCCCGCTGCGCCGCCTCGACGTGCCCCTGGAAGGTGTCGCCCTTGGCGATGCGCTTGAGCGTGGCGTCGTCGCCCGACTCGGGGCCGATGTAGAGCGTGCTCAGCCCGTGCTCCCGCAGCGTGGCCAGCTCCGCGTCGGTCTTGTCCCGGACGTTGCGCGCCATCGCGTAGCAGCTGACCCGGCGCAGTCGCGGGAAGCGCGCGCGCGCCCGCTCGAGGATGGGCAGCCAGTGATCCATCGGCATCACCAGCGCGTCGCCGTCGGCCACGAAGAGCTTCTCGATTCGCCCGCCCGACGCCTCCGCCGCCGCGTCCAGGTCCTCGAGGCTCTCCTCGAGCGGGCGCAGCGCGAAGTCCTTGTCGCGGTACATGTCGCAGTAGGTGCAGTGGTTCCACGAGCACCCGACGGTCGCCTGGAGGATGTAGGCGTCGGCCTCGGACGGCGGCCGGTAGATGCGACCCTGATAACGCACGCTCGGGGGATGGCCCGTCAGTGGCCGAGGCGCAAGGGCGGCACTATCCTCGCGGCCGAATGCAGGAGCAGGCGCAGGAGCAGGAACAGGTCGTCATCTGCGGCGGCGGCCTCGCGGGCCTCACCCTCGCCCGCCAGCTGCGGCGTCAGCTGCCCGGGGTCTCCGTCGTCGTCGTCGACCGGCAAGCGCGGCCGCTGCCGGAGGCGACGCACAAGGTCGGCGAGTCGAGCGTGGAGCTGGGCAGCCGCTACTTCGAGCACACCCTCGGGCTCCGCGACTACCTGCTCGAGCAGCACCTGGTGAAGAACGGCCTGCGCTTCTTCCCGGGCGGCGGACACCTCCCGCTCGCCCAGCGCACGGAGCTCGGCCCGCCCCAGCTGCCCGTGGTGCCCTCGTTCCAGCTCGACCGCGGGCGCTTCGAGAACGACCTCCGCGCCTTCTGCGAGGAGGACGGCGTCACCCTCATCGAGGGCGTGGGCGTGAAGGACGTCCGGCTCGCCGCGAGCGACACGAGCGACCTGCACGAGATCGAGCTCGAGGACGGGCGCGTGCTCACCGGGCGCTGGGTCGTCGACGCGAGCGGCCGCCGGCGGCTGCTCACCCGCAAGCTCGGGCTCGGCGAGGAGAGCGGACACCACGCGCACGCGGCCTGGTTCCGGCTCGACGGGCGCCTCGACGTCGGCCACCTCGTGCCCGAAGAGGAGAGCGCCTGGCACGGCCGGGATCTCGACGGCATCCGCTGGCTCTCCACCACCCACCTCATGGGCGAGGGCTACTGGGCGTGGATCATCCCGCTCTCGAGCGGCAAGACCAGCATCGGCATCGTCGCGCACGGCGAGGTCCACGACTTCACGTCGATGAACACCCTCGAGCGCTCGCTCGCGTGGCTCGAGGAACACGAGCCCGTCCTGCGCGAGAAGATCGCCGCCTTCGAGGTGGCCGACTTCCGCTGCCTCAAGGACTACAGCTACACCTCCACGCGGTGCCTGTCGGCCGATCGCTGGGCCGCGGTGGGCGAGGCGGGACTCTTCGTCGACCCGTTCTACAGCCCCGGCTCGGACTTCATCGCGCTGGCCAACGTGCACACGGGCGAGCTGATCCGGCGCGAGCTCGCGGGCGAGGACATCCGCGCCCACGCCGAGTTCGTCGACTGGTTCTACCGACGCCTCGCCGCGATCTCGACCGAGACCTACAGCCACGCCGCGAAGGTCTACGGCCAGCCGCGCGTGATGGCGGCGAAGATCTACTGGGACAACTTCAATTACTGGGCCTTCGTCTGCCAGTACTTCTTCCAGGGCCTGTGGGCGCTCGACCTCGAGGGTCAGAGGCGCTTCGTGGACGTCGCGCAGCGCTTCGCCTCGCTGAACCTCCGCGCCCAGCGCCTCTTCGCCGCGTGGGCCGCGCGCGCCGCCGACGCCCCGGACGGCAAGAGCGTCGTCCTGCCGCCCATCCCGTCGATGCTCGCCAACCTCCACCTCGACCTCGAGCGCGAGATGAGCCCCGACGAGACCCTCGCCTACATGGACGACAAGGCCGACGCGGCCGAGGAGCTGTTGACCGATCTCCTGCTCCGCGCCGCGGCCGAGGTCGGCGACGCGGTGGTCGCGGAGTCCGGCGCGAGCGACTGGCCCCTGGCCGGCCTCGACGCCCGCGTCGCGGCCGAAGACGGCCCCAAGCGCGGCCGCCGCCGCCGCCTCAGCAAGCTCGCCCGCGACGTCGAGCGCTGCCTCGGCCCCGTCAACGGCTCCGTCCTCGAAGCCGGCCGCCGCCTCCGCCCCGCCCCCCTGCACGCTGGCGCCTGAGCGACCGGGGACGATCCTATTCAAATATCCAAACTCTCCCGACGCACTCGAGAGGGGATCCTCGCGCGCGCCGATACGCTCGAGGACATCGACGAGGCCGCCGAGGTCCACGACAGCCTCGGAGCGCGCATCTTCGCGTGGGCGACCGAGGCGCGGGCGCTCGAGCCGGCGGCCTCTGCGCTCCGGGCGCTGAACGCCGCCCACCCCTTCTCGCTGCATCTCACGGCCCACGGGAAGGGGCCGCTGGAGTCGTCCCTGAGGCTGGCGCTTCCGAGCGAATAGCGGCCGCGCGCGAGTGAGGTAGCATCGCCCGATGCGGTGCTTGTTGGCTTGTCTCGCGCTGCTCGCCGTCGGGTGCGAGCGCGGTTGCTTCGATGGGGACGAGGACTGCGTGGTGGCGACGCCTTGCGCCGCGCTGGCGTTCGAGTGCGCGACGCCGCGGGTGGAGGTGCGGGTGCTCGAGGCGGGCGACGCGATCCCCGGCGGGGTCGACGCGCTGGCCGCGCCGGGCGACGTGATCCTCACCAATGGTGTCGCGACCGCGGTCATCGACGCGATCGATCACCCGCACTACGTCGCGCCCACGGGCGGCAACCTGCTCGACCTGACGAGCGCGACCGGCGACGACGACTCGCTGACGCACGTGTTCCACGCGGTGGGCCTGCTGCCGGAGGACTCCTTCTCCTACGAGCGGCTCACCATCGACCGCGGCGACGGCTACGCGGCGGTGCAGGTGGTCGGCACCCTCGCCGGCTGGCCCGACGTGCGGGTCGCCACGCGCTACGAGATGCGGCCCTGCGAGCCCGGGATCCGCGTGCGCACGGAGATGATGCACCACGGGCCCGAGCCGCGGAGCTGGGCGCTGGTGGACGCGTGGTACTGGAGCGGCCGCGAGGCGGTGCCGTTCTCGCCGGGCCGCGGCTTCGACCAGCCGGGCATCATCGACCCCGTGCACGAGTCGTGGGAGTCGCAGCCGTGGTTCGCCGCCGCCGCGCACACCACGCCGTCGGCCGCGTACGTGGAGATCGCCTGCGACGCGGACGCGCTCTTCGGCTTCCACTCCGAGCAGATCACCGGCGTGGGGCGCGCGCCGCGCATCGCGCAGCCCCGAACGACCGAGGTCTTCGAGCGCTTCATCGGCGTCGCGCCCGGTCGCTCGATCGCGCCCGCGTCGGACATCGCGGCCGAGGTGCGCAGCCAGCTCCTCGCCGAGCGCTACGTGACGCTCAGCGGCCGGGTGGAGGGCGACGGGCTGGGGGACGAGGCGCGCGCGACGCTCCTGATCGACAAGGACGGCCGGCCCTTCACGCAGGTCACGCCAGACGCCGAGGGAAACTGGTCCGCGCGCGTGCCGAGCCCGGGCGACTACCGGGTGGCGCTGCTGACCTTCGGGACCGAGGCCGACGCGGCGGTAGCCGAGGTGCGCGGCGGGGACGACGTGGAGGCGCCGTCGCTGAGCGCGCCCCCGACGGCCGAGCTCGCGCTGTCGGTCACCGTGGACGGGGTGGCGGATCACGCACAGGTCTTCGTGTGGCCCGCGGACGACGCGACCGACGACGCGGTGCGGGTGAAGCTCTTCGAGTCGTTCACGGAGTGCGCGCCGCTCGTGGGCGCGCCGCACGGCGGATCTCCCGCCTGCAACCGCGTGCTCGTGGACGAGCCGATGACCGTGCGCGTGCCGCCCGGGCGCTACGACGTCTTCGCCACGGGGGGCCCGTTCGCGAGCGTGGCCCGACAGACGGTGAGCGTGGCCGAGGGCGAGACGGCCGACGTGGCGCTCGCGATCGAGCGGCTGGACGCCATGCCCGCCGGGACGCTGAGCGGGGACTTCCACGTGCACGGCGGCGCGAGCTTCGACTCGACCATCCCCGACTTCGATCGCGTGCGCGCGTTCCTCGCCGCGAACGTCGACGTGATCGTCGCGACCGACCACGACGTGGTCTGGGACTACGCGGACGCGCGAGACGCGCTCGGCGCGGACGCGCGCATGCAGATCCTCGTGGGGCTCGAGACGACGGGTCACGTGCTCTTCGACCTGACGCCCGGCAACTCCATCCCGCAGGTCATCGGTCACTGGAACGTGTGGCCGCTGGCGTTCGAGCCGAGCGGGCCGTACCGCGGCGCGCCGTGGGACGAGCTGGTGGAGCCCGGCGCGCTCTTCGACCGCTTCGTCGAGGCGGGCTGGCCCGAGGCGAGCGGCGTCATCCAGCTCAACCACCCGTGGGCCGCGGCGCAGTTCGGGCGCGACCTCGGCTTCCCCCGCGCGGTCGGCGTCGACGCGCGCGAGCCTCTCCCCACCGAGTTCGACGGAACGGGGCAGTCGATGATCCTGCGCACCCCGCCCGGCGCGGGCTTCGGCAACGCCGACTACCACGCGCAGGAGGTCATGAACGGCACCGAAAACGAGGACCTGCTGCCGTACCGCGCCTACTGGTTCTACCTGCTCAATCAAGGCATCTTGCGGGCGGGCACGGCGAACAGCGACTCGCACACGCTGGTCGACAACGTGCTGGGCACCCCGCGCACGATCGTGACGACCGACACGACGCTCGACGCGTTCGACGAGGTCGCGTTCAACGCCGCCATCCGCGCGGGGCGCATGACGGGCACGAACGGGCCGGTGATCGAGGTCTCGCTCGAAGACGACGCGGGCGCGGCGCGCGGGCCGTCGCTGGAGGCCTTCACACCCATGACGGGAGGCGCGCTGCAGATCCGCGTGCGCGCCGCGGCGTGGGTGCCCGTCGAGGAGATCCGGGTGGTCGTCAACGGGCGGGTGGCGCGCACGCTCGCGGCCGAGCTGACGCACCCCGAGGACCCGCTGGCGGCCGAGGTGGTCACGCGCTTCGACGGAGAGATCGCGCTGAGCGAGCTGATCGAGCCCGGACGCGACGCGTGGATCGTGGTCGAGGCGGGGGCGCCCTTGCCGTTGAGCGGCGACCTCGACTGCGACGGCATCCCCGACACGAGCGACAACGACGGCGACGGCGTGGTCGACTGGCGCGACGTGGACCGCAACGACGATGACGTGGTCGACGCGTCTGACGCGGACGAGATCGAGGGGCCGCCCGAGGCGTGCGACCCGGACCAGGACCTCGGGCCCATCGGACACACGGCGCGGCCGGACCGGGCGTCGCGCGAGTATCTGTTCTGGGCGGTCACGCCAGGCGGATACCCCGCGTCGTTCACCAACCCGCTGATCGTCGACGTGGCGGGCGACGGCTTCGACGCGCCGGGGCTCGGAGGTGAGCGATGAGCCGGGTCGTGATGTGCTTCGTGGCGGTCTGGCTCGTGGCGTCGCCGGGCGCGGCGCAGGACGGCGGAGTGAGCGAGAGAGGCGCGGCGGGCGACGTCGACTCCGCGTCCGATTCCGACGGCGCGACCGACTCCCCATCCGCGTCTGCGTCCGACCCCGACTCTGCGTCCGCAGCCGACTCTGCGTCCGCAGCCGACGCCGCGTCCGCAGCCGAATCCGCATCCGCCACCGCGTCCGAGTCCGCATCCGCTTCCGCGACCGAATCCGCATCCGCCACCGAATCCGCGTCCGCGTCCGAGTCCGCATCCGCGACCGACGCCGCGTCCGCGACCGACGCCGCGTCCGCGACCGGCGCCGCGTCCGCGACCGACGCCGCGTCCGCGACCGACGCCGCGTCCACGACCGAGTCCGGATCCGGTCCTGATCCCGAATCCGGTCCCGTTCCCGAGCCCGAGACCGACTCCGATCTCGAGACCGACCCCGATCCCGCGCTCTCGGGCGGCGGGCTCGACCCCTGCGCCACCGACCTCCGCAGTCGGCCCGTCGGGCCGCTCCAGATCGGAATCGAAGACGGCAACCTCGGTCTGCCCCACCGCGCCTGCCCGCGGGACGAGCTGGCGATCGGCGGCGACCTCCTCCTCGTCGCACACTCCGCGGAGCTCTACGGCAACCTGCGCGTCGGCGGCCGGGCTCGGGTCAGCGCGCGGCTCTTCGACCCGAAGGTCGAGATGTTCCTCTCCTGGGAACCCATCCGATACCAGACCATCCTCGGCGCCGTCTCCGCCGACTACCTCGGGCTCGGCTACCTCGGCTGGGGCGTCAGCGCACAGGTGCACCGAGACGACGGAAGGGTCGTCGCCGTCACCGGCCGCTTCGTCGCGCCCACCACGAGCGGCCTCGACCGCGGCACCACCCCGCTCTCGCTCGACCTCGGCGTCACCGCCGCCTACCAGGCGAGCGCGCACTTCCGCTTCCACGCATGGGTCAACTTGCTGGGCACCGTCTACACCGGCGGCCCCGCCGCGGGCCGCGCGGGGCTGCGCGTCGGCGGCGGCGCGGACTGGCGGCCCTACGAGTGGCTCTCGCTCGTGGCCGAGGTCGTCAGCGGCTTCGGCTACCGCGACGCCCTCGATCTCCTGGCCGTCAGCGCCGGCTTCCGCTTCGCGCTCGGCACCGAGGTCGGCCTAGAGCTCGGCGCGACCATGCCGCTCCTCGGCCAGCGCGCCTACGACGACGGCGCCCTCCCCATCGCCGCCACCCTCATGCTCGCCTGGCGCCTCCGCTGAGCGCGTCCAGGTCTGGCTTCTCCTACGGGCTGCGCGTGTCGTGCTCGTCGATCGCGCAGATCAACGCCTCCGCAGCGCCCCTGAGCAGAGGCCACTCCGAGCTCGTGGTGAGCTCGTCGATCGATCGCGGATGGACGATGAGCGCATCGGTGAGCTCGGACAGCCGAGCCGCCGCTTCGCGAACCCGAACGGGCACGTCGTCACGCGGCGCGACCTGGCTCCACGCCGCGTGCCACTCGTGATGGAGCTCGATGTGGTCTGGCAACCGCTCGCGGCAGAGCTCCACCGACTGGAGCGTCGCTGCGTACCACCGCAACCGGTGAAACGGCCCTCCGCGCAGGGCCTCGAGCTCGGCGAGGAGGGCGGGCAACAGCGCCGCGAAGGATCCACGGCTCATGAGGAGTCGAGTCTCCGCGTCCGCTCGGGCCCGGTCGCGCGGTACGCCCCGACCGGCGGAGATGGCGCGCACCCGCCCGGTCGCGTCGTCGACGAGAAAGGTCAGCGTGAGCTCGTACCCGCGACGCTCCCGCACCGAGCGGATCGTCCACGCGTGCTCGGCCCACGGCGCTTGCAACGGTGTCACCCCGACGTGCTCCCACCCACGCTCGGCCAGCCCGCGCAGCAGCGCTCGCTCGAACGCCCTCACGCCGCTACCAGCGCCCGCTCGATCCGCCGCCGCTCGAGCGCCCTCCGCCGCCTCCGCCGAAGGAGGAGGAGCCACCACTCGAGAAGCCGCTGCCGCCGCCGCTGTTCTGGCGCGGCTTCGGCTTGCGCGGGATGACCCGTGTGTGGGTCGACGACCGGCGGCAGTGCGCGCAGCTGACGGTGACCTCGGCCAGGCCGGTGCTGTGCTCGGTGGCGGCCTGGATGGTCCGGCTCACCGACGACTGGGTGCGCGCGCCGCATCCGTCGCAGGTGCGGTAGCGCGTGAAAATCGCGGCGTAGCGCCGCTCGATGAGGTGGTCGCACGACTGACAGGCCCAGACGTCATAGTCGACGCTGCCGACCTCCTCCTCCTTGCGCTCGGCGGAGCTCAGGTGCGCGTCGTCCTCGACCTCCCCGAAGCGCATCATGGGCGAGCCGCACTCTTCGCACTTGCGCGGTCGGTATCGGAGGATGAGCCGCAGCGCGACCACGAGGAGGAGCAAGAGCACACCGAGCGCGACCCAGAGGCCGTATCCACCGAGCGCGCCCGACACCTGTTGGAAGAACGTCGGCGACTCGTGGATCCGTGTCGGCACATGCGCCGGCGGCTGATACGCACGTCGCGAGGGGACCACCAGGCGCTTGGTCGCGCGCCCCTCCGTGGCCCCCTCGTGGCGGGGGTGGACCAGGCCGCCGGGCCCGGCCGAGAAGAGGTTGGACGCCGCGTACCTCGCCCCCTCGAGCATCGCCTCGTTCGGCGAGCCTCGCCGGAACGCCGGCACGATGACCTCGTTCATCACCCGATCGGAGCGCGCGGTGTTGGCCGGCGTGTCCAGATCGTCTCCCAGCGTGATCTCGGCCGCGCGGTCCTCGATGGCCGCATAGAGCAGGACTCCATCGTTGTCATCGGGGCCGCCGAGACGCCAGGCGTTGAACAGGTCGAGCGCGTACTGGGCGGGGCCTCGCGCGCCCGCGGTGGGCATCACGACGACCGCCAGCTCGTGCCCGGCGCTCGCGACGCGATCGCACTCCCGCTGGATGGCCTCGACCGTGCTCGCGTCGAGCGCGCCGGCGCGATCGAGCACGCACCCGGAGGGCCGTGGGAGCGCGGCCGGATCGGGCTGCGCCAGCGCCAGCGCGGGGCCGAACACCAGCGCCGACACCGCGAGGACGGCCCACCCGCGGATCGCGGTCATCACCCGAGCGTACCTCACGGTCATGTCTCTCCCTCGAGCTGCGCGTCGAGCGCCTCCCGCACGGGGCATCCTTCGCGGTGGGTCAACACGAGACGGGTGCGGCGCCCGAAGACGTACACCGCGTCGTCGTCGGCCGGCCCGAGTCGCTCCCGCAGACTGGTTCGCGGCAGTCGGCGTGTGACTCCCTCGGCGAAGCGCGCGTACAGCTGCGCTCGGGTCAGGACCACTTCGCGGGGCGTGTCGACCAGCCTCCGATCGGGAGAGGACGCGATCCAGACGAGCATGCTCTCGAGCGGGCTCGGCCCCGCGCGGCGCGCCACCACGGGATCGACGTCGGCCGCGGTGCGGAAGGCGCCTTCGCCCACGGCGTCGTCAGCGGGGAGCCCCTCCACGTCCTCCCAGGGAACGACGGGGAACGCGACCCAGCCCGGATCGACGACGGCGCCCTTTGCGTTGGGGTTCGCCCGCAGGCGGGTGATCACCTCGACCACCATGCGCTCGTGCGCCAGCTGCGCATCCGTCGGCCCCCCCGAGCCGAACCGTCGCTCGGGGACCGTGAGCGTGCGCTCGGCCTCGAGATGCTTGGTGCTCCACGCGACGTGCAGCGCCGGCCACGGCTGGGCGGCCCGCAGCTCCCGCACCTGACGCAGCCGCAGCTGGATCCCGTGCCCGGGCGGGCCCCCCGTGTCCAGGTGCAGCTCCGTCTCGCCCACGATCCGCTCCGCGAAGGCGAGCAAGTCGTCGTTCAGCACGACCGAGTACCCCATCGCCCGATGGTACGCGAAGCCGGCGCTGGCGGTGGCTCCACGCTCACAGAAGCACCTCGGACTGCTCGACGACGGACATCTACCGCTTCGCCGTGGAGCTTCGCGGGGCCGCGACGCGGTACGCAGAGTAGCTCGCGCCCCGGCGCGAGCGCATGCCGGGTCACGGGGCGCCGAGGGCCAGACCGGAGAGGCAGGAGGCGCTGACGAGGGTCACGAGGACGAGCCACGGCGCCGCGCCCGCGAGCAGGGCGCGGCCGCCGGAGAGGCCGTGCACGTGCTGGGCGACGATGAGCAGCTCGCCGAAGAGCCACAGCTCGGTGCAGAGGACGAGCACGGCCACGACGACACCGTTCGACGAGAGGGGCGCGAACACCGAGACGAGCGCGTAGAAGAGCAGCGGCGCGTGGGCGTAGGCGCTGCCCCACACGCTGCGGAGCAGGCCGCGGCCGCCGAGCACGTGGACGGCGGCGTGGAACACGAGGGTGCGGGTCAGGACGTGGGCGGCCTGCGCGACGAGGACGAACGCGAAGATCGGGAGCGCCGCAGGCAGCGCCACCAGGCCCACCCGCGACGAGAACGTCAGGACGTTCATCAGCGTCGCCACGAGCGCGACGGTGAGCATGACCGTGGCGAGGTATCCGAGCGCCCGGCCGGGCGAGCCTGGCGTGGCGGCCGAGAAGGTCGGGACCGACGCGAAGAGGACGCCGCGCGTGGTGCGCCACCAGCGGGACGCCCAGCCGCCGACGGCCTGTTCCCAGGCGATCCGGTCCAGGCCCAACCTCTCACGGCACGCTGCGCACACCCGCGTGTCGGCGTCGCCGGGGCCGAGGCAGGCCCCGCAGACGAGGTCACCACAGCGCGCGCAGATCGCGTCGGCCGCGGTGTCCGGGTGCGCGGCGCAGCGGGCTTCGGGCGCGATCTCCATGCCACACGGAGAGTTGCAGCGATGCGCGGCTGCGTCGAGCCGCTTCTGGACGCTGCACAGTGTGCACCTGACGACACGGGTGAGTGGGTCGGGGCAGGGAGAGACCGCGCCCACGTCGATGGCACATGACGTGCGCGGGGTCGGGGCATGGAACTCTCATCGCGAGCCCTCCTGAGCGTGTTCGCTTGCCTCCTCTCGGCGTGCGGACCGGTGATGGCGCTCGGACAGAACCTGCGCGAGATGCGCGCGATGCGGACGCTGCGCGGTGAGGTGCGCGTGGAGGGATGGAGCGGGGCGCCCATCGTCGCGATGGTGCTGCGCGCTCCCCCCGATGAAGGCGCGCCGTACGAGATCGTCGACTACGAGCGGCTGGAGCGGCCCGGCCCGTATCGCTTCCTGGTGGAGGCCGGGACGTTCCGGGTGGTGGCCTTCGAGGACGCCAACGCGGACCTGCACTACCAGCCCGGGGAGCGGATCGGCGCGTACCGCGGCTACCTCGACGTCGAGGTGGATCGCGCTCGGGCCTCGCTCGACATCGTCGTCCGCGATCTCGAGAGCCGGGCCGCCCGCGCGATCGCGAGGGCCGCGCCCGCGACGCCCGAGGCGCGCAGCCTGCACATCGGCGAGGTGCGCCCGCTCTCGGCGCCCCGCTTCTCGGCGGCGGTCGGTCGGATGGGGATGTGGGAGCCGCTCGACTTCATGCGCGAGCACGGAGCCGGACTCTTCTTCCTCGAGCCGTATGATCCCTCGCGGGTCCCGGTGGTGTTCGTGCACGGCGCCGCGGGCTACCCGCGTGAGTTCGCGTTCTTCATCGAGCGCCTCGACCGCCGACGGTTTCAGCCCTGGGTCGTGCAGTACCCCTCCGGCTGGGACCTCGCGGAGGTGGCCGACTACTTCGATCGGGCGATGACCGAGGTGCGGGTTCGTCTCCGCTTCGATCGGCTCTGTCTCGTCGCGCACAGCGCGGGAGGTCTCGTGGCCCGCCGTATGCTCGAGCGCCACGCCGCGAGGCGCATGACGCCCGGTGTCCGGAGCTTCGTGAGCATCGCGTCCCCCTTGGGCGGCATGGCATCGGCGGGAGTCGGTGTGACCGCGTCGCCGCTGGTGGTCCCGGCCTGGCGGAGCCTCGATCCGGGCGGCGACCTCGTCCGCCATCTCTACGACCACCCTCTGCCCGAGGCGATGCGCTACGCGCTGCTCTTCACGTACGAGGACGAGGTGGTGCCGCTGTCGAGCCAGCTCCGGGCGGACGCCCAGAGCGAGGCCGATCTCGTGCGTGGGCTGCATGGCTCGCACGCGGGGGTGCTGCGATCGGAGCACGCGGCGACCGTCCTGAACGAGGAGCTCGGCCGCTGCTACGACGGCTTCGCACGCGCGAACGAATCGTCGATCAGCCCGTGAGGCGGGCGCGGAGCTCACGGGCGTAGGCGGCCGGGGTCGCGCCGTACTGGGACTTGAAGTCGCGGGTGAAGTGCGAGGGGCTGGCGTAGCCGACGGCGAGCGCGGCTTCGGAGGCGCCGAGGCCGTCGCGCACCATGCGCAGGCGCGCCTGGCCGAGGCGGACGTTCTTCACGAAGCGCATGGGGCTCATGCGCGCGATCTCCCGGAAGCGATGCGCGAAGTGCGACGGGCTCATCGCGACGCGCTTGGCCAGATCCTCGACGGTGAGCGCGTCCGCGGCGTGCTCTCGCGCGAACTGCATGGCGTCGCGGATGCGCGGGTCGTCGGCGCGGACGGCCCTCCTCAGCGGGCCCGCGTGCTCGCTCAGGAGGAGGCGGAAGACGATCTCGCGCACGATGAGCGGGGTCAGCACGCGCCGCTCGACCGGGTCGGCCAGCGAGTCGAGCAAGCGGCAGAAGGACTCCGCGAGCGCGTCGTCCATGCGCTCGGCCCACGCGTCGGTGTCCGCGCCCGGCTCTCGCTCGCGCACGTCGTCGATGGCGAGCACGGTCTGCGCGATGACGTCCGGGTCGATGGTCAGGCCGACGGAGATGTACGGCCGGGCCGGCGTCGCGCGCTCGATGAAGGAGGTGTAGCGCGCCTCGCGGGTGAAGAAGAGATACTCGCCCGGCGCGTAGCGGAGGCGCTGGCCGTCCGAGAGCTCGAGGACCTTCTCGCGCTCGGCGACGACCGCCATCACCACCCCGCCCGTGCTGACGGGCTTGGGCCCGAACGGGCGATCGGCGCGGAAGTAATGGACGTCCGGGTGCACCGAGCTGATGCGCCCTTCGCGCGTCGCGTGCGCGCGGGCGTGCGCCTGGATCCTCTCGAGCGGGGTCACGGATTCGTGTTTACCGCGCGGCGTCGAGCGGCACGAGCGGATCGCAGGATCGGGCAAGACGTTCGCAGCCCCGGCCATGGCGCACACGCGGCGCGGTCACGATGCTCCGTGCCTACCTTGGAGGACGAGATGAAGAAGCGACACGCGACGAACGACGGGCTCGAGGCATCGGCGGTGGGCCTCGGCTGCATGGGCATGAGCGACTTCTACGGGCCGGCCGACGACGCGAAGTCGATCGCGGTCATCCACCGCGCGCTCGAGCTCGGCGCCAGCTTCCTCGACACGGCCGACATGTACGGCTCGGGCGCCAACGAAGAGCTCGTCGGGCGCGCGCTGAAGGGCCGGCGCGACGAGGCGGTGCTGTGCACCAAGTTCGCGATCAAGCGCGGCGAGGGCGGCGCGTTCACGGGGGTCAGCGGGCGCCCCGAGTACGTCCAGGAGGCGTGCGAGGCGAGCCTTCGCCGCCTCGGCGTGGACCACATCGACCTCTACTACCAGCACCGCGTCGACCCGCAGGTGCCGATCGAGGAGACCGTGGGCGCGATGGCCGAGCTCGTGAAGGAGGGCAAGGTACGCTACCTCGGGCTCAGCGAGGCCGCTCCCGAGACGCTGCGCCGCGCGTCGAAGGTGCACCCCATCGCCGCGCTGCAGACGGAGCTGTCGCTCTGGAGCCGTGAGCCCGAGCGCGAGTTGCTCGCGACGTGCCGCGAGCTCGGCGTGCTCTTCGTCGCCTACAGCCCGCTCGGCCGCGGGTTCCTCTCCGGCCGCATCCGCTCGCGCGCCGACCTCGCCGAGGGCGACTTCCGCCTGGGCTCGCCGCGCTTCTCGGAGGAGAACTTCCCCAAGAACCTCGCGCTGGTCGACCGCGTGCAATCGCTCGCCGAGCAGAAGGGCTGCACCGCGGCGCAGCTCGCGCTCGCGTGGGTGCTCTCGCGCGGCGACCACGTGGTGAGCATCCCCGGCACGCGCAGCCTCGAGCGCCTCGCCGAGAACGCGGCCGCGGCCGACGTCACCCTGAGCGAAGCCGAGCTGGCGGAGCTCGATGCGATCCTCCCGCCGGACGCCGCCGCCGGCGGGCGCTACCCCGCGCAGGCCATGTCCCTCCTGAACGGCTGACCGTCGGGGACGAACACCCGAGCTCCTCCGGGTCGGCGGCGGTGGGCGGGCTTGATAGGATGGCGGCGCATGCGCAGCTCCCTCCTCTTGTCCCTCATCCTCGCCGCGCCCTGGCTCGGCGCCTGCGCGGGCCAGGAGTGCGACCTCAACTCGGACTGCCCGAACCCCGGCTACTGCGCGTTCGGGCGGTGCGAGCGCGACTGCGCGGCGGACTTCGACTGCGCCGACGGGCTGGTCTGCTCGGAGATCGGGCAGTGCGTGAGCCCGAACGGGGTGGACGCGGCGACGCCTCCCCACGACTCGGGCGTGGCCCGGGACTCCGGGCCGGTCCGAGACTCCGGCCTGCGCGACTCCGGGGTCGCCATGGACTCGGGGCTGCGCGACTCGGGGCTGCGCGACTCGGGTCTCGCGAGCGACTCGGGGCTGCGCGACGCGGGGATCGGGAGCGACTCCGGGATCACGAGCGACGCAGGGCCGCCGACGGGACCGGTCGCGCGCGGCACGTATCGGTACGGCGCGCTGCCCATCGGCGGCGGCGAGGGGATCCGCGTCGCGTTCCATCCCGACGGAAGCTACGCGGTGATCCTCGAGCGCTACGACGTGATCCACGTCTACGACTGGGCGACGCGCACGACCCAGACCGTGAGCCTCGACCCGCCCGGCTCGCCGCACGTCTACTTCCACGACGTGACCTTCGATCCGTCGGGCGCCTTCGCCTACGTGGTCGGCGCGATCTCGGACGCGGGCGCCGAGACCGGTGTGCTCTTCCGCCTGGACGACGCGATGGCGCGCGGCGGGATGGCGAGCGCGGCGTTCACGCAGTCGAGCGAGACCCGCGCGGGCGAGCGCTTCGCGGCGCTCGAGTACCCGCTGCCGCCGCGCACGGGTCCACCCGTCTTGCTGTCGACGACGACCCGCTCCCCCTACATCGCGCGGCTGCGCGAGCTGGACACGGCGACCGACACGTTCATGGGGCTGGTCACCGCGAGCCCGCGCAGCGCGGGGTGCATGGACCTCGCGTTCGCGGAGAACGAGTTCGGCGGCTGGGGCATCGTCGTCGTCTGCGGGATCAACGGCGGCGACGCGCCCTACTACACGGAGATCGGCAGCCCGCCCTACAGCTGGCGCCCCGGCCCGAGCGCGACCCTCGGCAACGTCTACCGCGCCGCCTCACACCCGAGCGGCGACTACGCGCTGGCCATCGGCGCCTCCGGCCGCGGCAACCTCCACCGCTTCGAGGCCGGCGCGTGGCGAGCGGGCTCGAGCTCGCCGTCGATCAGCCGCGGCCTCTGGGGCGTCACGTTCCAGGAGGGCGGCCAGCGCGCGATCGCCTACGGGCAGGCCGGCGGCACCCCGCTCACCGCGCCCGTGGTCGAGTACCGCCACGACCTCTGGTCGAGCGCGGAGCTGACCGACGTGTCGATCCCCGGCTTCGACGCCGCGCCCTACCTCGGCGACTCGAGCACCAACCTCAACGACGCCGCCTTCCGCCCCGGCTGCGACGGCGGCCTGCTCGTCGGCGGCAAGAGCGACTGGCGCGGCACCCGCGGCCTGGTCATCGAGTTCCGCATCGAAGGCCTGCGCTCCTGCGGCGGGACGCTCTGAGTGGACCGGTCGGAGGATACCGACGACTGGGCGGGCGGCTTCTACGAGCTCGCAGTCGACGTGGGCGACAGCAACCCAGCGCGACTGGAAGACGCTCTGCGTGCGTTGCGCGAATGCGCCGGAATGACCCCGTCGCAGCCCGTCACCGCGTCTGCCATCGGCCGTCACATCCGGGGCGTGACATCTCTCCCGGACGGACAGCGCATCGTCTGCGGCACCTGGTCGGTCCAGCTCCCGGAGCGTGACCGCGCGAGCTTCTACCTCCCGCTCGGAGCGCTCGCCAGGATCGATCCGCGCGTCGGCGGGTACCCCTTCGAGCCGGACGCGACCGGATCCCTCACCTGGCGACGGCCCCTCGACGCGTGGTTGAGACAGCTCGCAGAGCGAGTCTTCGCGGTCGTCCCGTTCGTCCGAGGCGCGATCGGCTTCGAGGCCGACGACGCGCTCGAGGCAGACGTCCTGGACGATCGATGGTGGAGCCTCTTGATCCCCGAGGACGGCGCGCTCTCGTTCCGTGCCGCCACGCGCTGAGCGGGGCGCGGCGTCAGGCGAGGAGCTCGCCAAGCGGGCCGGGGGCGCGGCGGCTGGGGCCCTCGGAGCCGAACTCGTTCAGGTCCATGCCCGCGAGGTGGCCGAGGGTGTTCCAGAGGTTCGAGAGCTGGCGGTGGTTGTCGGAGGAGAGGCCCGGGTAGACGAGGGTGCGACCTCCGGTGGAGAGGCCGAGGGCCCGGCCGCCGATGAGCACGATGGGGAACTCGCTCGCGGTGGAGTGGTGCTGCTCGCCGTTGTCGCCGAGGTAGACGATGAGGGTGTGGTCGAGCATGGAGCCGTCGGCGCCGGTCTCGGGGGTCGCGGCCAGCTCGCTCGCCATGGCCGCGATCGCCTCGAGCTGGAGGCGGGCCACCTCGTGCACGTTGGCGCGCAGGCCCGCGTCGC
>SHBB01000113.1 GCA_004213565.1 Sandaracinaceae bacterium
GCACGCCGTCGGCGCGGGCCGGCCGCGGGATCTGCAAGCGCTGCCCGCGCTCGAGCACGTGGCGCACGCGGCGGCCGAGGCTGAGCCGCGCGCCGCGACGGCGGACGGGGGTGCCGGCCGGCAGGCGGAGGCGCGTGCCCGGCGGCAGACGCAGGGTCGCGCCCTCGGGCAGGTCCACGTAGACGCCCTCCGCGGTCTCGAGCCCGGACTCGCCCGCGCGTGACGCCACGCCGTCGGGCAGGCGGAGCTCGCGGCGGCGGTCGAAGCGCAGCTCGAGGGGCGCGTCGCTGCTCAGCTCCACCCCGCGGGCGTCGCGCAGCACCCGGCCTCCGCTCAGGGTCAGCTCGCCAGCCACGCCGCCGAAGCTCACGCGGCGCGTGTCGTAGACGAAGACCATGCGCTCGCCGTTGCCCGGGCGGCCCTCGGTCACGTCGGTGGCGAGGTAGTCCCAGCCCTCGCCGAGCAGCTCGAGCACGCGGCGCAGCGCCTCGAGGTCACCGCGCACCTCCTGCAGCGCGACCACGTCGAAGCGCCGGATGACCTCGGCGATGAACCAGTAGGCGTCGTCGAGGCGCCGACCATACTTGTTGCGCGTGGCGAGCTCGCGGATGTTCCAGGTCGCGAGCCGCACGCGCGAGCGCGCCGCCGGGCCGTCGTCGTCGCAGGGCAGGGCGAAGTGCGCGTCCAACCCCCGCCGGAGCCGCAGCAGCCCCTCCGCCACCCGGCGCTTCACACGCGCCGCGCCCTCGTCGTCCCGCTCCGTGATCGCCAGCTCCTCGTACTCCATGCCGCGCCTCCCCGTGGTGAGCGCTGCATCGCAGCTCCGCGCGGCCGGTTGCGTTCCCGGAGCGCGCCTCGCGATCGAGCGCGGCCGCCCGCGAAGCTGTGCGGGCGCAGTTGGGAACACTATCCGCGGCGTTTGAACTGTGCGCGCACAGTCCAGTTGCGAACGGGAATCAACTGGGTTGTGCCCGCACAGTCCAGTTGCGAACGGGAATCAACTGGGTTGTGCGCGCACAGTCCAGTTGCGAACGGGAATCAACTGGGTTGTGCGTGCACAGTCCAGTTGCGAACGGGAATCAACTGGGTTGTGCGCGCACAGTCCAGTTGCGAACGGGAATCAACTGAGTTGCGCGTGCACAGTCCAGTTGATTCGCTCTATCGACTGGACTGTGCGCGCACAGTTGGAGCGCTGCGGCCAGCGTTCGAACTGCGCGACGCACCTCCGGGACACCGTGGACAGCGATCGGACTCGGGCCCGCCCAGCGCGAACGCCGTCGACAGTCCTCGCGTGCGGACGGCCCGAGAAAAATCGGCGCGAGGACGAAACCGGCGGGGAGACGCCTCGATGGAAGTCGCATCGCAGGGGGGACCACATCGGGCGCGGTGCTCGAGTCGGCTCTCTCCGGGAAAGAATCCAGAATGGATCGCCGTGATTTGTCCGAGTACCTCCGCCCGCCGCGCTTGAGCGCCCTTTCGGGCGTCTTCCTCTCTCGCGTCTTGCTCGAGGTCACCCCGCCCGAACCGAGCGCCGCCCTGCGGCGCGCCGCCAGCCACGTCCGTGAGACCGGCGAGGGCATCCGCCTCGTCCTCATGGCGCGCAGCGATGCGGAGCCGCCGAGCATCCGCGCCTCCGACATCCGTGAGGACACCATCGCCCTCGCCATCCGCAACGGGCTCGAGGCCGCCGCCGAGCTCACCCCGACCGAGCTCGCGCAGCGCGCGGCCGTCCTCCTCGCGAAGCTGTTCCCCGACGGCACCGGCTTCCTCCGCCTCCCCGCGTACGAGCAGTGGGGTCAGACCGACGTCATGCTCCAGCGCATCGACCGCGACGGCCTGGCGTCCGAGCTCGACGCCGTCCTCCAGCCCGAGTACCTCGCCCTCCTCCGCGAGGCCCACGACGCCTACGGCCGCGCCCTCGGCATGGGCCACGACGCCAACGACGACCCCAAGGCGGCCGCGCTGCGCGACTCGATCACCGACCTGAGCTACGCCATCGCCAACTACGGCCGCGTCCTCGTCGGCGAGCTCGTCCCCGGCGACGAGGCGAGCGAGGCCCGCTTCCGCCGCGCCGTCGGCCCCCTCGACGCCTACCGCGAGACCCTCGCCCGCCGCGCCCGCGGCGGCGGCGAAGCGCCCGAGGAGCCGGAGACCGACATCGAGAGCCCCCTCCCCGAGGTCGACCCCCCGCCCCCCGTCGTCGACGAGCCCGCGCCGGTCCCGGCCGACGCCTGAGCCTCTCCCCCGAGCGAAGCCCCCACGAGGCCCCGCCCAGCAAGTCTGGGTGGGGCCTCTTCTTCTCTCGCCCCGGTCAGCTCCTGGCGCGCTCAGACGACGCCCCGGTCACCGTGGCACGCGGCCGTTGCGGCGAACGGCATCGAGGCCCTCGCGGGCGCCGACTACCTCGCGTTCATCCAGGAGGCGCACGACGCCTTCCGCGACGCGCTCGGCGTCGGTGACACCCTCCCCGAGAGCATCGAGAGCGCGGGCTTGCAGAAGGCCGCCACCGAGCTCGCCCACGCCATCGCCGACTACGGCCGCGTCCTCGTCGGCGAGCTCGACCCCAAGGACGACGCGCGATGAAGCCCCTCGACGAGCAGCGCGCCGAGACCCGCCCGCGCCGCCGCGAAGAGGAGCCCGAGGTCGACGGCGACGAGCCGCGTCCGGTCGTTGACCCGGTCGCGCCGACGGGCTGACCTCCACTCGCAGGTGAGCCCCACCTGTCCTAGCTCTCGCGCCGAACTAGCAAATGATGTTTTGTCCGGACCACTCCGCGTGGGGCCGGTTGCAGCATTCTTGCTATAGGCCTTCCTGCGATCCCTGTAGCAAAGATGCTGTATTCCAGTACGCCCCGGACATAGGTACCGTCTCGGCGTGCTGCGACGCCCGGGACACCCCCTGGTCCCTCCGACACTGACGCGCCGGTTGACTCTGTCGGTGGGGACCTCCATCGCGTGAGAGCGGCCCCTGGCGTAGGTCTAGGCGGCGGTAGCGCGGCCCCCTCCAATTCGACCACGCCCCGCTGCGCGTCTTCCTTGTCGGTGCTATGTGTCGGCCGTCCCGAACACACGGCTTGGGATAGCCCAGGGAACCCCTGGCGTGGCACGCGACGCGGCGAGGACTCTCGGCATACGCCGAGCGCACTCACCCCCACCGAAAGCGCTTGCCCCGGTCTCGAGCTAGCTCATAGGCTCACGCCCTTCGCCGTGGGGGACCTAGCCAGAACACGAGTCCTCGGAGTGCCCATTCGCGCGCCAAAGCCAGCCGAGAAGCCTCAACCCTCGGAGGCGACCAGCGGCTCCAGCGAGGAGATTCTTCGCTTCGCGCCCAAAGTCAGGGCTGACCGGTACCAGGAGATGGTCGCCTTGGTCGCCGAGGGCGCGACCGGTGTGGCGCTACAGCGTCAACTGCTGGCCTACGCTGAGATGGTCTCTCGCAGCGAAGGAACGGCTGGCGAGAGTCACCGGGCCGCCGCCTTGGTGCTGGTCGACCTCCTGCGCCAAGGATGGGACGTCTTCCTCGACGGGGGCGCCATCTGGGTCTCCTCCTTGAGCGGACGGGCTCGGTCCGGTGAGCGGACGGAGGATGTAAAGGCGCGCGTCAGGAAGACGCTGCGCTCCTTTCGGGACGTCCAGCTCGGCGACCCAGCCGTCCGCGCGTTCCTGCAAACGATGGAGCGGCCCCGGCGACACGGGGATCGGCCCGTCTCGATCCTGGACCTGGTCGATGACGGCCACGATCTCTCGGTGCAGCTCGCGGAGCTGACGCGGCTGCCGCCGTCGCAGCGGGCGCGGGCCGTGGAGGGCGTCGTTCGGCCGGTCATTCAGGTCGCCACCGCGGACGACCACTGCGAGCACACGGGGTACGCCCTCTACGACATCTGGCGCTACTTCCGGCATACGTGGTCGCTGGAGTATCGCGCCACCCCGGGGCGCTCCCTGGCGTTCCTAGTTCGGAACGCTGCCCGCCCCATGGCCCCCGTGATGGGCATCGCGTCGATCGCGAACGCGGCAATGCAGCTTCGCGTCCGCGACGACTGGATCGGCTGGTCCACCGCGTCGATTATTCAAGCCCTTCATACGAAGCCCTCCACGTGGCCGGAGGTGCGGGCAGCCTTGCTCGACGCCGTCGAGTCGGCGTGTGCCGAGGTCCGCTGTGACGACCTGATGGTCGATGTCGGCGAGGTCATAGGCGAAGAACTAGAGCGGCGACTCGCCGTCCTCGCCGAGGCCGCGAAGCAGCGCCGGAAGACCGAACTCCAGGACCGCGCCGACCGGCAGCGCCGTCGGGAGACGGTCGAGTCTCTGCGCGCCCTGCCGCACGATGATCGCGGGGACGTCGACTGGCGCGCGGCCTCGGAGCGCTCCCTCTTCCTCGCGAAGAGAGCTGACACCCTCGCGGCCCTGCTGTTCGCTCGTCGCGTGCTGCGGGACCTGGCGGACGACGCTCCCGCTGTAGCGGCGCGCCTCAGCGAAGGGAAAGCGGTCCGGCGCGCGATCAGCATCGCGGCCCGCGAGATTCGCAAGGTCGGGCTCTCAAGTCGCCTCCTCGATGTAAACGTGTGTGGCGCAGTCAGTCCATACCGCGAGCTCCTAGTGGGCAAGCTGGTGGCGCTCGCGATGGCCAGCGAGGAGGTGTCGGCGGCGTACCGTAGTCGCTACGACGGCCAGGTCAGCGAGATCGCGTCGCAGCTGGCTGCGCGCCCGATCTCAAGGTCGCCCGATGTCTGCATGCTCACAACGACGAGCCTCTACGGGGTCGCCGCTAGCCAGTACAACAGGCTCAAGGTGAAGGCGTCGCTTGGGCACGGCCAGGCGACGACCGTTCGATGGAGAGACCTCGGCCTAACCGAGGGCTGGGGCACCACCCACTTCTCAGAGACAACCATCGCCTCCCTCCGCAGTCTCGTTGTAGAGACGACGGGCGGCAGGAATGTCAACAATGTGTTCGGTGAGGGGCAGTCTCCACGGCTCCGTCAAGCTCGGGAGGGCCTAGCCGCTCTCGATCTCGACCCGCAGGTCTACCTGCGCCACCGACACGCTCGCCGTGTCTACGCGCTTGAACTAGTTGATGGAGGGCGGGACGCGCTGCGTCTGAACAAGCCCGCCCGAGCAGAGCGTCCTTCGTTCGACGCGATCGCGGCAGCGTGGAGGACGCGGTGGTTCGACAAACGGATCACCGACCCTGAGATCCGTGCGCGCGTCGCTCGACAGGGCCCCGCCACGGTGCGGGATGAGCTAGCGGCCCCAGAGGGGGCTCAGATGTCACTCTTCGCTCGACCTACACGGGTTGAGCCAACGACGAACCACGCTGAGTGGGGAGGGGTCATGGCCAAGCCAGAGCAGAGCAAACCAGAGCTGATTCAGAGCCTGTATCGCGCGCTCGGAGCGTGTGCCGACCACCACAGCGACGAGACCGTCGCTCTGCTTCACATTGAGACCCCCGTCGACCTGTTCATTCGAGAGCACGCGCCTGGGAAGGTCCTGTTCGTCACGGGGAACCCCGGGGACGGGAAGACACATCTGCTTCGGCGTCTCAGTGGGGAGCTCGCGGCGGCAGGCGTTGACGTAGTGCTCGACGCGAACGAGCGACCCAACGACGAGCTGGTGGAGGAGATCAGGACCACGACCCGGAGTCGAAAGCGGGGTCTCGCCATCGCTATCAACGAGGGGATCCTCGTGCAGCTGCTGCGCGCGGCCGAGGGTGACAGCTGGGCCCGCGCAGCTCGTCGTCAGCTGCTGAACCCGCTTGTGTATCAAGAGGACCAGACGGACGACGCGGATGGTGGAGTCCTGGTCCTCGACCTCAATCTCCGAAACAACCTCTCTTTACACATCGTCAGCAAGGCGCTGTCCACGATCGTCGGCGTCTCCGCGCCTTGCGATGATTGTCCCGGCGGACCTGCGTGCTCCCTGCAGGCGAACGCCGCGCGCCTTCGACGCGATGATGTGGCCGTCCGCGTGGCCAGACTCCTGGACGCCGTCGCGTCCGTCGGGGTTCACGCCACTATGCGAGACCTGCAGGGGTTCCTGGCCTTCCTGCTAGCGGAGGAGCAGAGCTGCGAGTACGAGATGGACGTGGCCACGCCCTACTGGGTCAACGCCTTCGATGGCGCGGACGGCGCCCTCTTCGAGGCTGTACGCAGATTTGACCCGGCGGATGTCACCCACCCTCTGCTGGATGACGTCCTTTGGCGGAAGGCCGATCCCGAGCACGCCTGGACGCTGCCTTACCCACGGAACATCGACACGGCCGCGCCGCTGGTCGAGCGGCTTGAGGAGTTCAAGGCGACGAAGCGACGTGCGCTCTTCGAGCACCGAGATGGCCTGTCGCTGCTGCGCTCCTCCGACCACGTCGATAACGAACTTCGCGAGCTCTTGGACGGCGGCACCAGGGCGACTCGCCGCTGCGTCCGTCTCCTGAATCGCTTCTTCGATCGGGACGAGGAGCGGACAGAGATCCTCTACCTCTGGATGACCCACCGGTACGACGCCGACGTTCCCCGGCATGCAGCGGCGGTGCTCCCGCTACCCGTCTCAAACCTCCGCCTGCTCGTGCCTCAGCTTAGGCCGTCGCTGCGCGACGCCTTCCCCGATTACCGTGCCGACCACGCGATCCTGGTGGCCAAAGACATGCCGCCGGCAGACGGCCTGCGGTTCGACCGCACCCTCCTAGAAGCGCTCCTCGCCGCCGAACAAGGCCTCCCATCAAACTTCCGACGAGGGGAACCCGAGGCGCGGATCGCGAACTTCATCAGCAAGCTCGCGAAGGTGCACGGCGACCCGTCAAAGCACGACCAAGTCGCGGTCTGGCTGGTCGACCGAGACACCGGAAACAATGTGGAAGTCTCCGTCGATCTCAGGCGCCGCAAGTACGTGAGGAACTGACGTGAAGATTGGAGAAGTACTGAACGCGGTCTACGACGCCGACGTGGGCTGGCGCCCATCGTCAGGGGCGATCAAGCCCGCCCACGTCGCCAATGGGCTCGTGCGGGCCATCCAGGGTCGCCGCTACGACACCACTCGGCTCCACGAGTTTGTGGTGTGGTGGCGGCGTGGGAAGAAGCCGGACGAGAACCGAACGTTTGAGGCGCTCGTCGGGAAGCACCCACACGTCTTCGAAGGGTTCGTGAAAGACTTTGACCGAACTCGACGCTACACGCGCGGCTTGCTTGGCGGCGATGGCGCGCTCTTCCCCTCGCTGAGCAACTCCTCGTTCTCCCTGACCAACGGGCTAATGGTCACCGCCGACAGCAACGACCGCCAGCTCGGGCTGTTCGCGGCGGCGCTAATGGGAGATCCGGACGATCTCGACACGCTCGCCGCGGCCGTGCGTGAGGCGTCCAGCGCTGAGTCTCCTCGCGATCCGCTCACGGCCCTCGTGTGGCCGCTCCTCGATGACTCAGAACCAAAGGAGGCGGGCGGGGGGAAGCCGGCCGAGCGAGTCACCAAGGCGCTCGGCAAGCGGCACAACGCTGCCTTTGTGGCGGCGATGGCGGAGGCCACGCAGTGCTTGGCGACGCACGAGCGCGTGCAGGGGAATCGCATGCGGACGCTGCAGCGCGCGGTGCAGTTCTCGTGCGTCGCGACGCTGACTCACGCTCAGGCCTTGGCCGCTGGCGGCAAGCTCGAGTCCAGGCCGCCGGCGCTGATGACGCTGTCGGGGCATCGACGGACCGACGTGGCGCGGGCTAGTGAGAGGTCTCTAGAGCTGCTCTATCGCGGGTTTGATAGCTGGCTAGCGCAGCGCCTCGCCGCTCGCATCCGCAAGGGACGACCGCTAGCGAAGGACGCAGAGCCTCTGCCGTACGACACCGCTGACCTGCGGACGATCCGCCCCGTGCTCGCGAGGATCGCGCCGGCCAAGAAGGGTGACACTCCCAGCGCGTCCGTTGTGCGAGAGCGGACGCACTACTACAAGCGGGCGCGCCACTTGCTGGGCGACGAGGCCGAGCCGGCGGACGTGCTCGGTCGAGCGCTGGTGGACAGCTACACCCGGGAGTTCGCCTCGTCCGGCGGGCCGCGCCGCTTCCTGCAGGGGCTGGGGTGCCGCGTGGGTCTCCTGTACCCGCACTTCGCTGGACGCGCGCGCCAGAAGCGCTTCCGACCGAGCGTGCCCGTGTTGGACATGTTGGTGCGGGCGTGCGTTCCCGCCGGCCAGAGCGTGAGTCTCACTGTCTTTCTGCAGCGGCTCTGGGAGCGCTTCGGGTTGATCGTGGGCGGAAGACGGGACGACAGCTGGGACGACGCGGCGGTGCTCGCCGCCCACGACTTGGCCGTGGATACGCCCGATCTGGTCGCCAACACCGAGCAGCTGATAGACGAGCTCGCTGCCATGGGCTTGGCCCGCCGCTACGCCGACGCGGTGAGCTTCATTGGAGACGGTCATGAGTAACGCGCTTGAGTTCACGGGCGAGCTCGTCGGTCGGCTCTGCCTTCACGTCGCGAGTCATAACCAACTCGGGGTCTTCGCTGAGAACCTCCCGCCTCTGAGCACGACATCGGCGCTCGCGGCGATCGCCGCTGGGGCCGCCGATGAGGGCCTGAGAGAGGTTCGGGTCGCGCTCCTGGGTGGCAACAACGGGAAGCCAAAGGGCGACAAGCGGCTCCAGCTCACGACTGACGAGCTAGTCGCCAACCAATGGAGGAACGACAAGGAGGCGAGGGAGGGGGCCTGCACGATCACCCTCGTGCTGGGACCCGCGTCCAAGTTGAACTCGCTTCGCACGGCGGTCCCCTCCATCTCGGTGCGAGACGTGCGAAGTGCGGCAGCTGAGGAGGCGAGCGCGTGGCTAGAGCAGCCGGCGCGCCGCTACTTCTGGGAGGCGCTCGCGAAGCGGACGCGAGACATCCCTACGACGAGCCTGCTGGCGTTCGCGGCCGAGGTCGCGCCCCACGCTCACCGCCCCGCCTCCCTCATGGAGCTAGAGCAGACGGAGGTGCACCAACTCGGTTTGCTCCGATCGAACCAGCTGACGTCGGCCAAGGGTCTCAGCGCCGCGCAGAGCGCGATCCGCTCGAACCTGAAGCTTGTTCGCACGCTAGAGGAGCTGAGTGACAAGAACCGGGAGCGGCTAATTGAGCTGTCTGAGGAGGGTGACCCAGAGCAACAGTCGATAGCCCAAGCGGTGCTGAGGTTCGCCGCGACGCGGTCGCGAGGCGACCTGAAGGGGCTCAGCGTTGACGCGGTGCGGTCGGTGCTCAAGACGAAGCCGAAGAAGGACCGCGAGGACGACGATGGAGACACAGACTCCGCGCCCGGCAAGGAGCGCGTCGAGGGTGATCAGCTGGCCGTGGACCTCCTGCTGAACGGCGCGCGGGGAGCCAAGGCCGCCGCGGAGCGCTTCGCCCACGCCATCGAGCCCGACGACGAAGGCTCGATTGACGTCAGCGAGGTCTCCGTGGGGCAACGGACCATCGAGCCTCAGCCGCGGGAGGGTACCGCGCAGAGCACCTCCCTCTTCGCCTCTCTCTTGGATGAGGAGACTTGGGGCGGGCTCGTGCTCGTGCCCGACGCCCAGGACTTCGTGAGCGCCACGAAGATGGTCGCCGCCGGTGACGCGCCGCTCGTGAAGTTCTCGATCAGAGATGACGACCACGTCCGCGGGATGCTCGCGAAGGGCGTTGACGTGGGGCTCATCACACCCGACGCCCTGGAGGCGGTGGACCGCTACGCGGACGCGAGAGCGAAGCTGCTGCGCTCGCAGCAGGCTCTCATCGATCACCCGCTACTCGCCCTGGCGGGGGACGCGGGTCTGAAGGACGACACCTCCGCCATGCTCGCCGCCTACGGTGACGCGCTGGCCGCGGTGAAGGACGCGGCGCAGCGGCTCATCGACAGCGGCTCGGTGGAGCCCGGGCGCCGCCTCGTGGCTCGGATGCTGAGCCTCGACCTGGTGTTCGTCCAGCTGGGGGATGAGTGGCAGGCCGTCGCCGCGCCCACTCATCCCTTCCACCTCTGGAGGGTTCACGCCCTACTCGACATCTTTCAGGGGCACCTCGAGGACCTCAAGGAGATCGGAGAGGACGCGCTGAAGGCCGTGATCGCGGACCCTCACACGAGCGCCCCGCACGTGGTCTTGAGTCCGTACGCGGTGAGCAACGGCGAGGTCTCTCACGCCCACACGCTCACCAGCGCCGGCAGCTTCGGTGCGTTGCCCATGTTCGCCGATCCTCACGGTCGTCACGGGGGGAAGTTCCGCGTGACAGCGCTGGCCGAGCTGGCGCAACGGCTCATGCGCCTGATGCCGCACGCGGCGATTGGGCTGCGCGTGACCCTCGTCGACCCGCCCTCCGTCGCCGGCACGCTGGAGAAGCTGGTCTCACTCGAGAGCGTGGTCGACGACGAGTACCTGGTGCCGCTGCACGCCGCCGTGCTCCGAACACGGCCGGCGCCAGAAGCCACTGACGAGGAGGACCAGAAGCTCGCCACTATCGCGAAGGACCTGGTGGACGCCGGGGGCTCACTCACGGTGCGCCCCAACCTCAAGTCGCTCAACGCGGTGGCCGACTACCTTGAAGCCAACCCTTCCCACCTGACCGCGGTCTTCGATCCCGGAGAGGCTCACGTCGTGCGGTTGGGCCTTCGGCCCCCGCCGCTGTCGCCGCTCACCCTGCCGCGCTCCTATCACTACGACGCGTTCGACGACCGCATTGACGTCGTGATCTCGGGCGACGTCCCGCTCTTCAGCGCCTACCACGATCTGTTCTGCAGGACGATTGACATGCCGACGTCGGATATCCTCGGGCGCAGGTCGGGCGCGAGTCAGAGCAGGCGCGACTTGGAGCGCATCACTCAGAACACCGTGTGGCTCTCCGTGGTCGACCAAGGGATCGAGCCTACGTTCCGGATCGCGGGCGCCGAGCGCCTAGACTGGCGTCAGGACGCCGGGCGGGACATCGTGACGGTCACAGGTCACCCGGAGACGGTGGATGGCTTGATACGAGACGCCATGCGATTGGCGGGTCTGCCGCCGACCGAAGAGCGGGTCAAGACCACCGTCCGAGAGCTGTTCGAGCTGAGCGGAGAGGCGATCCTCGCCCTCCTGCGGCCGAAGCCGAACGTGTCATTGGCGGAGCCTCGCTTCGCGAAGGGCGTGATCGGTACCCTGTCAGCCGTCCGCTGGTACCTGCGCCAGCACCCCAACGCGCTCATCGTGTCACTGGACGACCCCGTGAGCCGACGCTGGATTCTCGGCGCCGGGCCCGACGACCGGCACGGGGATCTGATCGCTATCCGATCGGCCGAGGGAGGGCCGCTGCTCGAGGCGATCGAGGTGAAGACACACGACGATCCGTCCAGCGCGGTGACCGTTCGCAAGAAGACCATCGAAGGCAAGGCGGTCACGCAGGTCGATCAGACCTTGGACATCCTGCGCCGCGTGCTGGGGGTCGGCGGCTCGCCCGTCGCCGCCGCGCGCCGCGACATCCTGCGCGACCAGCTCTACCGC
Organism: Sandaracinaceae bacterium; assembly: GCA_004213565.1. Lineage (GTDB taxonomy): Bacteria > Myxococcota_A > Polyangia > Polyangiales > Sandaracinaceae > JAVJQK01. Next base: position 11,450 of record SHBB01000113.1, read on the forward strand.
GCGGTCGCCTCTCGGCAGTACCAAGCGGGCGAACGCCGACAGTTTGTGAACGTGCTGGACGAGCTGTTCAAGACGGGGCCATCCGAGAGCTCCGGCCTCATCTTCACGGTGAAGATCGACGCCGGGGGGGAAGAGCAGTCGCCCGCTGCGCCGGAGTACCACCGATCATCGGAGGGCAATCTCGTGGGCCTCGTGGAGTTGGTGGAGACGGGCGAGCGGCGCGCGATTGGAGGGCCGGCGGCTCGGACCCCGGACACCTCCGCCGCCCCCCCGCCGCCAGCTGCTGCGCCCGCAGCCGTCGAGGCCAAGCCAGCGAAGACCAAGCGGACCTCAGAGGCGCCTCCCGCGCCCAAGCGCGACGCGGCACCCTCCGGCGACGCCACCTCCGATCGTCTCCGAATCCTGGTGGGAGAGAGCCCCACGGGCACAGAGGTGTACTGGGACCCGCATGAGCCAGAGCGGTCGCTCAATAACTTTGGGCTCTTGGTGACAGGTGACTCGGGCGCGGGGAAGACCCAGATCCTGAGGGCCTTCATCCACGAGGTAGCGAAGGCGAACTTCCCGATCTGCGCGTTCGACTACAAGAACGACTACGCCGAGAAGGCGTACGCCGATGCGGTCGGCCTCGAGGTCTACGACGTCAACCGGCAGGGCCTCCCGTTCAACCCCCTGGAGCTCATCCCCGACGCCAGCGGCAAGGTGCAGCCTATCCGCCAGATTCACGAGATCGCCGGGATTCTTGGGCGAGTGTTCGGTCTGGGTGTGCAGATGGAGGCTCGCCTTCGGAAGGCGATGCAGGCGGTATACACGGAGCGGGGCATCAAGGTCAGGAAGTGGATCGACGTCGCCGAGGCGCCCGACGCGCCCTCGTTCGACGACGTCGTCGAGAAGCTCCAAGAGGACGACAAGAACGAGAACCTCCTGAACCGCCTGGATCCTCTCTTCGACCTAGGCCTGTTCCCCACGACTCAAGAGGCCGAGGTGTCGTTTGAGGACCTCCTTCAGCGGAAGGTAGTGCTCCTCCTGAACGGCCTACCCAACGACCAGATCAAGCAGGCCCTGTCGGAGTTCTTCATCGTTCGACTTCATGGCTACGCGCTGCGCGGAGAGCAGCCACGCCAGTTCCGCCGACTGCTTGTGTTCGACGAGGCTTGGCGGGTCGCGGACTCTGAGCGCCTCCACGAGCTCGCGCGGGAGGGGCGCGCCTTCGGCATCGGCATCGCGATCGGCACGCAGTTCCCTGGAGACGTCCCGGACAGCCTCTCGGGTAACCTCGCGACCCAGCTGCTTCTGCTGAACCAGAGCTCCGAGCACCGAAAGTCGGTCGTCCGAACGCTGCTGGGCACGACCTCGGGGCGAGACGCCCAGAATCTAGAGAACCAGCTTCAGCAGCTTCAGAAGCACGAGGGCTACTTCCGTAACCAGCAGTACGCGCCCTACATACTCACGATGACCGAGCCTCACTACAAGCGCCTCAAAGGCAAGTGAGATGGCGCGCCAGGCGCCGCCCGCTCCGACCCGCAAGCAGTACCGGCTCGCGCGACTGATCACGCGCTGGTACCTCGAGGTCCATCACGGCCGCCCCTCCGACGTTGGGGCCGCGGCGATGTTCTGTGACCCGGCGCGCGTCGGGCACTTCGCCGTGAGCCGCGAGGCGCTCGCGGCCGGTGACCCCGACGCGCTCTTCCGCGTCCTCTTCATGACGACCATGTTCCAGCGTCGCTCTGACGCCCAGATCATGCGAGTGCTCCGCGGGATCGGGGCTGAGGACGCCCGGGAGCTGTCCAGCGCCCGGACGCTCCTCGACCTGGCGGAGGGCAGCCCGTGCCCACACCTCGCCTCCAACGAGGCGCTCATTCGGGACTGCGACCTCACGAAGCACCCCACGACGAAGCTGGGCATCTGCGCAGAGCGTCCAGAGCTCGCGTGCCACCTGAAGCGTCAGACCGTCTTGCTGAAGCGCTACGGTCACTTCGGGAAGGTCCCGACCTCCGCCGCGCTCAACATCCGAGACGCGGGGGCGTCCGACCTGTCGTCGCTGCGCGCTCAGGTCCTCGCCGAGACTCAAGACCCGGCGGAGCGCGCGTCGCTGCTGCAGCGCCGCCTGATGGGCGCGTGGCGAGTGAGCGAGAAGATCGCGTCGATGTTCCTCTCCGTCATCTCCAACCCGCAGCTCTCGCCGGGCCTGGCGCCGTGGTCGGAGGGGGTCGACTGGAGCCGCTACGTGGTGGTCGACAGCAACGTCGACCTCTTCCTTCGCGCTTCTGGATACGAGGGGCCCTGGACCTACGAGGCCCGGGCGCAGTTCATCCGGCGACTGTCGAAGCGGATTCCCATCGAGGGCGAGGGCGGCGCGGCTGAATACAACCCGCGGCTAGTCCAGCAGGCCCTCTATCTGTTCATGAGCGTGTCCAACCGGCGCGACGCGGAGAACGACTGCCGCTACGTCGAGTCGTGCAGCCCCTGTAGACACAAGCTCGGCGCCCTATGCCCCGCCACTTCAACAGCCTCCGCACCCTAGCCCGGTAAACTGAGGGCGATGAGCGCGCACTACACTCCGGAGCCCTGGATTCGAGCGCTGCGCAGCGAGTCCCTGTCGCACCCGCTCTACAAGCCAGCGCTGCTGCTGGTGGTCCTCGACGCGATTGACCGCGGACAGGCGTCGCCGCTCACCGTCCTCTTCGACGAGCGCCTGGAGGCGAGCTTCGACGAGCTATTGGCGAGGGCTGGAGAACCCAGAGGTGCCGGGAAGTGCTGGCAGCCGTTCTTCCACCTCGCGACCCACGCCCGGGGCCGGTCGCCTGTCTGGCATCTGACCAGGGCAGGAGCTCTCGTAGAGCCGGGCAAGCGCGCAAAGAGTCGTGGCGGGCTGCGGCGCATCGCCGACGCGGCGCGCTTTCGTTCCGAGCTGGCTGACCATCTGGTTACACCGGTCGGCCGCGCGGGCGTTCGCGAGGAGATCTATCGCTGGGTCACGCTCGGGGCAGATCCCGAGGCCGGCCTGCGGCTCGTCGCGGCGCACCACCCCGCGTGGCCCGCGATACGGTCGGAGTTGGCCGGACTTCGGGAGGCCGTAGACCGTCCCTTCCGCCTCTTCCGCGAGCATCCTGAGGTCCACCTGTCTGAACAGACTCGGTACGCCCGCGACACAGCGCTTCGTCTGGAGATCCTCCCACTCTACGACTACCGGTGCGCGCTGTGCGATCTGCGCCTCCGCTACCACCACACGATAGAGGCGACCGCCGCCCACATCGTGCCGGTCCGCGCGAGCGGTGCCGATGATCTTCGCAACGTGATCACGCTGTGCCGCACGCACCATTGGGCGTTTGATGAAGGATTCTGGTCGGTGGACGAGGGCGAACGAGCGATCGTCCTTGAGCCGGAGGGTGACGACACCACGGACCTAGCCGCTATTCAACAACTCCGTGGGAAGAAGCTTAGGCTCCCGGCACAGGACGCCACACGACCGCACAAGGCCGCCCTGGAGTGGCATCGTGAGCATCTATTCTTGCGGCACTGTAGTAGGTGACGCCGGCTGACCTGCCCGGCCCCACCGCCGCCACGCCAGCAAATCGCTTCCTCGGCGCCTAGCGGGCTCCTAGGCATCATCGTCCTCAGAGATCGCTTCACCGTGTCGTCGACCAGGCAAACTGCCGAACACAGACCCGTCCCGGCTGCGGTGCGCATGGAACCGAAGCCCACACTCCGCGCACGTTGCGTGCGCGCTGTCCGAGAGGTTGAGACCAATCTCGCAGGTCACCTTGGCGCCGCAGTGGACAGTTGGACAACGGACAGTTACCTCCTCAAATCCGTATCCCTCCCGCCGTGCGATGCGCTCTCCTGGCCGGCGCACAATGACGCCGCCGCTCGTACGATGCGCGTGGAAGACGCCGCCGCACGATCCACATCGGGGGCGAGCGCTCGACCCGAGGATGCGACGGATCCGCCACAAAACAGGATCGCCGCACTCTGGGCAAGTGAGCTGCTCCTCGATAGCTTCGCGTTCGCGTTCCTCCTCCTTCCTGACTTCCGCGACTGTCTTATCCTCGGCCTTGAGAAGAGTGAGCAACTCGCTCAACTGGATGATGTAGAACGCGTGTCCATTAGACGCCCGCCGAAATTCATCCACAAGCTCATACCGGGGCACGAGGCAGACGTTGGCGGCGCGTTCGTGCCAATCGTTCTTCTCTTCACCTGTGACGAAGACTACTGGCTTCTTACGGTCCTTGCCGATGGCCAATATAGTAAGCCAGATGATGTAGTCTCCGATCCCACCGTCCGGCTTGGGACTGTCCTTGTATCCGGGCGGAATCTTGAGCTTGTACCTCCGCCTCATCTCATCCAAGGTAGCCTGATCGGTGGGCTGGATGTCGCGCACCGTTGCGGCGGTAAAGAGAGATCGAAAGACCTCGCTCACGGGGTCATTGCCGCCCCAGCGTCTGATGACCTCAGTCATCTCGCCTGTGGCCGCCGTATAGGCGTTCTTCGCCTCTCTCAACATCTCCGCTGCGTCAAGGAGGCGCTGGTACTCCGGAGTGCTCTCCAGCAATGGGTACTTCTTCAACTTCGGCGCACTGGCTTGCGAGGACTGTTGCAGCAGTGCAGCGAACAACTCTCCCAGTCTCTTGGGTTGATTTCGCGCAAACTCACGCGCGACTTGTCCCGGGACGAACAGCCTTCCCGCGTCCCGGAGGACAGAAAAGACCTTGCCAATCTCAGCGAGGCTACCGGGGCCGGCCCTGTAGGGGAGCAGTAGAACATTCGTGTCAACGACAATGTCGCATTCGTCGATGTGGAGGGCGAGCTCTTCGCGGTAAAAGGAGAATGCCTGCGCGGCGTCAGGGAACACTTCCTGGGCAAGAAAGGCCTGGTCAGGTGTCAGTGCGGCATCCGAATTTTCGCTCTTCTCCATGTCATCAATTCCTCTGTGTATTGCGAGCCGGTCGGGTGTGACGGCAGTTCACGCCGCGGCAATCTTCACCTCGTTGAACCACGCCGCCGGCATCTCCCGCTCCAGCTCCCACACGATCTGGATCGGCCGCTCTCCCGTCGCGGACACGCAGCGCACCGGCCCCAAGAAGAGGTACGGCATGGTCTCCCCACGCTCGTCCTTCTTCGCCTGCCGCGCGAACAGCAGGATGCGCCAGCCGTCGGGCGGGTTCCGGTAGCGCTGGCCGGTCGATGACTCCAGCCGGGTGTTGCCCTGGCTCTCCCAGTGGAAGCGGCGCTGGGACATGGGGTAGTCGTTGTAGAGCGTGGTCGGGGTGAAGTCCTTCTCGTCCTTCTCGAGCGTGACGAAGAGGACGTCGCAGCGGTGGCGGTCGCACTTGAAGACGCCGCCCTGGGTGCGCAGGAGCTTGCCCTTGCGCACCTCGACGAGGCCGGCGCTGACCTCGTCGCGGCTGTAGGTGGCGTGGACCTGGAACGGGAGGCCGGGCAGGACGTAGGTGGGCTTGCGGCGGCGGTCGTCCAGCAGCGCGAAGAGCTGGCGCAGCTCGCTCATCAGGACGGGGTCGGACCAGAGCTCGTCGAAGAAGTCGCCCAGCTCGTCGAGCTTGCGGCGCGACTGGCCGAGCAGGGCGAAGAACATGACCTGCCTCGGGTCGGTCGGGTCGGGCTTGGGCGGGCGCGCCTGGTCGAGCCACCAGCGCCAGTGGGAGAGGCGGTCCTCGTCGTCCACGTGCACGGTCCGCGGGAGCGCGCGGGTAATGGCGTTGTCGGCGACGTCTTGGACGAAGCCGCGCTGCTGGCGCAGCTGCGAGAAGGAGCGGCGGGTCAGGTAGAGCTCGCGCAGGTCGACGTCGGCGCGCTCGAGGAAGGTGGCGAGCGGCCAGTCCTCGACGAGGTCCTCCGCGAGGGCGCTCCAGTTCGAGAGGGTGCGCTTGATGTTCTCGAGCACGGAGCGCTGGGCCTCCTCCTCGAGCTGGATGGAGCAGCCAGACGGGAGGCGCGGGAAGCCGTCCTCTACGGCCTTGCTCACCTCGGCGCGGGTGCCGCCGCCCATCAGGGCGCGGAAGCGGCGGTCGAAGCGGAAGCTCCGGTTCGCGCGGCCGATGAAGTCGAGCACGGTCAGGCAGCTCTTGTCTTCGTGGAGGCGGAGGCCGCGGCCGAGCTGCTGGAGGTAGAGGGTGGCGCTCTCGGTCGGGCGCAGGAAGAGCACGGTGTCGACCGACGGGATGTCGACGCCCTCGTTGAAGACGTCGACGGTGAAGATGGCGCAGAGCTCGCCGGCCGCGAGCTGCTTCACGGCCGCCTCGCGCGCGGCGGTGGGGGTGTCTCCGGTCACGCTGACGGCGGGGAGGCCGTGCCGGTTGAAGAAGGCGGCCATGAAGGCGGCGTGCTTGACCGAGACGCAGAAGCCGAGGGCGCGCATCTCCGCGGGGTTGCGCACGCGCTCGGACAGGGCGCGCAGGACGTGGCGCGCGCGGTGCTCGTCGGCGGTGTAGACCTTCTCGAGGGAGGCGACGCTGTAGCGGCCGGCCCGGAAGTCGACCTGGCTCAGGTCGGTCTTGTCGTCGACGCCGAAGTACTGGAAGGGCACGAGCAGGCCCTGGTCGAGCGCGTCCCAGAGGCGCGACTCGGCCGCGACGCGGTGGCCGAACCAGTGGAGGATGGACTGGCCGTCGGTGCGCTCCGGGGTGGCGGTGAGGCCGAGGAGGATCCTCGGGTCGAGGTGGTTGAGCAGCGCGGTGTAGGTGGCCGCCTCGGAGTGGTGGAACTCGTCGACGACGACCACGTCGTAGGCGTCGGGCGCGAGGTCCTCGAGGCGGCGGCCGTGCAGGGACTGGATGCTCGCGAAGACGTGGCGGCCGACGAGCGGCTTGTCGCTGCCGGTGAGCAGCTCGCCGAAGTTCCCGTCGCCCAGGGCGGCGCGATAGGTCGCCTGGCTCTTGGTGAGGATCTCGCGGCGGTGCGCGACGAACAGCAGGCTGGGGCGGCCGCCGAGCCGCTTGCACAGGGCCTTGTAGTCGAGCGCGGCCATCACGGTCTTGCCCGTGCCCGTCGCCGCGACGACGAGGTTCTTGTTGTGGCCGTTGAGCCGCTCCGCCTCGAGCGCCTGGAGCACGGCGGTCTGGTGCGGGTAGGGGTGCAGGCGGACGACCGCGGCGAGCGCGTCGAGCTGGGAGCTGCGGCGCGCGGCGAGCACTTTGATGAAGCGCTCGCGGTCGTAGGGCTCGAACGCGGCCTCGTCCCAGTACTGCTCGAAGGTGGCCTCGAACTTCTTGAGGATGGCGGGGTTGTCGACGTTGGAGAGGCGGACGTTCCACTCGCAGCCGTCGCGGAGCGCGGCGTAGGAAAGGTTGGACGAGCCGATGACGCCGGTGGAGAAGCCGGTCTCGCGGTGGAAGAGCCAGGCCTTGGCGTGGAGGCGCGTGCGCCGGGTGTCGTAGTTCACGCGGACGTCGGCGCCGAGCTCGATGAGCGCGTCGAGCGCCTCGTGGTCGGTGGCGCCCATGTAGGTGGTGGTCAGCACGCGGAGCGGGGGCGCGCCGCCGTGTCGGTCGCTGAACGCGCGCAGGGCGTCGCGCAGCTCGACGAAGCCGCTCCACTTCACGAAGGAGACCAGCACGTCGACCCGGTCGGCCGAGGCGAGCTCGTGCTGGATCTCGCGGCCCACGCGCAGGTCCTTCGGGCCGTTGACGATGAGGTCGCTGTGCCGGAGCGGGATGGAGGGCCGCTGCACCTGCCCGGTCCCCAGGCGCGCGTCGCCCTGGCGGTGCACCTGCAGGAGCCGCTCGGCCGTGACCTGGTCCTCCTCGGCCGCGCCGTCGGGGCCCGAGAGCCACTGGAGGAACTGGTTGGTCAGCTCCACCTGCTTGGCGATGCGCTCCTTGTCCTTGCCCTTCACCGAGGAGAGCAGCGAGGAGGCGAACCGATAGACGTACCGCGCGAGCGGCTCCGACGCGGTGTCCGGGCTGAGGGAGACGCGCTCGTGCACCAGCCCGTCGGTCTCCAGGCGGCGCTCG
>SHBB01000114.1 GCA_004213565.1 Sandaracinaceae bacterium
CGGGCTCGTTCCTCGACGAGGCCGCGCAGCTGGCGGCCGACGGCGCCTACCGGGCCGCGCTCCGCTCCCTCTATCTCGCCACGCTCGTCTCGCTCGACCGGCGCCGGCTCATCGCCTTCGATCCGCACCTGACCAACTGGCAGTACCTGCGGCAGATGCCGCGGGGCGACCTGCGGACCGCGTTCCACGAGTTCACGAGGCTGTTCGATCACAAGTGGTATGGCAACGAGCCGACCACCGAAGACGACTACGCGAGGTGCCGCGAGCTCGCCACGGACATCGTGCGGCGCGCGCAGGAGCGGGCGGCGTGAGGCGCCTCGCCAGACGCGCCGCGATCGCGACCGCGGTGATCCTGGGCCTCGGTCTCTCCGGCGTGATGTGCCAGCGGGTGAGCGCGCGCGGGAGGTACGTCGCGGCCTACAGCACCTACGGCTCGGGTCCGGAGGGCACCCGCGGGCTCTACCTGCTGGCCGAGCAGATCGGGGCGCGGCCCCAGCGCTGGGCCGAGGACCTCGGCCGGCTGCCGGAGGGCGGCGGCATGCTCGTCGCGCTCGGCGCGTGTGAGACGTGGATGCGCCGCGACGTGGGTCGCCTCGAGCGCGAGAACCTGAAGGCCTGGATCGAGGCGGGCGGCGTGCTGCTCGTGGCCGGCGCGCCGGACTACGTGCGTCGCTCGGACTTCGGCGTCGCGATCGACGGCGGCTGTGAGCGCTCGAGCGGTCTGATTCGCATGCTCGAGGAGCGCGAGGGCGGGCCGCGCAAGGAGTCCGACGGCGACGACGAGCCGCAGCTCGAGGACCTGCCGGGCATGCTGCGCGAGGAGCCCGAGCGGGCCTACGACGAGGTCGTCGACGACGGAGACATCCCGATGGCCCACGGCGCGTGGCCGGCGGGAGAGCCGGTGATCGGGCTCCCGTGGGTTGGCCTGCGGCAGCCTCGAGGGGTTCGCTTCGACGAGAGCCGCTCGCACCACACGCTCCTCCGGCTCGACGGTCCCGAGGGAGAGCCGGTCGGGGTGCGCGTCGACGTGGGCGAGGGCGCGGTGATCGCGCTCGGCTCGGCGAGCATGTTCCAGAACCGCGATCTGTCGCAGCAGAACGGCGGGCTGCTCTTCGCGCGGCTGGTGCGCGAGCACGCCGGCGGCGGTCCGGTGCTCTTCGACGAGTATCACCTCGGGATCGGACAGCACCGCGGCATGATGCGCTACCTGCGCCAGGCGGGCCTCGGCGCGTTCATCGTGCAGCTGCTCTTGCTCGTCCTCTTCGTCGTCTGGCGCTTCGGCGCGCGCTTCGGGAGCCCCCGGGACCCGGCGCCGCCCGAGCCCGCGGGGACGGCGAGCTACGTCGAAGGCGTCGGGACGCTCTACGCGAAGGCCAAGGACCCCGTGGGCGCGGCGGGCATCCTCGTTCGCCGCGCGCTCGAGCGCATCGCCGCCCATCACCACGTGGACGCGAAGGGGGCGGCGCCGCTCGCCGACACCCTCGAGGCGCGGAAGCGCAAGGAGGCGGCGGAGGCGGTCCGGGCCATCGCCACGCTCGAGTCGGAGGCCGCGTCTCACGGGCTCCCGCGCTTCACCGAGCGGCTCGACGCCGAGCTCGCCAGGGCGATCTCGTAGACAAGCACGCCCACGCTCTGTAGAACCGGCCGGCATTCATGGAGCAGATTCAGGAGCTCAGGACCCTCCGCGACGCCCTCTTCGGCGAGGTGGGGAAGGTGATCGTCGGCCAGGAGGAGACGATCGAGACGATGCTCGTGGCGCTCCTCGCCCAGGGGCACGTGCTCCTCGAGGGCGTGCCGGGCACGGCGAAGACGCTGATGGTGCGGACGCTCGCCGCGGCCCTCGATCTCGAGTTCGGCCGCGTGCAGTTCACGCCCGATCTGATGCCGAGCGACATCCTCGGCACCAACGTCTTCGACTTCAAGCAAGGCAGCTTCCGGCTGACGAAGGGGCCCATCTTCACGGAGCTGTTGCTCTCGGACGAGATCAACCGGGCCCCCGCGAAGACGCAGAGCGCGCTCCTCGAGGCGATGCAGGAGCGACAGGTCTCCATCGACGGCAAGCGCCACGCGCTCAGCGGAGACTTCACGGTGTTCGCCACGCAGAACCCGGTGGAGCAGGAGGGGACCTACCCGCTCCCGGAGGCGCAGCTCGACCGCTTCCTGGTGAAGATCCAGGTCGGCTACCCGACCGCGGACGAGGAGGATCGGATCCTCGCGCAGGCCAGCATCGGGGTGGGCTCGGTCGACGTGGAGCAGGCGGGCATCGTGCCCGTGGCCGACCGGGAGCAGCTGGCGCTGGTGCGGCGCCTCGCGGGTGACGTCACGGTGGAAGACGGCGTGCGTCAGTACATTCTCTCGCTGATGCGCGCGACACGTGAGACGCCGATGATCCTGCTCGGCGCGGGGCCGCGCGCGGGCGTGCACTTGATGGTCGCCTCGCGCTGGTTCGCGGCGCTGGACGGGCGCATGTTCGTCACGCCCGACGACGTGCAGCGCGCGCTCCACCCGGTGATCTGCCACCGCCTCGTGCTCGCGCCCGAGGTCGAGCTGGACGGGCTCGGGCCCGAAGAGGTGATGGACCGCGTCTCGACGACGGTCGAGGTTCCGCGTTGAGCGGGGGCCCGCGTTGAGCGAGGAGGACGACGCGCCACCCGAGGCGCGGACGGCCAAGATCGTCCCGGGGTCGCGGCTGGTGCCGTTCGCGCTCGGCGGGCTGCCGCTGGCGGCGGCGGACATGGGCACGGGGCTCGGGCTCGGCGCCGCCGTCGCGTACGACGTGGTCTTGCTCGGCATCGCGGCGCTCGAGGCGCGGGGGCTCGCGAAGGACGCGCCCGCGGTCGAGCGGCGCATGGACTCACGGCTGGTGGTCGGCGTGGAGAACACCATCCGGGTGCGCCTCCACAACCCGACGCGCCGCACCATGAAGGTGACCGTGCGCGACGACCTCCCGCCCGGGTGGGAGGCGAAGCCGGACGAGCTGAGCGTGGAGCTCCCGCCGTACGCGCGGCGCGAGCTGAGCTACGTCGTCGTGCCGCCGAAGCGCGGCAAGTTCGAGTTCGGTCGGCTGCACCTGAAGCTCGAGGGCGGGGCGAAGCTGGGCGCGTCGATCGTGAGCGTGGAGGCGACGGAGGCGGCGCGCGTGTTCCCCAACGTGCTCGGTCCGCGCCGCTACGAGCTGGCGGCGCGGCTCGGCGACCTCGCGAGCGTCGGGTTCCGGAGCATCCGGGCCAGCGGCGGCGGCGGCGAGTTCGAGCAGCTGCGCGAATACGTCAGCGGCGACGCCTACCGGGACCTCGACTGGAAGTCGACCGCGAAGAGACAGCGGCCGGTGACCCGGGTGTTCGAGCAGGAGCGCTCGCAGATCGTGCTCATCGCGCTGGACGCCGGGCGCATGATGGCGACGAAGCTCGGCGCGATCACCAAGCTCGACCACGCGATCAACGCCGCGCTCCTCCTCAGCTGGGTGGCGCTCCGCAAGGGAGACCGCGTGGGGCTCGTGGTCTTCGGCGATCACGTGCATCAGTTCGTGCAGCCGGGGAGGGGGCCGGGGCAGTACCGCAAGATCCTCGACGCGCTGTACGCGACCGAGGCGGAGGACACCTTCGTGGACTTTCGCCGCCTCGTGGAGTTCGTGCAGGTGCGGGCCCGCAAGCGCGCGCTCCTCGTGATGTTCTCCGATCTCCTCGACGAGGCGCACGCGATGCCGCTCGCCGAGCACGCGGCGCTCCTGCGTCGGCGCCACCTGCCGGTCTGCGTGACGATGCACGACCCGGTGGCGGAGACGCTCGCCGACGCGCCCGTGGACGACGCGCGCGGCGCCTATCACCGAGCCGCGGCGGCGGATCTGCTCCAGGAGCGCGAGGCGGTGAAGGCGCACCTGCGCAAGAGCGGCGTCGCGCTGGTGGAGGCGCCGCCAGGAGAGCTCGCGGTGGCGACCGTGAACCGGTACCTGGAGATCAAGGCGCGTCGCGCCCTCTGAGAGTAGTCTGAGCGCATGCGTCCCTGGCTCGCGCTCGTGTTGACGGTGGGCTGCGCGTCGACCCCGAGCGCGCCTGCGCGGGTCGGGGTGAGCGACGCCCTGGTCCGCTGGGAGTCGGAGGGAGCGGGGGGTCGCGCCGAGAGCCGCGCGCTCGCTCGGACCCCGCGCCGCACGACCCGTATCGCCTCGAGCGCGCCCGTGCGCTGGGTCGGCGGCCCACGGATCGACCTGGAGCTGCACCGCGCGCCGCTGGGGGAGGCGCTGCGCTTCGTGGCGGAGGCGGCGGGCTACGGCGTCGTGCTCGGCGAGGGCCTCGAGCGAACGGTGACCGTCTCGCTCCGGCGCGTGCCTGCGCTCGAGGCGCTCGCCGCGATCGCGGAGGCCCACCGGGTGTCGCTCGAGCGCGTCGGCCGCAACGTGCTCGTTCGCAGCTTGTAGCGCGGCTCTTTGTCGCTCGCCGCGAGGGCGCGTACCTTCGAGCGCATGAGCGAACCCGCGAGCGACGAGGCCATCCAGGCCGCCCTGAAGACCCTGCCCGGCTGGTCCCACGAGGACGACGCGCTGAAGAAGACCTACCAGTTCGGCGCCTTCCCGGAGGCCATCTCCTTCATCACGCGCATCGCCTTCGAGGCCGAGCAGCGTGGGCATCACCCGGAGATCCGCAACGTCTACAGCACGGTGGAGATCGCGCTGAAGACCCACGACGCGGGAGACGTCGTCACCGACAAGGACACCGACCTGGCCCAGGTGATCGAGAAGATCAGCTGGGTCTGAGAGCCTGAGTCCCCGAATGGGGGATAGGGGACGGTGTTCGGTTGTTAACTTCTGCCCCGATCCTGTCGGTGTTCGTCGTACATCCCTGGCCGACCCGTGTTGCGGGTATGCAAAGTTTCCGAGCACAACTTTACAACCGAACACCGTCCCCCTGTCCCCGAGCGCATGTCCCCGAGCGGGGGCGCTCACTCGGGGTGGATGGAGTCGACGAGGCGCTGGAAGGCGGGCTCGGCGAGGTCGATGGCGTCTTCGGGGCCGATGAGCTTGAAGAAGACGAGGCCTCGCTCGCCTTCGACGATCGCGCCGAGCATGCGCCAGCCGTCCTCGCGGGCCGCGCGGCTCGCGTTGCCCAGGCGGCCGATGAAGGTGCCGCGGACGTCCAGGGTGGCGACGGGGAGGTCGTTGATCTCGCGACGCGCGATCTCGGGCGCGCCGCCCTCGAACTGCCCCGCCCAGCGATCGAGGTTCTGCTGGACGTCGCCGCCCCCACCCTCGCGCGGGGGGAAGTAGCTCACCGTCAGGAGCGCGCGCGGGTGCTCGCGGACCTCGTACTCCGCCGAGCGCAGCTCGTGACGCGGCCGCCGGTAGACGAGCGGCTCCTCCGCCGTCCAGCTGACGCCGCCCGCGATGGGGCGGAACTCGGGAGACTCGGCGGGCGCGCTCTCCGCGGCGCTCCTCGGCGCGCTTCGCGGCTCCTCGCCCTGCCCACAACCCAGCGCGAACAGCACCAGCAGGGCGCTCGGCGGCCTCATAGGGCGAGGACCCCCGCGGCCTTCTCCATCAGGGCCACGCGCGCCTTGGTCACCGGGCTCGAGCCGGCGAGCATCGCCTGGGTCTCCTCGAGCACCAACGCCAGCGGAAACAGGGAGACGCCGTGGTCGACGGTCTTCTCGCCGCCCGGGATGGGGGACTGCCACGCGGCCATCACGTCTGTCTTGCCGCCCAGCAGCGCGTTGACCGCGGCGTGCCCGAAGCGGTTGGCGATCATGCGGTCGGCGAAGCTCGGGCTGCCGCCGCGCACCAGGTGACCCAGCACCGTCGCGCGGATCGAGACGTCCCCGAGCGCGTCACCGCAGGCCTCGGTGGCCATGCGCACGAGCTTGGTGCACGGGATCTCCACGCCCTCCGCCTTGAGGATCAAGACGCGCTGCTTGTCGCGGTCGCCGGCGAAGCTCTTCAGGATGAGCTCGGCCACGTCCCGCACCAGCTCCTCTTCGCTCCGGCCCTGCTCGCGGAAGAGCGCCGCGTCCGCGCCCGCCGCCACCGCGCCCGCCATGCAGAGGTAGCCGCTCTGCCGACCCATCACCTCGACCACGAACGCGCGCCGATGGGCCCGGGCCGTGTCGCTGATGCGGTCACACGCCTCGACGATGGTGTTGAGCGCGCTGTCGACGCCGATGGCGCTGTTGGTGCAGCCGATGTCGTGGTCGATGGACGCGGGGATGCCGACCACCTTGCAGCCGTGCTCGGTGGCGAGGGCGTGGGCGCCGGTGAGCGAGCCGTTGCCGCCGATCACGACGAGCCCGTCGAGGTGCTTGTTCAGCGCCTCGGCGCCCTGCGCTCGGCCGGCCTCTTCGTAGAAGGCCTTGCACCGCGCGCTGCCGAGGAAGCTGCCGCCGAGGTTCGCGCTGACCTCGACCTCCTGGGTCGGCGTCAGCCCGCTGGCCGTCTCGCGGGTCAGGTCGCGGAAGCGATGATCGATGAGGCCCTGGTAGCCACGCTCGACCCCGACGACGTGCACGCCGCGCCCCGCCGCCACCTTCACGACGGCGCGGACCGCGGCGTTCATGCCGGGCGCGTCACCGCCCGAGGTGAGCACACCGAGCGGCACTCACTCCTCCTCGTCGTCCGCCTCGACCTCGGCCTCGGGCAGCTCCGGCGGCTCGTCGACCTCGTCGAGGAAGCGGCGCAGCAGGCCGTCGATCATCAGCTTGCGCTCGTCATCGTCCAGCGCGCCGTCGACGTACTTGGTGCGGACCTGTTGATGCTTGATCCGGTACTGGCCGATGATCGACTCGTAGCGCGTCTTCTGGGCCCAGATCTTCCGATGGTTGCGCGCGTAGAGCGCGCCGAGCGACGCGACGGACGCGCCCGTGAGCACGAGGCCGATCGGGCCGCCCAGGAACACGCGCAGGAGCACCACGACCGCCGCCGCGCCGGCCGCGCCGGTGAGCAGCTTCTTGCCCGTGCCGGGCGCCCGGACCTCGCCCCAGGCCACCTCCCAGGCTTCGCGCGAGGCGAGCAAGAGCGAGATGAAGTTCGCCCGGTCGCCTCCCTTCTCCCAGTAGGTCTTGATCGCCGCCTTGAGAAAGCCGTCGTACGACTCGTACGCGGCCGCCTTCGGGTCGTCCGCTGCCTCTTCGGTCATGGTGTGCACGGTACTCCAAGAACCGCCCGAGACCCACACCTGTTCCCACCGACAGGGGCGTGGCGAGCGTCGCGGAGAGGACACCCCGACAATCGGCGGCGACGGCGGGAGAGGGCGCTAGCCCGTTGAAGTACCGAGCCCGAAGTATCTCGGAGCGCGACGGCTCGACTCTCGGTTCGGGGCGACGAGCAATGCTTCAGCATTTGCGAGGAGACACGGGTCGAGAGGCGGGTCGTCCCGCCCGAGAGACGAGGAGCGAGGTTCTTCAACGGGCTGTAGACTCCGTCCGATGAATGCGCGCGTCTGGCCGCTCCTCGCGGCGCTCACCGTCTCTCCTCTGCTCGCCCATGCGCAGGACGCCCCGACGTCTTGCGGTGATCTGGAGGCGTGCCTGGCCGCGTCGCGTGGCGGCCATTACGAGGTGGCCGAGCAGGGCTTGACGCGCCTGCGGCGGGGGCGAGACGCGGCGGCGGTCACGGTGGCGCTCGGGCGGCTGTATCTCACGACGGGCCGCTACGAGGAGGCCGCCGCGCTGGCGAGGCCGCTCGCGCAGCGCGGCGCGGTTCGGGTCGAGGCCGCCACGCTGCTCGGCGAGGCGGAGGCTTCGCGCGGCAGGCTCGACGAGGCGCAGCGCGCGTTCGAGCTGGTCCTCGGCGAGCCGAGCGCGCACCGCGCCCGGGTGATGCTCGGGCGGCTGTTGATGCGTCGCGGTCAGGAGCAGGCGGCGCAGCTGCCGCTGATGGCGCTGGTCCAGGCCTACAACGACCAGAGCATCGGCGACCGGGACGCCGAGGGCCTGGCCTACGTGGCCATGGCCGCGCACATGCTCGACAGCCCTCACGACGCCAACGACGCGTTCCAGGCGTCGACCCGCGCGGATCCGACCCGGGTGGAGACGCAGCTCGAGTGGGCGCAGCTCTTCTTGTCTCACTACGACACGGGGCACGCGGAGGAGAGCGTGCGCGCGGCGCTCGCCCAGAACCCGAACCACCCCGTCGCGCGCGCGCTGCTGGCGCGGATCAAGCTCGAGCAGTCGCTCGACTTCGTCGCCGCGGCGGAGGAGCTCGAGCGGGCCTCGGCCGTGAACCCGAACCTCCCGATGGTGCACGTCACGCGGGCCGGGGTCGCCATCCGGGACATGGATCTCGAGGCGGCGGAGGAGCACCTCGAGCGCGCGCTCGCCATCGATCCGAACGACCTCGAGGCGCTCAGCGTGCGCGCCGCTCTCCGGTTCCTGGAGGACGACGAGCGCGCCTACCGGCAGGCGGTGCGCGCGGTGCTGGCCGTGAACCCTCGCTACAGCGAGCTCTACACGATCATCGCCGAGTACGCGGACTGGGAGCACCGCTACCCGCAGATCGTCGAGATGGCGCGCGAGGCGCTGCGCATCGACCCGACCGACGCGCTCGCGCACGCCACCCTGGGCATCAACCTCCTGCGCATGGGCGAGGAGGAGGAGGGGCTCGCCGCGCTCCGGGAGGCCTGGCGGCGCGACCGCTTCAACGTGCGCGTCTACAACCTGCTCAACCTCTTCGAGGACGTGCTCGAGCCCCACTACGAGACGGTGGAGGCGGGGCCGCTCGTCCTGCGCATGCACCGCGAGGAGCGCGCGGTGATGGGCCCCACCGCGACCAGCGTGCTCCGGGCCGCGTGGGACGACATGCGCCGCCGCTACGGCTTCACGCCGACGACGCCCGTGCACGTCGAGATGTTCTCCGACAACCAGCACTTCAGCGTGCGCACGAGCGGCCTGCCGAACATGGGCGTGCAGGGCGTCTGCTTCGGCCAGGTCGTCACGGCGCTCTCGCCGCGCGCGGGGCCCTTCAACTGGGCGCAGATCACCACGCACGAGCTCGCGCACGTCTTCCACATCCAGCTCAGCCGGAACCGCGTGCCGCGCTGGTTCACCGAGGGGCTCGCGGAGTACGAGACGATCATCGCGCGGCCGGAGTGGCAGCGGGAGCAGGACCACCGGCTCTGGCTCGCGCTGCAGTCGGGGCGCGTGCCGCCGCTGCGCCAGCTGAACCACGCCTTCACGCACGCCCGCAACGCCGAGGACGTCACCGTCGCGTACTACGCGAGCTCGATGCTCGTGAAGTACATCGCCGAGCGCTTCGGGTTCGAGCGCACGGTGCGCATGCTGCGCGAGTGGGGCGCGGGGCGGACCACGGAGCAGGTGATCGAGCGCGCGCTCGGCGTGGACATCGAGACGCTCGACGCCGACTTCCGGCGCCACACGCAGGAGCGGCTGGTCGCGCGGGCCGACGACTTCGCGGTCGACTTCGGCGCGCACACCGACGTCGAGGCGGCGCGTCGGCGCGTGGCCCAGCAGCCCGAGGAGGCCGAGGCGCACGCCGCGCTGGCCGCCGCGCTGCTCGTCAACGGCGAGGGCGAGGAGGCGCGGGCCGAGATCCGCGAGGCGCTGATGCGGGATCGGACCCAGCCGCTCGCGCGCTTCGTGGCCGCGCGCGTCGCCATCGCGCGCCGCCAGCCGCGCACCGCGCTCGGTGACCTGCGCATCCTCATCGAGAGCGGGCACGACGGCTACGAGGTGCGGTTGCTCCAGGCGCGGGTGGCCCTCGGCCTTCGCAACGCGCGGCTCGCCCGGCAGGCGCTCGAGGCGGCGGCGCGCATCGATCCGGGCCGCCCAGAGGCGTGGGACGGGCTGTACGAGATCGCCGGGCAGATGAACGAGCCGCAGCTGCGCCAGCGCGCGCTCCGGGCCTACGTCGACCTCGACCAGCACAACGCCGGGCGGAACTTCGAGCTGATGCAGGCGCTGGCCGAGCGCGGTGACTGGGACGGCGTGCGCGAGTACGGGCTGCGCGCGGTCTACGTCGACCCCTTCAACGCGGAGGCGCGGCGGCTCTACGCCGAGGCGCTCCTGCGCGCGGACGAGGACCGCGAGGCGCTGACGCAGGCCGACCTCGCGCTCGCGGCCGAGCCCGAGCAGCCGGGGCCCGTGCACCTGACCCGCGCCAGGGCCCTCGTCGCGCTCCGCCGCATGCGAGACGCCCGCGCGGCGGCCGCCGCGGCGACGCAGGCCGATCCCTCGCTCGCGGACGCGGCGCGCGCCGCGCTGTCCCCGTGAGCCGCCCGGAACATGCCAAGGGGCAAGCAGCGTTCTAGCATCACGGATGATGGCGCGAAGGCCGCGGCTGACGATCCCCACGCGGATCTTCCTGAGCATCGTCCTGGTCCTGGTGGCCTTCGGGGCGGTGAGCGCGGCGAGCCTGTACCAGCACCAGCGCACCGCGGATCGGCTGCGCCTCCTGCACGAGGGCTACCTCCCGCTCGCGCTCACCATCGGTCAGGCGAAGGCGACGCAGGCGGTCTTCGGCACCCTGCTCGACCGCGTGCTGACCGAGCGCGACCCGACGGCCACGCGCTCCTGGCTCGAGACCGCGCGCCGCGTGCGACCCGCCACCGTGCACCGCGCGCTCAGCGCCGTGGAGCGGGCGGAGCTGCTCGAGCCCTCGCCCGACGACGCGGCCCACCTCGCCGAGGTGCGCGCCGATCTCCAGACCATCCTCGCCGCCTACGCGTCGGGGGAGTCGCGCTTCGACGCGCTCTTCGAGGCGCTGGAGCGCGGCGACGAGGACGCGGCCGCGCGCGTGCTCGAGGATCTCCGCCTGCACGAGCAGCAGATCTCGCGCGGACTGCGGGACGCGTGGGGAGCCGTGCAGGGGCGCATCGCGCAGACGAGCCGGACCGCGGCCGAGCAGGAGCGCCAGTTCCTCTACGTGGTCGCGGGGCTCGTCATGGCCGCGCTCTTCCTCGGGCTCATCGTGCTCTGGTGGTCGCAGCGGCTGCTCGCGCCGCTCCCGCGTCTGCAGAAGCGCGTGGTCGCGGTCGCGCAAGGCGACTTCACGGGCAAGATCGCCCCCGCGCGCGACGACGAGATCGGTCAGCTCGCGGCGGAGTTCGAGCGCATGGTCGACGCGGTCGGCGCGCGAGATCGGCAGCTGCGCGACGCGGCGGAGACCCTGCGCGAGCTCCAGCGCATGCAGGAGCAGATCGTCGCCGGCCTCCGCGCGGGGGTGGTCGTCGTCGGGGCCGACGGGCTCGTGCGCTCCGCGAACCGCGCCGCGAAGGCCGTGGTGGGCATCGATCGCGCGCACCTCGACGCGACCCTGGCCCGGACCGGCTTGCTCGAGCGCCTGCCCGGGCTCGCCGAGGCCATCGAGGCGGTGGCCGAGGGCGGCGAGCGCGCGTCGCTCGTGGCCGCGCCGCTCCAGGTGACCCCGGACGAGCTGCGCTTCCTCGACGTGCTCGTGACGCCGTTCGGGACCGACGAGCCCGAGGGGCCGCGCCGCGCGGTGCTCGTGGTGGTGGACGACGTGACCGAGGAGCTGCGCACCAAGCAGCGGCTCATCCAGACCGAGCGCCTCGCCGCCATCGGGCGCATGGCCGCGCACGTGACCCACGAGGTGCGCAACCCGCTCTCGAGCATCGGCCTGAACGTGGAGCTGCTCGAGGAGGAGCTCGAGGGCGCGGGGGCCGAGCCGAGGGCGTTGCTGCGCGCCATCCAGCGCGAGATCGACCGGCTGACAGGGGTCACCGAGGAGTATCTCCGGCTCGCGCGTCTGCCCGCGCCTCGGCTCGAGGCGGAGCGGCTCTCGGACATCGTCGAGGAGGTCGGCCGCTTCGTCGCGCGCGAGTTCGAGACCTCGAACGTCACCCTGCGCGTCGAGGTGGACGCGGAGCAGGCGGACGTGGCCGCCGACGAGCCGCAGATCCGCCAAGCGCTGCTGAACCTGCTGCGCAACGCGCGCGAGTCGATGCCCGAGGGCGGCGAGGTGAAGCTCGAGTGCCTGCCCATGGACGGCGGCGTGGTGATCCGCGTGTCCGATCAGGGAGAGGGCATCCCCCCGGACAAGCGGCCTCACATCTTCGATCTCTTCTACTCGACGAAGGAGCGCGGCACCGGGCTCGGCCTGCCCCTGACGATGCAGATCGTCGCCGCGCACGGGGGCACCATCCGCTGCGAGGACGCGCCCGAAGGCGGGACGGTCTTCACGCTCTGGTTCCCCGAGTCGTTCGAGGAGATGCCCGCCACCGAGCACGCGCTGCGCGAGGAGTGACGTGCGTCGCGGGGCGCGCCCCCGAGATGTGCTACAGCCGCGCCCATGTCCATCACGCGCCCCGACGGGCGGAGCAGCGACGCCCCGCGTCCCATCACGGTCATCCACGGCTTCCAGCGCTTCCCGGAGGGCAGCGTCCTCTACAAGTGCGGCGGCACCACCGTGCTCATCGCCGCGTCAGTCGAGGAGTCCGTGCCGCCGTGGATGCGGAACAAGGGGCGCGGCTGGGTCACCGCGGAGTACGAGATGCACCCGCGCGCCAACCCCGACCGCCAGCGCCGCTCGCGGAGCCGGAACAACCTCGACGGCCGCTCGTCGGAGATCCAGCGCCTCATCGCGCGCTCGCTGCGCGCCTGCGTGCGCCTCGACAAGCTCGGCGAGCGCATGATCACCGTGGACTGCGACGTCATCGACGCCGACGGCGGGACGCGCACCGCGTCGATCACGGGCGGCTTCATCGCGCTCGCGATGGCGCTCGACGTCCTCCGCCACAAGGGCTCCATCAAGCCGGGCATCCTCCGCGAGGAGGTCGCCGCGATCAGCGTGGGCATGGTGGGCGACAAGCACCTCGTGGATCTCAACTACGACGAGGACAGCGGCGCGGCGGTGGACCTCAACGTCGTCGCCTCGGGCAAGCAGGGCATCGTCGAGGTGCAGGGCACGGCGGAGGGCGCGCCCATCGCGAAGGCCGACTTCGACCGCCTCGTGGACCTCGGCCTCGGCGCCATCCCGACCCTGATCGCCAAGCAGCAGGAGGCGCTCGCCAAGGCGGGGGTCGATCTCTCGAAGCTGATGGCCGGATGAAGGTCCTCGTCGCGACGCGGAACGCGGGCAAGGTGCGCGAGCTCCAGCGCCTGCTCGACGGATCCGGCTTCGAGCTGGTCGGCCTCGATGCCTTCCCCGACGCCCCGGACGTGGTCGAGGACGGCGACACCTTCGAGGCGAACGCGCTGAAGAAGGCGCGCGAGATGGCCGCGCACGCGGGGCTGCCCACCCTCGCGGACGACAGCGGCATCGAGGCCGACGCGCTCGACCTCGCGCCCGGCATCCACTCCGCGCGCTACGCGGGCGTGCACGGCGACGACGAGGCCAACAACGACAAGCTGCTCGCGGAGCTGGCCGACGTGCCGGACGCGCAGCGCACGGGCCGCTTCGTCTGCGCGCTCGCCTTCGTCGACCTCGACCGCGGCTTCGAGCACGTCGCGCGCGGCACCATCGAGGGCGCCATCCTCCGCGAGCGGCGGGGCCAGGGCGGCTTCGGCTACGACCCGCTCTTCTTGCCGCACGGCCACGCGCGCACCACGGCCGAGATGAGCGCGGCGGAGAAGAACGCCATCAGCCACCGCGCCAACGCGGCCGCGCTCATGCTGAACACGCTTCGGGAGCGTTATTTGACCTGAGGCCTCCCGTCTGCGAGATCCGCGCGCTGATGAGCGAGCAGACGATGGAGACCGAGCTCTTCGAGCTCTTCTACTGGCCCAGCATCCAGGGGCGCGGCGAGTTCGTGCGCCTGGTGCTCGAAGACGCAGGGGTGCCCTACGTCGACGTGGCGCGCATGCCCGAAGAGGCGGGCGGCGGCGTGCAGCGGGTCGTCGAGATGCGGAAGGGCGGCGCGGCCGGCCTGCTCCCCTTCGCCCCGCCCATCCTCAAGCTCGGCGGCATGGTGGTCGCGCAGACCGCGGTGATCTGCGACTTCCTCGGCCGCCGCGTCGGGCTCGCCCCCGAAGACGAAGAGGGCCAGGAGGCGGTGCGCCAGCTCCAGCTCACCATCGCGGACGTGGTGGCCGAGGCGCACGACACCCACCACCCGGTCGGCACCGCGAAGTACTACGAGGACCAGAAGGACGAGGCGAAGAAGGCCGCGACCGCGTTCCTGAGCGACCGCCTCCCGCAGTGGCTCGGCTACTTCGATCTCGTCATCGAGCGCAACGAGGCCAGCGACTGGCTCGTCGGGGACCGCTGCACCTACGTGGACCTCTCGCTCTTCCAGCTCGTCGAGGGGCTGCGCTACGCGTTCCCGAAGGCGATGCGCCGCGTCGAGGGCGCCGTCCCGCGCGTGGTCGCGCTCCACGGCCGCGTGGCCGAGCGCCCGGGCATCCAGGCCTACCTCGAGTCGGACCGCCGCATCCCCTTCAACGAGAACGGGATCTTCCGGCACTACCCCGAGCTGGACCTGGACTGACTCACACGAGCTGTCTGGCCACCGTGCGGCGCGCGCGGGTCTCGCCGAAGCGGCGGAAGATCGCGAGGCCGCCCCGGAGCGCGTAGCCGATGGCCGCGAACGCGACCCCGAACCCGCCGGCCACCGCCGCGAGCACGAGCGCGAGGGCCGCCGCGGCCACGAGCAGCACCGCGGCGAAGACGCACAACACCGCGACGCCGACGGCGCAGGCGGCGACCACGGCCAGCACCAGCGCCCCCACGAAGAGGGACGCCACCGCGAAGACCACCGAGCACACGAGCCCGAACAGCGCGGCCACGGTGGCGCCGAACGACGCCAGCCCGAGCCAGCCGAGCCTGCGCGCAGCGGAGAGCAGACGGTCCCTGGACGGCAGCTCGAGCGCCGGCTCGGCGCACAGATCGGTGGTCATGTCAGCGCCTCCCATGCCCTCCCTACGCGCCGGCGCGCACCGGTATTTCAGGCTGGTAGCCGCGTGGAGGGAATCGGGTTAACCTCCGCCCCGATCGGGGTGTCGCACAGCCTGGTAGTGCACAAGCTTTGGGTGCTTGTTGTCGCGGGTTCGAATCCCGCCACCCCGATTCACCGTTCCGCCTCTCCGGGGGCGAGCGAGCTCCCTTAGCTCAGCCGGATAGAGCGGCGGCCTTCTAAGCCGATGGTCGGAGGTTCGAGTCCTCCAGGGAGCGTCACGAACCGCAGGGCACCCGCCGCCCGCTCAGCGCGCCAGACCAGTCGTCCTCGTGCGTGCGGCTCTCGCCGGTGACGCCCTCGGCCGACATCCTGAGGCGGTAGTCGTCCACCTCCATGAAGCCCGTCTCTCGATGGGAGAGGTGCAGCGCGCCCTGCGTGGTCTGGATCATGCGGTCCTCCAGCGGGTCGTCGATGCGGAGTCCCCGCAGCAAGAGGAGGCCGTCTCCGTGGGTGCCCTCGATGAGCTCACGGGCCACGCGGCCACGCAGGCGAGGCAGCGAGGAGACCTCGATCACCCGCCAATCGAAGTGCCCCGACGCTCGGTCGCCGTCGACCCGCACCCGCAGGACGAACGCGAAACGCTGCCTACGGCCGGCGCTCTCCTCGCGCCACTCGCCCTCGAAGCAGCGCTCCCCCTGAAAGCCGACCGTGGCCGGCGTCCCCGCGGCGCCGCAAGCGCTGACGAGGGCGCTCACGCAGCAGCCGGCGAGGAGCGCGAGCGCCTGTCGATCCCGCCCGAGCACTCGCGCAAGATAGCATGCTGGCCATTCCAGGCGCGAGCGCCACGAGCACCAAAAGGAAGGGGCCGGAGACCGTGTGGCCTCCGACCCCTTGGGGCGTCATGTCGGCGAGATCAGAGAGGCGTGAAGACGAAGGCGCTGCCCGTCATCACGGCCGAGGCGGTGTTGTGGGATCGCTGCGCCGCCGCGGTGCCCCAGCTGTTCTCGAGCCCGATGGTCGCGCTCGAGCCGGTGTGGACCATGCCCGAGGTGCCTGCGTTCATCGCGCAGTAGTGGGTCTCGACGACGTTCGTCCCCTCCGTGAGGTGGAGCTGGAACGTCAGCGACTCGGTGCCGCTCGACGACGCGCGCCAGTCGGTCCACTGGAGCACGAGCCGCTGGCTGCCGGCGCTGCCCGTCACGACGGCGGTCACGTTCGCGCCCGCGTTGGGCCGCAGGTCGTCCCAGAAGGGGGCGACCACGCCGTTGGGGGTGGAGGTGCTCGGCATCGCGGTGTTGGAGCTCGCCGTCGAGGGGCTGCCCGTGGCCGAGGCCCAGAGCTGCACGAAGCCGTTGCTCGACACCGAGTAGTGCGTCATCGCGCGCCCGAAGTAGCTGAACGCGAAGGGCAGCGCGATCAGCGTCGAGACGCTGTTGTCCGTGGTGACGCCCGCGACCGGCGCGCCGGCCGAGACGTCCACGCACATCGCCGAGGTCGGCGCGATGCTGTACGTCGCGGTGGTGCAGACGGAAGGGGATCCGGCGCAGGAGTAGGTGCTCTCGACCGTGCAGGTCGCGGAGCAGCCATCCGACGCCGTCGTGTTGCCGTCGTCACACTGCTCGATGGAGTCGAGCACCCCGTCGCCACACGTCCCGAAGCCGAACGAGATGTCGTAGGTGCCGCTGCCGCTCGAGGAGTAGTTGTGCACGGCCACGATGTGGCTGGCGGGCGCGGCGGTGGAGTTCGTCAGCGTGGCGCGCTCCGGTGACAGGTCCGTCCGGAGGGTGCACGCGCCGTCACCGCACGCGTTCTGTACGAGCAGCACGATGTCGAACGAGGGGGCGGTCTGCGCGACCATCGTCGCGCCGGGAGGAATGGTCACCGCGTAGTAGAGCGCGCTGTTGCCGCTGCTCGTGCCGCACCCCGTGCCCATGGGACGCGGGCCGCCGATCGCGACGCGCTCCATGGTGATGGTGCGATCCGAGGTGATCACCGTCGCGCCCGCGCACGTCGCGTTCGGCGCCGACGCCACGCACATCGACGGGGCTCCGGAGCAGATGTAGCCGCTCTCGGTGCTGCACGTCGCGGAGCACCCGTCGGCGTCCGCGGTGTTGCCGTCGTCACAGGTCTCGCCCGCGTCGACCACGCCGTTGCCGCAGGCCGCCACGGTGTAGGTGAACGAGATGTCGAAGGTGCTGCTGGCGCCGCTCGAGCCGTAGTTGTGGATCGCCACGACGCGGGTGACGGCGGAGCCGGTGCCGTTGGTCAGCGTCGCGCGCTCCGGGGAGCTGTCCGTGCGGAAGGTGCAGGCGGCCGCGCCGCACGCGTCCTGGGTCAGCAGGACGATGTCGGCCGTCGGCGTGGTCTGCACGTCGACGCGGGTGAAGGCAGGGATGGTCACCGCGTAGTAGAGCGCGTTGTTGCCGCTGCTCGAACCACACCCCGTGCCCATCGGGCGCGGGCCGCCGAGCGCGAGCCGCTCCGTGGTCAGGGTGGTGTCACCGGTGATCGCGGTGGCGCCGCCGCAGGTGGAGTTCATCGCGGGGGCGGTGCACACCGACGGCGTGCCCGAGCAGATGTAGCCCATCTCGACGGTGCAGGCGGCCGAGCAGCCGTCACCGTCTACGACGTTGCCGTCATCACACATCTCGCCCGTCTCGCGCGTCCCGTTGCCGCAGACGATGTCCACGCAGGAGACGGTGAGCGAGTACGTGGTCGTGTCCGTCGTCGGGGTCGAGTAGAGGTCGAACGACACGTAGGCCGCCGCGCCGGGCTGGACCGCGAAGTCGACTGTCTCCGCCGCGCCGCCAGCGCGGCTGGAGTCCAGGCAGGTGAGCGACG
Organism: Sandaracinaceae bacterium; assembly: GCA_004213565.1. Lineage (GTDB taxonomy): Bacteria > Myxococcota_A > Polyangia > Polyangiales > Sandaracinaceae > JAVJQK01. The sequence goes on from SHBB01000114.1 coordinate 17,637, forward strand.
TCGAGGTGCACGCCGTGGACTCGTCTCCCGCGTCGATCGCGAACAGATCGTAGTCGCGGCTCGAGCTCGCGCCCGAGGTCGCCACGCGCACTTCGACGGGGTTGCCGCGGTTGTTGCGGAAGCGCCAGATCTGCTCGTTGCCCGCGTAGCTCGTCAAGCTGGTGCAGCCGTAGGCGGTGAGCGCGGCCGAGCCCATGGAGGTGTCGCCGCTGACGGTGCCGCTGTCGCAGTCGAGCACCACGCTGCCCGCCTGGGGACAGATGGTGTCCATGCAGGACGCCGTGGTGCCGCTGGCCGTGCAGGCCTCGCGGGCGCCACAGGCCGCGCGCGCGGTCTCGACGTAGCAGCCGTCCGCGTCCGCGGTGCAGGTGATCAGCTCGCCGGTCGCGCCGTCGCAGTAGCTCTCGCCCGGGCAGGTCGGAATGAGCGTGCACGGGTCGGCGCACATCGCGGTGCCGCTGGTCGCGTCACACACCTCGCCGCTCGCGGAGCAGTCGGTGGCGGTCTCCACGTAGCAGCCGAAGGCGTTCGCCGAGCAGACGCTCAGGTTGCTCCGGTCGGCGCAGGCGCGCGACTCGCTCGAGCCGCACTGGACCACGCCCATGCACGGGTCGCTGGCCGCGGTGCTGCAGCGGTCGGCGCCGGCCGCGTCGACCTCGCAGAAGCCGAAGGGCATCGCCGCACAGTCGGTGGTCGTCTCCACGAGACAACCGAAGGCGTCGGGCGCGCAGGTGACGAGGGACGGGCCGGCGCAGGTCGCGTCCGGCGCGGCGCACTGGACGATGCCCGCGCAGGGGTCGCCCGGGACGGCGCAGGCCGGCTCGCTCGCGGTCTCGTCACAGAACCCGTCCGCGCGCTCGGTGCAGTCGGTGGTCGTCTCCACGAGGCAGCCGAACGAGTCGGCGGCGCAGGTCACGAGGCTCTCGCCGTCACAGGAGGTGCCGGCGACGTCACAGCGCTCGCTCGCGGGGATGGCCGCGCACGGGTCGGCCGGCAGCACACACATCGGCATGGCGCCCGACTCGTCGCACACGCCGTCCGGCGAGGCGGAGCAGTCGGTGATCTCGAGCACGAAGCAGCCCTCGGCGTTCATGGCGCACACCTCGAGGGTGTCGCCGTCGCAGGCGCGGGAGGCGGCGTCGCAGCGCTCGGCCGCGGGCACGCCTTCGCAGGGGTCCACGCAGGCGGCGACGCCGCCGGACACGGCGCACGTCTCCGAACCCTCGCAGGCCTCGCGCGTCTCGACCAGGCAGCCATCGGCGTCGGCCGCGCAGGTCACGACCTCGCTGCCGTCGCACGTCGAGCCGGCCGCGTCGCAGGTCTCCCGACCCGCGCACACGTCGCCCCCGTCGGTCGCGGCGTCACCGCCCGCGTCGCCCTCGGAGTCGCCGCCGTCGCAGGCGGTGAGCAGTCCGATGGCTCCCAAGAACCCACACAACCACACGTTCCGGAACGAGCTGGGCAACACAAGCCTCCAGTGCCCGCGCGCAGTGCGCGAGCGATCGCACCGAATGCGTCCGACCGGGGCGGCTGTCAATGACATTCCCGTAGATGTAAGGTCGTCCGCCTCCGGGTCGGTGCGCAAACGCATGATCTCGGGCGCTCGGCCCAGGCGCCTCAGCCTCGTCGAGGGCGCGGGCCGTCCCCGTCGACCCAGTCGATCCAGCGCGGGGCTCGCTCGGCGAGATCGAGCAGAAGCACCTCCCCCGTGGTCGGGGGGATGACGCCGACCCGGGTGAGGTAGGCGGCCAACGAG
>SHBB01000115.1 GCA_004213565.1 Sandaracinaceae bacterium
CGCCGCGCCCAGCGCGCCAGTCGCTCCTCCGAAATGCTGAAGCATTTCGTCGTCGGCCCGCCGCGCTGGACGCGACGTCGCGCTCGCCGATCCATCACGCGCATCTTCGCCGCGCGCTGCTAGTGCAGAGATCCGACCGGTGGAAGGGGAGATGGCGCCGGACCGGCGTTTCAGGGCAAGGCGCGACGACGAGTCGATGCACCGCATCGGCGAGGAGGAGCAACGCCGCCCTGAAGCGTCGGGACAAGCCAGGTCCCCTTCTACCGGGATGGATCTCGCACTACGCCACGTAGACGGTCTTCGCGTTCACGAACTCGAGGATGCCCTGGCGCGCGAGCTCGCGGCCGTAGCCGCTCTGGCCGACGCCGCCGAAGGGGAGCCGCGGATCGCTCTTGACGAAGGCGTTGACGAAGCAGCAGCCGGCGTGGAGCCGCGTCTCGGCGATCTTCCGGCCGCGGGCCACGTCCGCCGTGAACACGGCCGCGCCCAGACCGAACGGGGTGTCGTTGGCGAGCGCGATCGCCTCCTCCTCGTCGCGGCAACGGATCACCGCGGCGACGGGGCCGAACAGCTCCTCGTCGAACGCGGGCATGCCCTTCTTCACGCCCGTCAGCACGGTGGGCGGGTAGAAGAAGCCGGGGCGGTCCGGGACCTCACCGCCGAGCTCGCACTTCGCGCCCGCCTCGACGCTCTTCTTCACCTGCGCGTGCAGATCGTCTCGGAGATCCTCGCGCGCCTGCGGTCCGATGTCGGTCCCCTCGTCCATCGGGTCGCCCATCGTCTTGTCCTTCATCAGCGCCACCATGCGGGTGACGAAGGCGTCGTGGTTCTTCTCGGTGACGAGGAAGCGCTTGGCCGCGATGCAGCTCTGACCGTTGTTGATGAGGCGGCTGTGCACGCACGCCTCGACCGCCGCGTCGAGGTCGGCGTCGTCGAGGATCACGTAAGGGTCGCTCCCGCCCAGCTCGAGCACCGTCTTCTTGAGCGCGCGGCCCGCGATCGCCGCGATGGCCTGCCCCGCCTGGGTCGAGCCCGTGAGCGTGACGCCGGCCACCCGCGGGTCCTCGATGACCTCCTCCGCGACGTCGTGGTCCATGCGCAGGTTGGTCACCAGACCATGCAGATAGCCCGCGTCGACGAAGATCTGCTCGATGGCCTCGGCGCAGCCGGGCACGTTCGCGGCGTGCTTCAGCAGGATCGCGTTGCCCGCCATCAGGCCCGGCGCCGCGTGCCGGAAGAGCTGCCAGAACGGGAAGTTCCACGGCATGATCGCGAGCACGAGGCCGTAGGGCTGGTGGCTGACGAAGCTCTCGCTCGCGTCGGTCTCGATGACCTCGCGCGCGAGGAACCCGGCCGCGTGCTCGGCGTAGTAGTCGCAGACCCACGCGCACTTCTCCGCCTCGCTCACGCCCTGCGCCAGCGGCTTGCCCATCTCGCGGGTCATCAGCTCGGCGAGGGGGCGCTTGCGAGCGCGGAGGCTCTCCGCCACGCGGCGCAGCAGCTCCGCGCGATGGTCGAGCGGCGTCTCGGCCCACTGGGCCTGCGAGCCCACGGCGAGCTTCAGCTTCGCCTCCACCTCGCCTCTGGTGTGGAGGGTGAACTCGGGGCCCTCTTCGCCCGTGGTTGGATTCACGACGTGCATGTCCCCGAGACATAGGGAGCGGCCACGTCGATGCAACAGCCGTCAGCGCGTGCTGAGGCGCGCGACGAGCCACCCCTGACCGCTGCGGACGAGCTGGAAGCTCGCGTCGTGGACTTCACCCGCCTGTCGGACGCGCACCGCCACCGTCGCCCGGTCTCCGTCGACGTTCACCGAGCGCTGCACCAGCTCCGCGCCGGGATCCAGGAAGGGGTCGAGCGCCGTCTCCACCTCTCGCTCGAGCCGGAAGGCGTCCTCCTCGGCGAAGTCGCGGGCGGCGCCGTGCTGACGCACGCTGACCGGCTCCCTCGAGAGGTCGACCCAGCGCATCACCGCGTCGACCCGGTCCGAGGGGGCGCCCTCGGCGAGGGCCTCGGCCAGCTCACCGAGGCGCTCCTCGTCCGAGACCACGAGCGCGTCGGCGACGAAGGCGAATCCGCCGATCAGGAAGGTGGCGAGCACGCTGTAGAGCACGAATCGGGACTGCATGTTGGGGATACCAAGCAGCCCGCGTGCCGAACGTGTCGCGCCCGATCCGGGCCGGTTTTCGGTCCCTCGGAGGGCTCGCGACTGACATTCTGTCAACGCACCCCGCCGAGGTCTGACAGGGCGTCAGCCTCGCTTCTTGCGCTTCTTCTTCTTCTTGGCCGGCTCGTCCGGCTCGGCGGCGGGCTCGGGCGCGGGCGCCGACGCCTTCTTGTGGAGCTGCTGGTAGAGGAAGCCGGCCACCGGCAGCAGCGCGAGCGAGATGAGCTGGGAGGTCGAGAAGCCGAGATAGAACCCGCGCTCCGGATCGTCGCGCACGTACTCGATGAGGAAGCGCCAGATCCCGTAGAGCACCGTGACGGTGAGGATGATCTGCCCGCGGAAGGCCCGGCGGCGCCAGAGGTAGAGCGCCAGGCCGGCCAGGGCGAAGCCGAAGAGCGACTCGTAGAGCTGCGTCGGGTGGACGGGCAGGCTGTAGTCGCTGAGCGGGGACAGATCGTACTCGGCCACGTGGTGGGACCACGCGGGCGAGCCGTTGCTGTCGGCGTGCCGCGGGAACGTGCCCCAGCCCTGGAGCCACTCCGGGGCGTCGCTCGAGAGGACGGCGCCGAAGTCACAGCCGTAGAGGTAGCAGCCGACGCGCGTCAGCCCGAGGCCGAACCCCAGCGTGGGCGCGACGACGTCGGCCCAGCCGAGCAGGCTCGCGCCGGGCTTCCGGCGCAGGTAGAGCCACGACCCGAGGAGCCCTCCGAGGAAGCCGCCGTACGCGACGAGCCCGCCCGACGAGAGCTTGAACCAGTCGGCCGGGTCCGCGAAGTCCTCGGGGTTGGTGAGGATGTAGAGGACGCGGCTCATCACGATCGCGAAGATGGCGGTGGTGATGAAGCAGCCCGCCATCGTGTCGCGGTCGAGGCCCTCCTTGGTCTCGCCGAGCCACATGATCACGAACCACGCGACGATCAGCGAGGTGCCGAGCATCACGCCGTACGAGTAGACGGGCCCGACGCCGGGGATCTCGAAGAGTATCGGGTGCATGCGGGCGGGACTTTCGTTCGCGCCAACCCGTCGGTCAACCGACGAGCGGGTCGGCCAGGTCGCGGAGGGCCTGGACGGTCGGCGGCGCGAGCGGCGGCTCGAGCGCCACCTCCAGGCATCCCCGGGCGAGCGACTCGCGCAGCGCGTCCTCGCGCTCCCACAGCTTCGAGAGATCTTTGACCAGCGCCTTCGGGCGCACCTTCCAGCTCTTGAACGCGCCCTCGAGCCGCTTCGGGAAGCGCCCCCGCTGGATGGCGTCCCACACCGCGAACGACAGCTGCGCGCCGAGCGCGTCGGGGCGGCCGTCGAGGATGGAGAGCACGACCTGCTCGAAGAACGCCGCCTCCTCGGGGCGCTTGGACGGGTCGAAGCGCGCGAGCAGGTAGCACTCCGTGAGGAAGACCTCCCAGCCGAAGGGTCGCGGGTCGTCGTAGCCCTCGACCTCCTCACGGACGCGATCGAGGTCGATGGAGAACACCGCGAGGTGCACGTAGGGCACGCCCAGGCTGACCGCGAGCGCGCGGTCCATGATCGTCGGGGCCCCGAGCTTCTCCGCGGGCGCGCCGGGGAGCGCCGTCTTCTTCGCCATCGCGCGCAGCTTGGCCGAGGCGTTAGCCTCCGTCGAGAGTGAGCCTGTCGATCGAAGCCACCCGGACCGGCTGCGCCTTCCGCGTCCGGGTCAGCCCGAGGGCGAGCCGCGACGCGATCGGAGGCGCGCACGACGGCGCGCTGAAGGTCGCGCTCACCGCCCCGCCCGTCGAAGGCGCCGCCAACGCCGCGCTCGTGAAGCTCCTGGCCAAGCGCCTCGGCGTCTCGAAGTCGGCCGTGCGGATCGTCAGCGGCGAGTCCTCGCGCAACAAACGCGTCGACGTGGACGGCGTCTCGCCCGATCAGGCGCGCCGCTCGCTCTGAGCCCGCTCGATCCAGCGGGTCATCGCGCGCGGCGCCCAGCGCCAGTCCGCCTCGACCGCCGCGGGGAGGGCCGCCGTGCTCTTGGTCGACCAGAAGACGATCGGGCCCGCGGACGCCGCGCGCGCCCGCCGCACGGCCGACGCGAAGGCCTTGGCGCTGTAGGTCGTGTCCAGCTCGAAGCCGGCCGTCTCGCGCACCAGCTCGATCGCCTCACGCCCGCGTCGCGTCGCGTGCCCGTACCCGCGCCCGAGCTGCCCCCCATCGACCTCGATGCCGGAGGAGAGCTGACGGCGCGACATCGCCCAGCGCGAGTCGTCCGTGATCTGGGCGAGGCGACGGCCGGTCCGCACCGCGAGCCCGACGATGCGAAAGGCGCTGGTGACCGGCCACGGCGTGACGCGCACGCTGATCAGCCGCGGCGGCGTGGCCCACCCGAGGCCGAGCTCGGCCGCGATCCGCATCCCGAGGAGCAGCCCCGCGCTCGTGCACGTCGAGCCGACCCCCAGCAACACCGCCTCGGGCACCGGGAGCTCGCCCGCGTCGACCTGGAGCGCGAGCTCGAGGGCGGCCGACACGTAGCCGAGCGCCCCTTCGGGCGTCGCGCCACCCGGGACCATCTGGTGAGCGACCACGCCTTCACGCCGATCCTGGAGCGCCTGCCACTGCATGCCGAGCGGCAGGAACGACCAGTGCGGCAGCGCGCGGAGCACGGGGCGCTGCGCGAGGATCACCCGCAGGTTCTCGAGCGCGGCCTGCGAGCGAGGCTGCGGAAAGAGGATCGCGCCCGGCTCGAGCCCGACCCGCGGCGCGTGCAACACGGTCGCGGTCGCGTGATTGCTGCCGTACGCGCCGGTCGAGTAGATCCGGCTCGCGCCCTCGGCCTTCGCGCGCCCGAACAGCGCCTCGAGGGTGCGAACTTTGTTTCCCCCGTACAGCGCGGCGCTCAGATCGTCGCGCTTCACCCAGAGCGCGTCGGGCGCGCCGAGCCGCTCCCCCGTCTCCCGCATCGGCTGCACCGGGGTCGGGAAGTCGCCGAGCGCCACCCAGGGCGCGTCGAAGCCGCGGAGGCGAGCGAAGATGGGGCGGTCCGAGGTCACGCTGCCGCGAGGGTAGCGCGTCCGCTCACGGCGCCGCGATCCCGGTCGTCCAGTCTTCGCCGCCGGGCACGATCGCGCCGAGGAAGGTCGCGCGGCGGTCGCCGAAGTCGGCGGGGGTGAAGGGCCCGAAGCGCGGCGCGGCGCCCTCGGGGAGCTCGGCGAGCGGGCGGTAGCCCTCCAGGCGCGGGTCGAGGTCGAGCCGGATGTGCCGCTCGGGATCCCGCAGGCGCTCGGCGTCGTCCTCGTGCTCGTCCTCCAACGCGCCCACGTCCCAGAGGACCGCGTGCTCGAGCACTACCTCCTCCGGCCACTCGGTCTCGTCCAGCGCGAACGCGGGCGGCGCCGAGAAGTTCGCCGCCACGACGTTCCGGATCGCCGCCCGCGCGCCGTGCCCCACCCACATCACGCGCCCGTCGCCGCCGCCTCGGAGGGTGAGGTTCCAGAGCCGGAAGTCGGTGCGCGGCTCCGCCGTCGGCGCGTCTTCGCGGTTCGCGGCGTATACGGCGGTCTCGCCTTGCCCGTCGCGAGACGCGATCGCCACGAGCTGCGCGTCGCCCCGCCAGCCGCGCTCGATGTGGAGCCCGTCCTGCACCGCGCCCGTGATGAGGAGGTGCCCGAGCGGCACCGTGCCGCCGATCACCGTCACCGCGTCTCCGGGGGCGGCGTCGACCTGCACGTGGCTGACCAGCGTCGCGCTGCCGCAGCCCGCGAGCACCAGCGGCGCGCCGACGATGCGCACGTAGCGGAGCGCGCCGCAGTCGGCCGTGTCGTCGTCTCCGCCGTAGACCCCGCGCTCGTCCCGACGCTCACGCCAGCCGGGGAGCTCGCACTCCGGGGTGCCCGGCCGCGGGTCCTCGAAGCACGCGCCGTCGTTCACGCGGGCCGCGCCGCGGAGGTGCACGCCCTCCCAGCCGTCCTCTCCGCGCAAGACGATGGGGCGCGTCGGCGTGCCCTCCGCGATGAGCCGTCCGTCCCGCTCGACGATCACCTCGGCGTCGTCGTCCGCGGCCACCAGCGTGGTCCCGGGCTCGAGGGTGAGCGTCACGCCGGGGCGCACGGTCACGGGCCCGTCGAGCACCCACCGGCCGCAAGGCCACTCGCTGTCCTCCTCGACGACGGATGGCGAGACTCGCTCCACGTCGCAGCCAGTGGGCCCCGCGTCACGCCCCGCGTCGGGAGTGCTCGCGTCGATCTCCGCGTCGCCCACCCCTGCATCCGAAGGCGGAGACGGGGGCGCGGGCTCACAGCCGGCCACGACCAGCAGCACCGCCATCGCCGACGCGCGCATGCGAAAGCATGAACCGCCCCGGCGGCGCGCGCCCGTCAATTCTCGTGACGATCGAGGAGGATCACTCCTCGGGCGCGACGCCCGCGTCGGCCGGCGCCTCGGAGCCGGCGTCCCCCGCGCGCCGCTCCAGGAGCGCCTCGTGGGCGAGCCGGAAGGCCGACAGCACGGTCGGGGACGTGCGGCGCGTGTCGAGCTCGAGATCGGGCTGCCGCTCGAGCGCGGCGACGAAGGCCTCGACCGCGAGGTCGCTCCGGTCGAGCGCGACGTAGGAGACGGCGAGCTCGCGCTGGATGGTCACCACCTGGTTGCCCGTCAGCTCGCCCGCGCCGAGCAGCCGGTTGCCCAGCCCGACCGCCTCGGTGAAGCGACCGCGCCGCACGTGCTCGCGGAGCACGGGCAGCTGCTCGTTGATGAGCGTCTGCATGTCACGGAGCTGCCCCCCCTCGACGGACTCGCCCGTGTCGTCCTCGATGAGCGCGCGGCCCTCGTCGGAGAGGAGGAGATCCGGCAACGGCACGAGCACGATCTGGCCGCGCGACAGGCGGCGGCGGCGCATCGAGTTGAAGCGCATGAGCTGTTGCGCCATCGACGTGTCGTCGTAGTAGAGCTGCGCCACGCGCTGCATGGTGTCGCTCTGTCGCGCCACGTGTCGGAGCGGATAGGGGACGAGGAGCTCCGCGCCCTCGTCGGGCTGGGCGCTCGAGACCTGGGAGTTCGCGTCGATCAGCGCGGAGACGCGGCGCGGATCGCCGTAGTGCGCCGTCGCGATCGAGGCCCAGGTCTCGCCCGCCTGCACGCGGTGATAGGAGACCGTGGGGATGACGAGGCGCAGGCCGACCACGATGGCGGCGCCTCCCTGGGTGGTCAGCCCGTTCTCCGCCACGAGCACGCTCTCGCGCCGCGGGTCTCCGTAGTAGCGCTGGGCGATGGAGGCGAGGGTCTCGCCCGGGCGCACCACGTGCACGAAGGTCGTCGGCTCCGCGCGCGCCTCGGCGGCGGAGAAGGTGGCGGCGGCGAGCACGAGCGCGGCGGCGACGGCCCTCACGGCGAGCCCTCCTCGGGCGCGTCGTCGGCTTCGAGGTCGCCCGGCGCTTCGCCGTCTTCGAGGCCTTGCTCCATGTCGAGCTCGATGACCCGGCTCTCGTTCGCGCTGACCTGCACCGTCTGCACGATCTCGTCGAAGAACGGGTTGCGGAACTTCAGCCAGTACCGCCCCGGCTCGAGCGCGACCCGCCGCGCGGACGGCGTGGTCAGCAGGTGCTGCCACTGCCCCCCCGTGCGCTCGGAGGCGATGTGCACCTCGGCCCACGGCTCGATCACGAACGAGAGGTGGCCCGCCTCCTCCGGCAAGATGCTCGAGCGCGGCCGCGTGGTGAAGCGGGGCGTGGCCTCGGAGAGATCGCCCGTGGTGGCCTGGATGGCGCCGCCCGTCCCGACGATGGCCGCGAAGAGCAGCGCGTTGACCAGCCACATCAGCCGCACCGTGCCCGTGTCCCCGCCCGCCCGTCGGCTGCGGTTGGGCGTGCTGGCGGCGAGGATCTCGTCGGCCTCCTCCTCGGTCACCACGCCCAGCTCGCGCAGGTACATGACGACGCGCGCGTTGTGGTTGATCGGCACGCGCGCGCTGAGGAAGTCCATCAGGTCGTCGATGAGCGCCTGCGTGGTCGGGTACCGGTTGGCCGGCATCTTCTCCATGCAGCGCGCCATGATCCGCTCGAGCGCGCGCGGCACGTCCGGGTTCAGCTTGCGCGGGCTGACGTACCGGTCGAGCCGGATCTTCTGCATCACGGTGCGCGCGTCGTCCTCGACGAAGGGCTTCTGCCCGGTCGCCATCTGGTAGAGGACGATGCCGAGCGAGAACACGTCGCTCCGGAAGTCGAGCTTGTCGCCGAGGATCTGCTCGGGGCTCATGTAGCTGGGCGTCCCGAGCCCCGTGCCCGTCTCGGTCAGATCGCTCAGCTTGTCGTCGCGAGCGATGCCGAAGTCCATCAGCTTCACCTCGCCCTGCTTGCTGATCATGATGTTGGCGGGCTTGATGTCGCGATGGATCACGCCCCGGAAGTGGGCGTAGTCGAGGGCGCGCGCGACCTGGAGCGCGATGATCGAGGCGACGTCCACCGGCAGGCGCGGCGTGATCTCGAGGAGGTCGTACAGGTCGATGCCCTGCACGAACTCCATGATGATGTGCATCGTCCCACGGTCTTTGATGAAGTCGTAGACGTGGAGGATGTTCTCGTGCTGCAGCGAGGCCATGAAGTGGGCCTCGCGCTCGAAGCGCTTCGCGAAGCCGCTGTCGACGGCGATCGACGGCTTCAGCGATTTGATCGCGACCTCGCGGCCGAGCGGCTCCTGCACGGCGCGGTAGACCACGGCCATGCCACCGCTGCCGATCTCACCGAGGATCCTGCAGTTGCCGATACGGTCGACCATGGGGCAGCGAGGGGGGGCTGACCCTCGGGCCGAATCATGTCGGGGGGGCCCGCAGGTGTCAACGAATCCCGGGTAATTTCGGCGCCTTTCCGGCGGCTCGTTGACCCGAGCGCGCGGGGGTCGCTAGATCTCCACGTGGTACGTCCCTGGGAGAGCGCGGACGACGAGGCCCTGGTGGAAGGCTGCCTCGAGGGGGACGAGGAGGCGTGGGCGGCGCTCGCCGGGCGTCACGGGTCCTTCGTCCGGGCCACCATCGTCCGACTCCTGGACGCGCCCGACGCGGAGGATCCGGACCCGCTCCTGGAGCGCGTGTGGGGCAGCTTGCGACGCCCCGACGGGCCGCTCCGGAGGTGGTCGGGGGGCTGCCAGCTCCGGAGCTTCCTCGGCCTGTTCGCCCGGCAGGTTGCGCGACAGGGCGCGGCGTCCGACCCCGGGACCGCGCTGGCCGCGGCCACGACCCCGAACGGCCTCTATCTGGACGACCTCGGGATCAGCGGGCCACTGCTGCGGGTCGAGGGGATCCTCGGGAAGCTCCCGCCCAACGTGGCGTCGCTCGTGCGCATGCGTGTGCGCGGCCTGTCTCGCGGCGACATGGCGGCCACCCTGGGCCGAAGCCCGGCCACCGTGCTCGCGAACCTGGAGCGCATCGCGTCGCGGCTCGCGTCCGAGGACGATCCCGAGCTGAGCTCGCGCTGCTACCGCGTGCTGCTCGACGCGGCCGACATCCCCGAGCGGGTCGACCTGGCGCTGCGCTCGGAGCAGGACCCGGACGTCGCGCGCGTGCGCAGCGCGGTGGACGTGACGTGGCGCGCGGTGGGCGAGCGCGCGCTCGGCCGGTCGGCGCCGCGCGGGGATGGCTGCCTGGAGGATCACGCGATGGCGGGCTTCGTGGACGGCACCCTCCGCGGGGCCGGCCGCGCGCGGGCGGAGGGACACGTCGGCACCTGCGCCCGCTGCATCGACGAGGCGGCCGCCCTGGTCCTCGACCTCCGCGTCCAGAGCTGCCTCCGCGACGCCGCCGGACTCGACGACCGCGTCGCCGTCGCCGCCGCGTGCGTCGCGACCCTGCGCTTCGGCGCCGCCGCGCGTCTGATCGAGCGCGCGCGTCAGAGAGGCGCCGACGGGGCGCTGGTGGCCGCCCTGGAGCGCCTCGCGCAGGCGGGGCAGCTGCTCGACGGCGGCCACGCCACGCGCGGGAGGGGCTCGCAGGTCGTGGCCACCCGCGTGCCGTCGCACGAGGAGGCGCCGCTCGTCGCGTTCGAGGCGCTGGTCCGCGGCGATCCCCGCGGCGCGGTCCGCGCGATCGACGATCGGATGGCCCTGCAAGGCCTCGGGGCGCGCCTCCGTCTGCTCGCGGCCGCTACCTCCGATCTCGAGCAGGCGCGCGAGATGGCAGAGACCTGGCTGGACTCCCCACGCATCGATCCGAGCCGGACGCTCGACGCGCGGGCCGTGCTCGCCTTGCCCCCCGGGCGCGCCCTCCCGCGCGAGATCCTGGCCGAGCGCCTCCGCGACGTCCTGCCCGAGGCGGTCCGCTTCGTCGTCTCCCGCGCCCGTAGCTGACGCGCTCGCGGAGCGGGCCCCCGGCGCGGACGCCCTGCGAGGGTGGGTACACGTAACTTTCCGCTCTCCATCGAGAAGAGGCGGCCGACGCGGGACGGAATGTCGCCGTGTAGCGGCCTGCGTCGCGCACCGTCGTCCACCGCGTGCGCCTCCAGGCCGCGCGGCGCGGGGCACGTCGGTTGCAGCCGGTGAATGTCCCCGAGGGCCGCACACATCACGGCCCTCCCCAAGCGCCGCGGCGATGACTCTCGCCACGCGGCAGGAAGGAAGACCCACATGACCCAGCCCAAGCATGGAATCGCATGCGCGGCGGCGTTCGCCCTGACCCTCGGATCGGGCGTCGCGCTCGCGCAGAGCCACCCCGACGCTCCCGAGGCGCATCGCGGTGAGCGCTCCGCGCAGCACCAGCCCGAGCACGCCGAGCGAGGCGTCGACACGCAGGCGCGCCAGGATCGACGCGCGCAGGAGGCGGCGCCGGAGGACGGCCGCCGCGCCGAGGCGACCGAGCGCAGCCGCCGCGGTGACCGACGTTTCGCCTCACTCGACCGAGCGCAGCGACGCCAGGTCCAGGAGCGCCTTCAGCAGGAGGGCTACTACGAGGGCGAGATCGACGGAATCTACGGACCGATGACCCGAGAGGCGCTGCGCCGGTACCAGCAGAGCCAGGACCTCCAGGCCACCGGCACCCTCGACCGTGAGACCTCGCGCGCGATGGGCATCGACGCCAGCGGTGAGGTACAGCGCGTGCGCGGCGTCACCGGGGAGGACGCCTCGAGCCGCTCTCAGCGCTCCGACGCCTCGATCCGACTCGCGCAGCAGGCGCTGTCGCAGGCCGGCTACGAGACGGGCCCCACCGATGGCGTGATGGGGCCGAACACGGAGCGCGCCATCCGCGACTACCAGCGGGCGAACGACCTGCGCGTGACCGGTGACCTCGACGCGCAGACGCGCCGCTCGCTCGGCGTCGCGCAGGACGACGGGCAGGCTGCCCCGGAGCAGAGCGCTACGGAGCAGGGCGCGTCGGAGGACCGGACGCGTGGGACGCGCTCGGACCGCCGCACGTTCGACGACGCGGAGCCCGCTCCGTCCGACCGGCGCGAGCAGCGGACGCCCTCGAGGTCGGATCAGCCGAACCCTCGCTGATCAGGCCGTGCGCCGCGGCGCGGGCGGGCGCGAGCCCCCCGCGCCGTCGCTCATTCCGTCAGATGTACGTCGGCCCGCGCGAGCACCGGGGCCGCGGCGTCGATGGGGGTGACGAAGGCGATCCCCTCGCTGTCACGCAGGACGAAGGACATCACCCCGATCAGCCGACCCTCCTCGTCGAACACGGGTCCGCCCGAGCTGCCGGGGTTGGCGGGCAGGTCGGTTTGCACGTAGCGGGCGTCGCCGAAGCGCCGCTCCAGCCGCGAGACGATCCCGCGCTGCACGCTGAAGCCCAGCTCACGCGGACTGCCAACGCTCAACAGGGCCTCGGCGAGGCGGAGCTCGGTCGCGCTGCGCGACGGCGGCGCGGAGTGTGGGCTCGGCCCGTCCAGGCGCAAGACCGCGAGGTCCGTCGGCGTGTCGGTGGCCACGACCGCCGCGTCCATCCACTCGGAGTCGTCGAAGCGGACGCGCACCGAGGGCTCGCCCTCGACCACATGGTAGGCGGTGAGGACCGCCCCGTCCGCGACCAGCACGCCCGCGCCGAAGGCCCGCCCCGCGCGGACGCTCACCGCGCTGCGGAAGGAGCGCTCGAGGCGCGTCGAGTCGTCGTCGGGGCGCGGCTGCACTTGCGCGACCTGTTCGGGGGGCACGGGCTCGGAAGACACGAGCTCGGGTGACACGGGCTCGGGGGAGACGGGGCTCTGCCCGCTCACGGGCGCGAGCTGGGTCGAGACCGACGCCTCTGCGCGCGCGCCGCCCCACTCCACGTGCGCGGCGCCCACGCCGACGGCGGCGCCGGAGAGGAACACGAGCAGGGCGGAGAAGCGTCGGGGCATGACCGGCTTCAAGGTACCGTGCGCGGGGACCGCTGCAATGGTCCGCCCACGGCGGAGGCAGGCTCCCGGAGTGCGACGTAACTCACGGGACACAGACGAAACGGGCCCAGTCTGGGGGGTCCACGGTCGATGACCGAGGACCGCCCCTCGGCTGACACAAAGCGTTCACAGACGGGGAATAGCTCTGCGCCTGTTCGATGGGTCGATGTCCCATCGGGCGTCAGCGCATGTTCAGCGACTTCGACAAGACCGCACAGAAAGAGGAGGGCCGCGGCCGGCGGACCGCCTCGCTGTTGATCGCCGCGGGCCTCTTCGGCGTGCTCGCCGCGGGCATCGCGGGTGCGGTCGCGACCGCGCACCAGATCGTCCAGCAGCAGCAGGAGGTCGACGTCGAGTTCGCGACGCTCGACGACGCGCCAGAGCCGGAGCCCGAGCCCGAGCCCGAGCCGGAGCCCGAGCCCGAGCCGCAGCGTCGCCGCCCTCCCCCCGCCGCGGCCTCCGCGAGCGACGCCCCGCCCAGCTCCATCCCGGACGCGCGCCCGACCGAAGCCGAGGGTGACCTCGCGGCGGCCGGCGAGGTCGGCCCGATCGATGGCGTCGAGGGCGGCGTCGAGGGCGGGACCGGGCCGGTCGAGGAGCCGGAGCCGCCAGCGCCGCCGGAGCCCCCGCCGGGCCCGCCCACGCCTCCGCGCCCCCCGCCTCAGCAGGAGCGCGTCACGGTTCAGCCCCCGCAGATGATTTCAGGCTGCGGCGCCCCCGAGCGCCCCGACACCCTCGAAGGCCAGACCGCGGAGACCATCCGCATCCGGGTCCGGGTCGTCATCGGCGCCGACGGCCAGATCATGCGGGCCACGATCGCCGAGGGCCACGCGCTGATCCCCGAGGACGCGATCCTCTCCTGCGTCAACACGCGCATCTACGAGCCGGCGACCCTCGAGGGCCGCCCGGTTCCTTATGTCCTTTCGTACGTATTCACGTTCCGCCCCGACATTCTCTGAACAAGCAAGCGAGGTAGCGCCATGGAGATGGATCTTCTCCACATGTGGGCCAACATGAACAACCTGGTTCGAGGGGTCGTCGTCGTCCTCACGCTCCAGGCCCTGTTCTGCATCTATGTGGTCGTCGACCGCATCATCCTTCTGACGCTGTCCGGAGCGCGCTCGCGCGCGTTCGCGGCCGAGGCGGGCGCCAAGCTCGAGCGCGGCGACTACGAGGCGGCGCTGTCGATCTCGAAGAAGCACGACAAGAGCCACCTCGCGCAGTTCATCGCGATCGGCGTCTCGACCTTCCTCGACCGACGCGGCGCGGGGCACTCCGCCCACAAGGCGGCCGAGTTCACCCAGCGCGCGCTCGAGCGCAAGGGCGAGAACCTCAGCGACAGCCTCAACAAGGGCCTGAGCGTGCTCGCCTCGACCGGGTCGACGGCCCCGTTCATCGGCCTGCTCGGCACCGTCCTCGGCATCCTGGCCGCCTTCAAGGCGATCGGTCAGGAGGCCTCCGGCGGCATGGGCACCATCGGCCCGATGATCTCGGAGGCGCTCATCGTCACCGGCTACGGCCTGCTCGTCGCCATCCCGGCCGTGCTCGTCTTCAACTGGCTGAGCGGCCGGGTCGGCAAGTACGAGGCCGGGCTCGCCAACGCGGGCAGCGAGCTGGTCGATCAGCTCGAGGCGGGCGTCGTCAGCACGAGTCACTCCGGCGAGGTCGAGCTCGAGGAGGAAGCGGAGACGGCCAGCGCCGTCCCCTCCGCGGCCTGATTCGCCATGGCCGGTCTCAGCCGAAAGGGCGGCGCGTCCCGCCCCAAGCCGCACATGAACGTCACGCCGCTCGTCGACGTGGTGCTGGTGCTGCTGATCATCTTCATGATCGTCATCCCGGCGATGGAGGAGGGGCTGAACCTCGAGGTGCCGCAGGTGCAAACCCCGGATCCCGAGGGGAGCACCGAGGAGGACCACGTGGTGATGCTCAGCATCGACAACCGCGGCCACCTCTTCATCGACGAGCAGCGCGTGCCGGACGGCGAGCTCGAGGCGCACCTGGAGCGCGCCCACGCCCGTCACCCGCGCTGGCGCCTGGTGCTCCGCGGCGATCGCGGCGCCGAGTACGGCGAGGTGCGGGCGCTGTTCGCGACCGCCTCGACGATCGGCTTCCCCGGCGTGTCGCTCCGCGTGAACTTCAACGGGGACGAGAGCGGCGACGCGCCGCAGTCCAAGTAGCTGAAGGAGACCCGTCATGGGCATGGAGATCGAGACCCGGGGGAAGGGCAAGAAGAAGGGCCGAGCCAGGCCCGAGATGAACGTCACCCCGCTCGTCGACGTCGTGCTCGTGCTCCTGATCATCTTCATGGTCGTGATGCCGTCGATGCATCGCTTCTTCTGGCTGTACTTGCCTCCACAGGTGCACGCCGAGCAGATGCCCATCGAGCAGTCCAACCCGCCGATCGTCGTCACGGTCAACCGCAACGGGCAGATCCAGATCAACCGGGAGGTCTTCCCGGACGCCACCTTCCCCGTCCGCCTGCGCCGCATGCTCGTCGCCCGCCAGGAGCGAAAGATCTACTTCGACGCCGACGACGGCGCGCCGTTCGAGCGCGCGGTCGAGGTCATGGATCTCTCCCGCTCCGCCGGCGCCGCCCACATCGCGGTCATGACGGAACGACTCCGCTAGGCGGCACCGAGGCAGCATGAGAACGACGATTGCAGATCTCTGCCGGGTGACGTGTATCTGGTGGGTTGTCACAATGACAACCTCGCTGGCAATTGCACAGCCCGCTGCGCCGCCCCCCGACCCCGCGCCCCCTGCTCCCGCCCAGCCAGAAGCGGATGCGGAGCCGGGTGCGGAGGCGGAAGCGGAGGCGGAAGCGGAGGCGGAAGCGGGTGCGGAGGCGGAAGCGGACGCGGAAGCGGAGGCGGAA
Organism: Sandaracinaceae bacterium; assembly: GCA_004213565.1. Classification (GTDB taxonomy): domain Bacteria; phylum Myxococcota_A; class Polyangia; order Polyangiales; family Sandaracinaceae; genus JAVJQK01. Next base: position 15,347 of record SHBB01000115.1, read on the forward strand.
GCGGAGGCGGACGCTGAAGCAGACGCGGAATCACGAGCCGTGATCGACGACGGCCCCCCCACGGCCGACACCGGCATCCGCGGCCGCATCGTCGACTCCCAGACCGGCGAGGGCCTCCCGGACGCGATCGTGATCGCCCGCTCCCCGAGCGTGATGGAGAACACCATCACCAGCGACACCGGCGGCTACGTGCTGGTGGTCCCTCAGGGCCGCTACTCGGTGCTCGGCTACACCGACCTCTACCACGGCGCGCGCATGCCTCGCGTGGTCGTGCGCTCCGGTCGCTGGACCGACCTGACGCTCACGCTCGACCCCATCGACGCCGAGGCGGTCGCGGAAGAGGTCGAGATCGTCTACCGCGCCGACACCTCGAGCGCGGCGGCCCAGGACCAGCTGCGCGCCGCGTCGAGCGGCATCGGCGAGGGCATGGGCAGCGAGCAGATGTCCCAGAGCGGCGCGAGCGACGCGGGCAGCGCGGCGCGCAACGTGGTCGGCGTCACGCTCGAGGGCACGAACCTCAACATCCGTGGCCTCGGCGGCCGCTACACCATCGTGCTCCTCAACGGCATCCAGCTCCCGTCGACCGACCCGGACGTCCCCGCCGTCGACCTGGATCTCTTCCCCACGAGCATCATCGACAACCTGCAGATCTCGAAGGCCTTCCTCCCCAACCTCCCCGGCAACTTCGCCGGCGGCGTCCTCGACATCCGCACGGTTCGTTTTCCGACCGAGTTCACCTTCCAGCTCGAAGCCAGCGTCGGGGCGAACAGCGCGACGACGTTCCGCGACCGGCTCACCTACGCGGGCGGAGACATGGACTGGCTCGGCTTCGACGACGGGACCCGCGCCTTCCCGAGCGGGCTCGAGGGCAGGCGAATCGTCGGCAGCCGCACCGACTTCAGCTCGGACGAGCTGGAGCAGATCGCAGAGCGCTTCCCCAACCGCTGGCAGTACGAGCGGGCGCTCGCCCCGCCCAACGTCGGGCTGGGCTTCACGCTCGGGGACTCGACGGACCTCGGCTCGGGCAACCGCTTCGGCTACCTCGTCACCGCGTTCTACGACCACGCCGACGTGCGCACGACCGGTCTGAGTCGCCCCCGCCCCACGGGCCGAAACGACGCGCTCCAGGCGTTCAACGACTGGCAGACCGAGACCGGCTCCGAGGAGGTGCAGCTCGGGGCGCTGGGCACGGCGAGCCTCGAGCTCGGCCAGGATCATTCGGTCACTCTGCTCACGCTCTTCAACCGCGCGATGACGGATGAGACCTCGTTCTACGCGGGTCAGAGCGGAGAGCTGGCGGGCTACGCAGAGCGATGGCAGCTCCAGGGCGACCACCGAAACCTGCTCGGCGAGCGACTCCGCCTCCGCTGGAGCGGCTACGGCAGCTACGGCGCGCGCGAGGAGCCGGACCGCAGGACGGTGACCTACGGGCCCCAGGGCGGCGCCTCCGCGCTCCGCTGGCTCGAGAAGTCGCAGTCGGGCGAGCGCTTCTACTCCGACCTCGACCAGGTCGACGGCGGCGGGACGCTCGACCTCCGCTTCCCGCTCTGGTCCGAGGCGTGGGGCACGCTGGGCGGGCAGGTGCGCATGTCCGCGCGCGACTTCGGCATCCGTCGGCTCCGGATGCTGCAGGACCGCGGCGCCATGGATCAGTCGGTCTACCAGGCGCCCGTCGAGGAGCTCTTCTCGGCCCAGAGCATCGGCGTCAACACCCGCATCCGGGAGTTCACGGGCGACGACGACGCCTACCACGCCGAGTCTCAGTACTACGCGGGCTACGCCATGCTCGAGACGCCGCTCGGCGACGCGCTCAGCTTCACCGGCGGCGCCCGCTTCGAGGCGTTCCGGCAGCTCGTCGAGCCCCGCAGCCCCTTCACCGAGGGAGCGCCCGAAGACACCGTCGGCACCGATCGGACCGACCTCGACGTGCTCCCCGGGGCGGCGCTCCGGCTCCAGGTCGCCGATCAGATGTTCCTTCGAGCGGGCTACGGCATGACGGTCGCCCGGCCCCAGGTCCGCGAGCTCGCCTCCTATCAGTACTACGACTTCATCCTCGACCGGAACGTGCAGGGCAACCCTCTGCTGTCGCGGACGCTCATTCAGAACGCCGATCTTCGCTGGGAGTGGTTCTTCGGGTCCGGCGAGATCCTCGCCGTGAGCGCCTTCTACAAGTACTTCGATCAACCGATCGAGCTTCAGATCGTCAACCCGAACAACTGGGACGCGGAGTTCATCAACGCAGACCTGGCGCACAACGTCGGCGGCGAGGCGGAGCTCCGGTTCAGCCTGCGGCACCTCCACGAGGCGCTCCGCTTCTTCAGCGTCGGCTCCAGCCTCGCCGTGATCTGGTCGACGGTCGAGCTCCCCGACGAGCTGTCGGGCTCCGTGCGCGCGGAGCGGCCGCTGACGGGCCAGGCGCCGTATGTCGCGAACGTGTCACTCCAGTTTGCCGAACCCGACGCGGGTGTCACGGCGTCCGTGGTCTACAACGTCGTCGGGCCGCGGATCACCAACGTCGGCTACCGCCAGGCGGGGGAGATTCGTCCGCCCATCGAGCGGCAGCCCTTCCACTCCCTGGATCTGGTCGTGGGTTGGACGTTCGCGGAACATTTCAGACTGAGACTCAAGCTCAAGAACATCCTGTTCCAGGTTCAGGACTACACGATGGGCGACTTCTTGGTGCAGCGCGTCGAGCCGGGGATGAGCGGAAGCCTCGGCCTTCGATACGAGTACTGAGAATCCCTCGAAGAGGAATGCGAACCATGCGAGAGAAGACAACTGCTTTGATCCTGCTCGCCACACTGGCCGGTTTTGGCTGTGACGACGGAGCGGTGATCACCGACTCGGGCGTCACCACCGGCGACGGCGGAGGGGGCGATTGCCCCGCGGACGGCGTCGTGGTGAGCGGCGAGATCGACGCCGACACCCGCTGGGAGTGTCCCCTGTACGTGCTCGACGGGCGCGTGTTCGTCGTGAACGGCGCCACGCTCTCCATCGCCGCGGGGACCGAGATCCTGGGCGACCCGGGCGCGAGCGAGACCTCGGCGTTGATCGTCGCCCAGGGCGCGCAGATCGACGCGCAGGGCACCGCGGACGCCCCCATCGTGTTCACGTCGGGCAACTTCGAGGGTGACCGCGTCACGGGCGACTGGGCCGGCGTGGCCATGCTGGGCGGCGCCTCGCTCAACTCGGGCGAGTGCTTCATGGACGGCGACCCCAGCACCGACGACTGCGACGCCCCGGGCTACTTCCGCAACCGGCTGGAGGGCATCGACGTGGGCGACGACCGCGCGATCTACGGCGGCAGCGAGGACGCCTCGAGCTGCGGCACCCTTCGCTACGTCCGCATCGAGTTCGCGGGCGCCGAGCTCAGCCCCGACAACGAGCTGAACGGCCTCACCGTCGCCGGCTGCGGCAGCGGCACGACGCTCAGCCACATCCAGGTCCACCGCGGCAAGGACGACGGCGTCGAGTTCTTCGGCGGCACCGCCAGCCTCGACCACGTGATCATCAGCGGCCCCTCGGACGACGGCCTCGACTGCGACGAGGGCTGGCGCGGCACCGGTCAGTTCATCGTCGTGCACCAGTTCGCGGGCATCGGGGACAACGCCATCGAGTGCGACAGCTTCGGGGGCAACGAGCTGGCCGAGCCGCGCACCGACGCCACCCTCTCCAACATCACGCTCGTCGGCGCGGGCGAGGGTCGCATCGCGCTCCTCCGCGAAGGCATGCGCGGACAAATCGTCAACGCCGTCTCGGTCGACTTCGCCGCGCCGGTCGACCTCCGCGCGGCGGACAACGACCTGTCCGCGGAGTGGCCCGGCGAGCTCGGGTGGGAGAGCAGCTACTTCTTCTCGGTGGGCGAGTTCCCGACGGAGACGGGCGAGGACGACGACGACAACGGGTTCGACGAGGCGGCGGCGTTCACCGACGCGGCGCGGATGAACGACTTCGACACCGACCCGATGCTCGCCGAC
>SHBB01000116.1 GCA_004213565.1 Sandaracinaceae bacterium
CCGACGGCGGGGACGCAGGGCTCTCACCGAGGGCGCTGCTCTCGCTCAGCGCGCTCACGAGCGCATCGACGCCGTCCTCCGGCACGTCGGCCAGGAACCCGTCGATCAGCTCTTTTTCCCAGTGGCTCACGGCAGTGTCGGTCCCAGGGATATGTACGAAGCCTGTCGCGGATCGGATCGATCGCAACGGCCGTTCATCCTTCGAGTCTCCCCGCGCTGAACGTGGCGCGCAGCTTCTTCATCGCCGCGTGCATGCGGGACTTCACCGTGCCGATGGGGATCGACAGCTCCTCGGCCATCTCCGAGCAGCTCAGCCCCGCGAAGTAGCCCAGCTCGAGGACCTTGCGCTGGTCGTCGGGGAGCTCGGCCAGCGCGCCGTGCACGCGCTGTGCGTCGGTGTGGTCCGCGGCCGCGGCGGGCGCCGCGCCGACGACGCGCTCGAGCTGCTCGCCGGCCGAGGAGGTCCGGCTCCGGGCCGCCGACTTGATCCGGTCGAGGCAGCGGGAGCGCATGCGCAGCATCAGCCAGGTCCGGACCGCGCCGCGCGACGGGTCGTAGTCGCCGGCGTGTTTCCACGCCTCGAGGAAGACGTCGTGGAGGATCTCCTGCGCCTCGCCCCGGTCGCGCAGGAGCTTCATGCCCAGCGCGAGCATCGGGGCGCCGTGGCGGTCGTACAGCTCACCCAGGGCCTCGCGGTCCCCTCGCGCGAGCGAGACGACCAGCTCCACGTCTTCGGCGGCGACGGCCATTCGCCGAGGAGCATCCCCGATTCTGGGTCCCGCATCAACGAAGGCTTCGGTCATTCCGCCCGCCACATGCCCGCTACGTAGTGCGCCGCGCGGCGGATGTTACGCCCTCAGAACGACGCAGGCCCGTCTCCGCCCCCGCCAGGCGCGGACGGGGGCGGCTCGTCGCCTCCCGCTTCGTCATCTGCCTCTTCGTCTTCGTCCGCCGCCTCCGGCTCCGCGTCGGCCGGGGTGCCCGAGCTGGCGGCAGGGGGCGCGTCGGCGTCGGCCGCCCCCGCCAGGCGGAGGGTCAAAAACCCGAGCACGACGACCGCCAGCAGGAGCACCGCCCACAGGATCCACGTGTGCGCGTCGGCCCCCTCCCACCACGCGGGCACCACGTGGGCCGCGTTGGCGCGCGCGGCGCCGACCTCGGCGTCCGCGGCCCGGACCGCGAGCAGCAGATCGGTCGCCTCCGCGATCTCGTAGACCGGCGGCTCCGCGCGCGCGTCGCCCGCGAGCAGGCGGTAGTCGCCGTCGGGCGCGGCGAGGAAGAGGGTCGGGCTGGGCAGCGAGAGCGAGACGCGGTCGAGGGTGATCGGGGCGTCGCTGCCGTCGATGATCTCGAGCTCGAACCGGTCGGCGCGCGTGGTGGGCAGCTCGAGCCGCAGCGGCGCCGCGTCGTTCGGGGCCCGCTCGAGGTGCCCGCGCTCCACCACGAAGCGCTCTTCCCCGTCGCGCACCGCCCACAGCACGTAGTCGCGCGCGAGGTACGGCGCGTCGGTGTGGAGCACGATCGCGTCGACGCGAGCCGGCGCGGCGGGCGGGAGGATCGTGTAGTGCGAGCTCCGATCGTTCTCGGCGGCCCGCCGGATCTCGGCGTCCACCAGGTCGACGCTGTCGGTGGGCGAGCGGACGTAGGGCCACTGCCGCCCCTCGGCGTCGATCACCCGGAGGTCCGCGAGATCCTCCCGCGCGGCGGCGAGCACGCTCGGGGGCAGGCGCAGGCGGCTGAGCCCCTCCCGCGCCCCGCGCACCTCCACCGGCGCGACGTGGGTGAAGGTGGCGACGTCCGGCGCGCGACCGGGCCGCATCGCGAACGCGAGGGCCGGGCCGTCGTCGAAGCGGGGGTTGTCCCGGATCTCGCCCAGGGTCGCCACCGGCAGGCCGTCGGCGGCGTCGAGGAGCTGCGCGCCCAGCCGCGTGCCGCTCAGGCGCTGCAGATCGTAGCTCGGCGCGCGCGCCCGACCGCCGCCGAAGCGCAGCCAGAGCTCGGAGGCGAGCGGATCGAAGATGAGCGCGGGGGCCCGCACCTCGGCCGTGACGGAGAGCCCGCTCAGCGGGGGGCTGTCGCCGTCGACGATCTCGAGCCGGAGGCGCTCGCCGCGCGCGCGCCGCAGAGCGATCTCGAGCTGCTCGGCCCCCGCGATCTCCCGCACCCGGAAGACGTCGTTGGCCGCGATCTCCACCGGCGCGCGCCCCTGCTGCACGTCGTAGACCCGCACGCGGCGATGGAAGCTGCCCGTGTCGGTGCGCAGCACGATCCGGTCGGGCACGAGGCCCGCGGGGCGCGCCAGCTCGACGAAGGTGGAGCCCCCGGTCGTGCGCACGCCCATCTCGGTCAGCGGGATGCGATGCACGGGCGGCGCGGTGGCGCCTCGGTGCGCGGTGAAGCGGAGCGTCGGCTCGATGTAGCCGCCCTCCCCCGCCAGGCGCACCTCGAGGCGCGCGCCGGCCCGCATCGCGTCGGCGGGCAGGTCCACGAAGAGCCGCTCGCGCACCGGCTCGGGCAGCCGGAAGACCGTGGCCTGCGCCAGCTCGACGCGCGCGTCCTCGTCCAGGCGCGTCACCGTGATCGCGCGAACGAAGTCGGCCGCGCCCGAGTCGATCCAGAGCCGCCAGCGCCCCTCGGGCGGCGCGTCGCCGGGCACCGCCACCTCGAGCACCTCCTCCCACTGTGCGATCAGCGAGTCGCCTCGCACCACGCGGCGCGTGATCGACAGGGGCTCGACGTCGAAGCTCGTCGGGTGCGGCTCCGGTCGCGCGCCGCTGTCGATGAGATACGGGACGTCGAACCCGGACGCGTCGTGGAGCCTCAGGTCGCTGAGGTCCCCCTGCGTCGCGGTCAGCACCTCGGCCGGCAGCGGCAGGCGCATCGGCCGGTTGGCGCTCGCCTGCACGGGCGCCTCACGCGGGAAGAGGCGCGCCGGATCGTGCGGCGACTGCGCCGACGCGCTCAGGGGAAACGAGAGCAGACACAGCAACGCGGAAAGGGCGGACCTCATCGGGCCTCCTCGGGGGTCTGGCGACGAAAGACGAAACGCTGGTAGGCGAGCGAGATGACGATCAGGGAGATGGCGAGCCCGGCGAGGGACGCCACGCGGTAGAGGTCCCCGAGGTGGGCGAGGTCGTAGAGGAAGACCTTGCCGCTCGTGCCCAGGATGAGCGCGAGGCTCGTCACGCGGAGCGCGGTGCTCTGCCGCCACATGCCGAGCGCGAGCAGGACGAGCGCGTAGAGGGCCCACGCGATCGAGAGCGTGAGGTCCCGCGCGGGCAGGCGATCGAAGGGGATCACCAGCTCGCTGCCGGGCGCGAAGTACTCGAAGATCGTCAGGTTGATCCAGGCGAACACGAGCAACAGCGCGCCGGTCGCGGCGTAGTTGGCGAGCAAGGGGAGCTTCTCGCCCAGGATGGAGCGCTCCCAGCTGCGCCGCCGCGAGACCTCCTCGGTGCGCAGCAGGAACCACACGCCGAGCAGACAGACGGCCGGGACCAGGTACGTGTAGGTCAGCCAGCCGAGCACGGGCAGCGCGCTCTTCGGGTGGTAGTCGAGCACGTAGGGGTTCATCAGCAGCCGCACCATCACCGCCGAGCCGAGGCCGAGCGCGAGGTACTTCAGGCCGGTGTGATCGAAGCGGCGCCAGAGCGCGGTCAGCGCGAGCGCCTCGAGGGCCCAGCCGACCGTGATCCACTCGTTCGAGAGCTGGAGCGGGATGGCGAGCGTCACGAAGCCCGCCGCGCTCGCGGTGAGCCAGACCATCGCCACGCGACGCGCGCCCTTCGCCTCGGGGCCGCGCGCGCGCACCGCCGTCGCCGCGCCGATGGAGAGCGCCGCGAGGCCGAGGGCGAGCAGGCCGATCGCGCTCGGGCCGAGCACCTCGAGCCACGCGTGCCGCAGCCCGATGAGGTAGAGCGGGCCGGCGAGCGCGGCGGTGCGCCACGCCCAGGCCTGCTCCCGCAGCGCGCGGGGCGCGAAGACCGGCGCGAGCGCGAAGAGCGCGGCGAAGACGCCCATGCCCACGAGATCGACCGGCCCCGTCTGAGACGCGAGCCACGACTGGTGCGCGAGCGCGGTGACCACGAGCGTCGCGATCATCCAGAGCCCGCTCGCCCGGCGCGCCGCGACCAGGAGCGCGAGGAGCGCGAGCGCGCCCGTCGCGAGATACAGGAACAGGTGCTGCCCCGCGACCTCGCGCCAGGCGAGCGCGGGCACGAAGGCCAGGCCGAGGAGCGCGAACGCGGCCGCGGCGTGGTCGCCCATCGCGCGCGCCTCGGGGGCCCGGCGGAAGAGCCCGCCGAGCTGCATCAGCAGGGCCGCGCCCGCGAGCAAGCCGAGGTAGAGCGCGGCGTCGGGCTGCCCGTCCCGCCCCGCCTGCGCCGCGAGCGCGCTGCCGAGGCCGACCGCGCCGAGCACGGCCGACGCGAGCTGGAGCTTGGCCCGCTCCCCCCGGTGGGCGAGCCGCGCGACGAACACGCTGAGCGCGCCCCAGACCGCGAGCCAGGGCCAGGGCCCGGCGTCGTCGACCCAGGCCGCGCTGAGCGCGAGCACGACGAGCCCGCCGATGTGGAAGGTGGCGGCCGGCACCCAGCCGGGGGCCGCGTCCCGTCGGAGCTCCGCGTTGACGTGGAAGACCGCGCCCACCGCGAGCGCCAGGCCGGCGAGCTTCCAGACCTCGAGCGGCGTCTCCGGCACGTGCGCGACGCCCCACCCGAGCAGGGTCCCGAGCGAGAGCAGCGCGGCGCCCGCGGGGAGGAAGAAGCTGCCGTGGCGTCGGCCGACCCAGCAGGCCGCCGCGGTGAGCAACACGAGCTGCACCGCCGTCGGCCAGTAGGTGTCGCCGAGGTCGCCGCGCACGGCCAGCGGGATGGTGAAGAGCAGCGGGATGAGCACGCCCGCGCTCCGGGCGAGCTTCCAGAGCAGCCGCTCGCCCTGCTCGCTCTCGCCCTCCTTCTGGGTGGGCAGCGCGGCGAAGAGCGCGGCGAAGACGGCGACCAGGGCGACGCCGAGGATCACGCGCGGCTCGTCGAGGCGCGCGAGCAGCCAGCCCTGCTGGTAGAAGGCGGTCGCGATCAGGCAGAGGATCGCCATCCACGCCCAGCGCCGCTTGTAGGCCACCCAGAGCATCGCGCCGTCGAGCAGGAGCAGGTAGCTGAAGAGCGCGTAGGGTCGGTCGCTCCCGGTGCTGAGCGCGAGCGGGGTGGCGAAGCCGCCGAGGAGGCCGAGCGCGGCGATGGCGGGCGCGTCGCGCTTGACCGCGAGCGTCACGCAGGCGCCGGTGACCGCGATCAGCATGATCGACGCGGCCCAGACCGGATAGAGATGGTACAGCGCGTTGCCGGCCCAGAAGGCGACGTAGAGGATCGCGATGCCCGCGCCCCCGAGCCAGTTGGCGAGCACGGTGTGCGTCTTGCGGAGGCGGAGCTCTGCGGCGACGAGGCAGCCGAGGCCGACCAGCGTGCCGGCGATGACGCGCATCGCGGGCGTGATCCACCCGTGCTCGATGGAGTACTCGAAGAAGAAGACGCCGGCGAGCACGAGGATGGACGCGCCGAAGGCCGCGGCGCCGCGGACGCCGATCCACTGCTCCCAGTCGATCTTCACGGGCGGGGCCGGCGCAGGGACCGGCTGCGGCGCGGGCTGGGTCGCGGCGGGGGGCGCGTCGGCGCGAGGCGCGGGCTCGGTTGCGGGCGCGGGCTGGGTCGCGGGCGGCGTGAGGGACGCCGCTTCACCCGCCGAGCGCGCGGCCACGATGTGCGCGGGCGGGTTCTCGACGCCGAGCACGATCGGAGCCGCGGGCGGCGCCTCGGCCTGCTCCTGCTCCTCGGCCTGCTCTTCCGCCGGCTCTTCCGTCGGCTCTTCGGCCGGCTCTTCGATCGGCGTCGACGCGACCGCCTCCTCCTCGGCGGGCGCGGGCGTCGGCTCGGCCTGCTGCGCGCTCGGCGACCTGGCCGGCTGCGCGGAGTCGGCGAGCTTGGCCTCGAGCTGCGACAGCCGATGCAGGAGTGTGCGGTTTTCACCACGCAGCTGCGCGACGTCCATCTCGAGCGCGTCGAGGCGCCCTCCGTCGCGGCCCTGGCCCAGGGCGCGGACCACGAGGGCGATGATTCCGCCCACCACCGCGAGCGGCAGCACGCAGACCATCAACCCGACCAACAGCTCCATCGCGTCGTTCAAGCCGACCTCCCAGCCCGACGGTAGAGCAGTCCCCGTGCCATTTCGCCTCCCCCGTGTGATTCGCGTCGCAGGTCGGCCCGCCGACACTCGACGTACACGGAAGGACATTCGAGGTACACGCCGGGTCAGGCGAGGCTGCCAAAGGGCTGCGGAAGAAGCGATCTGCTCAGCTCGAGCGAGTCGTCTCGATGCGTTCCTCGAGGCCACACCGTCTCGCGGGCAAGGGCACGGGCAGGCTGAAGAACGCGAGCGTTCTTTCGCCTGCTAGCCTCACAGGATGTGGGCGAGGATCGCGCTGGCGGCTGCGCTGGGCTTCGGATGCGACGGTGGCGGATCCGAGCCGGACGCCTCGGACGCGGCGGCCATCGTCGACGGCGCCTCCATGGGGGACGCGGGGGCCGGCGGGCCCTGCCAGGCGTTCGAGGGGCCGACGGAGCTGGGGCGGATCGACGACCCCGGCCTCACGGAGCTGAGCGGGCTGGCCGCGAGCCGACGTCACCCGGGGCTGTTCTACGCCCACAACGACAGCGGCGACGTGGCGCGCGTCTACGTGCTCGACGCGAGCGCGTCCGTGGTGGGTCGGATCGCGCTGACGGGCGCGGCGCACGTCGACTACGAGGACATCGCGGTGGGCCCCGGCCCGGACGGCGAGCCCTGGGTGCACGTGGGGGACGTGGGCGACAACGCGGCGCGCGACGGGAGGGGCACGCCGCGCGACGCGATCGCGGTCTACCGCTTCCCCGAGCCCGACGACCCGCCACGGGGCGACCTGGAGGTCGGCGTGGACACGCTGACGCTGCGCTACCCGGAGACCGCGCACGACTGCGAGGCGCTCGCGGTGGAGGCGGACGGAAGCCTGCTGCTGCTCACCAAGGAGGACGTGGGCCCGTCGGTGCTGTTTCGCGCGAGCCCGTCATCGCCGGACGTGCTCGAGGCGCTGACCACCCTGAACGTCGGCGGACCCGACGTGCCCGGCTCGCGAAACGTGACCGCGATGGACCTGTCCCCTGGCGCGCGCTCCTCGTCCGCAGCTACAACCGCGTGCACCTCTTCCCGCGCGAGGAAGGCGAGCGCTGGGCCGACGCGCTCGGCCGCCCGCCCGTGCCCGTCCCGGCGCGCATGGAGCGACAGGGAGAGGCGATCGCGTGGCGGGCGGACGGTCGCGCGTACGTCACGGCGAGCGAGGGCGAAGGCGCGCCGGTCTACCTCTACGAGGCCACCACGCCCGGCTGCGTCGCACCCTGAGAGCCGGCAGGCTGCTGAGGCGCCTCACCCGTGCCCGTGCCCGCGAATTCTGGGCCACGGTGAGCCCGGAATCGGGGCCCGTGATGGCTCGCTGCATCGCAAGCCGTCTCTCTCAGCCTGTCTGCTAGCTGACCTCGCCCAGCGCTAGCACCTCGGCTTCGAGGGTGTCCGACTCGGCGGCCACGCGGTGGGCGGGGGTGTCGAGATCCTCGAGGAGGGCGTCGCGGGTGGCCGCGAGCCTGGCCACGCGGACGAGCTGCACGACGGAGCTACGCACGTCGAGCTGCGCGCGCTCACCTCGCGCGTCGAGCCTGCGCTCGCAGCGGTGGATGACGTCGTCGAACGCGCGGTCGAGCCGGCGCCGCATCTTCTCCGGCACGTCGGCCTCGGCGAGGCGCCGATGGGCCACGACGGCGCGAAGGAGCGTGAAGCGCGAGGCCCCGCGCGCCCGCGCCGCGAGCCGGCGGAGCGCGAAGGTGCGGGGCGCGTCGCTGGGCACGAGCCAGGGCAGCGAGGCCAGCAGCGACGCCACCGCGAGCGCCACCATCCACAGGGTGGTCTCGAGCCCGGCGTTCGCGCGCACCACCCAGCTCGCCGCCGCGCCGCCCGCGAAGGCGAACGAGACGTGGAAGGCGAGCTCTCGCCACGAGCGCGAGCGCATGGCGCGCGTGCCGAAGATGGCCGCGAGCAGGAGCCCCATCGCGACGAGCGGCAGGTAGGGCCGCACCGCCTCGTAGGCGAGCGCCCCGCTCGCGCCGAACGCCACCGCCTCCGTGGCGAGGCTGGTGCCGCCGTGCGCGAGCAGCGCGAGGATCACCGACGAGCCGACGGTGATCGCCGCCGCGCCGACGGGGCCGAGCTGATCGAGCTGCCCGAGGAGGCCCAGCGCGAGCGCCATGCCTCCGACGAAGAACCACGCGCGCCCGCGCATCAGTACGCCTGCGCCCTGGAGCGGCGGCGGGCGTTCGACTCGAGCCCGTAGGCCCGGCCGCCCGCCGATCGCGCGTCCAGCTGGAAGTTGTCCATGTCGCGGCTGGCCGCGGCGGCGCGTGTCCTCAGCGCAGGCGCGGCCGCGGGGGCCGCGCGCTGCCACTCTTCGAGCGTCGCGAGGTTGTCGGCCGCGATCTCGCGCGCCTCGGCCGCCCGCCCCTCACGCCACGCCTCGATGGCCTGCGCCTGCCGAGCGTCCACGTGCTGGGCGATCGCCTCCGCGTGCAGCGCCACGTCTCTCGAATCTGCCACGTGCCCCTCCTCGTTCACCGTGCTGACCGACAGACGTCCGAGGTCCAGGTTCCGATCTGATCCATGAATCGCGGACCGGAAAGCGAGCCTCGCGCCGACCGCGCGGACCTCCCCCGCGGCGCCGGCGTCGATCTCCATACGCAGCGTCACGCGGCGACGTTCCCCCGCGAACAGCGCCCCGAGCGGGACGCGGCCCTGCTCGAAGCTGCCGCCGTAGGCGTGGGTGACGCGCCAGCCGGGCGGCAGCTGAAGATCCACCGACGCCGCGTCCGCGACGGTGGTGGAGGCCTGCTCGAGCTCCCGGTGCAGGAAGCCGCCGAGCGCGCCCCCGTTGGCGAGGAACTCGTAGTTGCCGCGCCCGGCGTCCGCGACCGTGGTCAGCCAGCGCTCGTCGTAGTCGATGCCGACGCCCAGCGCGCTCGTGGTCACGCCGCCGTTGGCGCGCCCCGCGATCTGCGCCTGCACCGAGCCGAGCGGCTGGCCCGAGCCGTCGAGCCCGTCGCTGATGAGCACCAGCCGGTGCGTCATGTTCGCCGGCGCGTCGGAGAGCGCGGCCGAGCCGAGCTGGAGGCCGGCCGGGATGTTGGTGCCGCCGCTCGCGTAGATCTCGTTCACCCGGGCCGAGAGCGTGCGTCGCACCTCCGCGATGGGCGCGAGGGGCTGCACCAGCCGCGCGCCGTGGTCGTAGGTCACGATGGCCAGCCGATCCTCCGGTCGCATCGACTCGGCCAGCGCGTGCACCGCGCGGCGCGCCTCGGCGATCTTCTCGCCCATCATCGAGCCGCTCGTGTCGAGCACCACCGCGAGGGCCACCGGCCGCCGCGCCGTGACGCCGCCCTCGTCCGTCGCCTCGAGCCGGAGCTCCGCGAAGAGCTCGCGGGTCCCGTGCGCCAGGACGGCGCCCTGCGTGAGGGCCAGGAACCCACTCATCTCGGGCGTGACGATGGAGATCCGATGGGATCCCTCCGCCGTCACCCTGCTCGCTCCATCGGGGTCCGCTCCGTCCGGCGGCGCCTCGTCGGGCGCCCTGGCCGCCGACGGCGCGCGCGCCAGGACAATCGCCCCGAAGGCCAGCACCACCGCGCCAGCCGCAACACCCAGACGCTTTCGCGCCGCTCGTCCGAATCGCATGCGTGATCTCATGAGAGAACCTCCTCGGGTCGACAGACACCCAGACCACGGAAACCCAGGTCAGGCTTTGGTAAAGACCGCAGCACGCGACGCTCCAGACGCGTTTTTCCCCGGAAATCGGCCGAGATGAAACGCATCTGCTGCTCGGAAGAGCACGCCGCTGCCATCCGGAATCGATTCGACGCCCGCCCCACGACAGTGCGTGGCGCCGACGCCCCGGAACGTGACCGGTTATCCTCGCGGCATGGGCGACGAGCTGACCGAGACGCAGATCGACGAGCTCCGGGCCGCGCTCGAGGCGCTCGAGGTGGAGCTGACCGCCTCGCTGAAGAGCGCGGCCGAGGGCGCGAAGGTGGTCGACCTCGATCAGCCGATCGGCCGGGTCTCGCGCATCGACGCCATCCAGCAGCAGAAGATGGCGGAGGCGAGCAAGGAGAAGCAGCAGCTCCGCATGGGCCAGGTCCGCGTGGCGCTCGCGGCGATGGAGAGCGGCGAGTACGGCGACTGCCGCAGCTGCGACGAGCCGATCGGCTACCGACGCCTCCGCGCCCGCCCCGAGTCGCCCTTCTGCCTGCGGTGCCAGGGCGGACGCGAGCGCGGCTGACGTGCTACTCCGAGCGCATGGCCAGACGCTTCGAGGGGAAGGCCGCCTGGGTCACGGGCGGCGGTAGCGGGATCGGTCGGGCGCTCGCGCTCGAGCTGGCGCGGCGGGGCGCCGACGTGGCGGTCTCGGGCCGACGCGCGGACAAGCTCGAGGCGGTCGCCGCGGAGGTGACCGCGCTCGGGCGGCGCGGGCTCGCGGTCCCGTGCGACGTGACGGAGGAGCCGCAGGTGAAGGACGCCGCCGATCGGGTGGCCCGTGAGCTGGGCACCCTCGACGTCGCGATCGCGAACGCTGGCTACGGCGTCGTGGGCAAGGTCGAGGCGCTCAGCGCGGACGATCTACGGCGCCAGCTCGACGTGAACGTGGTGGGCGCGGCGATGACGGCCAAGCACGCGCTGCCGCATCTGCGCGCCGCCCGTGGCCGCGTGGCCTTCGTCGGATCGGTGGCCGCCTTCGTGCCGCTGGCCAAGAACGGCGCCTATGTCGCGAGCAAGTTCGCCGTCCGCGGGCTGGCGCAGTCACTCCACATCGAGCTCGCCGGGAGCGGGGTGAGCTGCACGCTGCTCCATCCGGGGTTCGTGGAGAGCGAGATCGCGCAGGTGGACAACGAAGGCGTGCACCACCCGGAGCGCGACGATCCGCGGCCCCAGAAGCTCATGTGGTCCGCCGACGCGGCGGCGCGCGTGATGCTCGACGCCGTCCACGCCCGCAAGCGCGAGTACGTCTTCACCGCGCACGGCAAGCTGGGCGCGTTCCTCGGCCAGCACGTCCCCGGCCTCGCCGCCTTCGCGCAAACGCGTGGACGCAAGCGAGGCTGACGAGCCACCAGGCCCCGCCCCCGGGCGCACCGGGAGCGGCCGCGCACACGCAGCCGCCGCCGCCGCGGAACGAGGGCGGGCGCGAGGGCGGCGCGGCGTCGAAGAACACGCCCGCGTCTCGCGGGGGCGCGCCGCCGTCCTGCGAGACGGGCGGGCCCGCGTCGTCCCCGTTCACGCCCGCGTCCCTGGGGAACGGGTCGGGGCAGTCGTTCAGGAACGTGCACTGGTCGGGGCGGTCCGGGCTGTCGCCGCCGCACGCCGTCGCCGCGCCCTCGCACCCGGGCGGCTGGGTGCACGCCTCGCTGCAGCAGAGGCGCGTGGTGACGTGGCACTCCGGGGCGCCGTCGCGCTGCACGCACACCTCGCTCGGCGCGCACGGATCGTCGTCGCACGGGATCGCGAACCCGAAGGCCACGTCGGCGCAGTCCCAGCACCGATCGTCGACCCGCTCGCAGTAGCGCCCGAGCGCATGCGCACCTTCGGGCCACAGGCAGCCGGCCGCGCAGAGCAGGGCGGCGAGCCTGCGGATCAACCGCAGCTCCCCTGCGTCACGAGGGCGGGCGGGCACCCCGTGACCTCGGGCTCGCGACAGCGCTCGGTGTCGGGGCACTCGTAGTCGTAGTAGCAATCGCGACGGCTGCCCTCGAAGCGACAGAACCCGCTGCCGCCGGGCGCACACACCGAGGCGACGCACTGCGGCGCGGCGGGGGTGCAGTCCCGGTCGTCGAAGCAGGGGAGACACCCCGGCTCGGTCTGCGGCGGCGGCGTCATCGCGCACTCCCCGGCGCGCACGAAGTCCGGGCACTCCCCCTCGGACGCGACGCTGGTGCCGGCCGCCCGCGCCTCGCACGCGTTCGAGTAGGTGTTCCGGTCGCAGCCGCAGACCGGCGCGAAGCGGTCGGGGCACCCCGCCGGCCGCTCGAGACACACCGCGTCTCCAAAGCAGCGCCCGAGGCCGAAGTCGCAGACGTGCGAGTCGGGGCACGTCTCGGCGCAGTCGGGCGTCGGACCGCCGTCGGCCGGCAGGACGTCGGCGTCCGGGGTGACGACGTCGGCGTCGCGCGAGGCGTCCGGCGCGGCGTCGAGCGAGGCGGCGTCCATCGCGGCGTCCTCGGCGACCCTCGCGTCGCGCCCCCCACCGTCGCGCGACACCCGCGCATCCATACCGCCCACGCCGCCATCGGGATCGGGGGGCAACAGATCGAGCGTCAACCCACACCCCCCGGCGCAGATCAGGACCCCCACCCCCCAGAGCCGCTTCATACGAACCTTCGCGTCCCTTCCACGCCCTCGCTCTCCCCGTCCTCGGAGAAACGATAGCGGGCGTCCACGAGCGGCTCGATGCGATCCATGACGTCGTCCACGTAGGTCTGGAACGAAGCCTGGTGCTCGCGCTCCGCCTCCGGCGTGAAGGGCTCGAACTCGGCGCGGTCGACCCAGGCCTTCGCGTCGCGCGGGTGGATGGCTTCCCCGAAGCGGTAGGTGATGCGCCCCGGGCGGGCGACGGGGAGGCTGCCCGGGTAGACGAGGTCGCTGCCGCTGCAGCCCACGGGCACGACCGGACGCTCGAGGTGCATCGCGATCTGCGACAGGCCCACGCGCCCGCGGGAGAGGCGGATGGACCGCGTGCCCTGCGGGAAGATCAGGATGTCGAGCCCGAGGTCCGCGGCCTCGCGGTTGAGCGCCGTGAACTGGCGCATCATGGCGCGGAAGAGCTCGTCGAGCGCGACCGCGTAGGGCTCGCGAGACGGCTCGAAGCGCCGGCCGAGCATGTCGCGCGGCGTCTCGAGGAGCTTGCTCGGGATGACCGCGTCGGGCTCCGCCTCTTCCCCCTGCGCGGCCGCGTTGATCAGCGCCCGCAGCGCCGCGTACTCCTCGTTGGCGGGCCGCCGGCCGAGCGTGGCGAGGAAGTCCTTCGTGATGAGGTAGCCGCGCGAGACCGTGGGGATGTTGTTGGTCATCTCCATGAAGCGGCCGACCCACTCGTTCTCGTAGTACTTCCCCTTCACCCACGTCGCGGTGAAGCGGCCGTGCCTGCGCCACCACGCGTACTGGAAGGGCCAGTAGTTGAACCGATCGGTGTGGTTCATCGCGAAGATGACCGGCTCGTCGGGCACGCGGTGGGCGCCCTCGAGGTCGATGCGCACGCGCGGCGGCAGCTCGTAGTTGGGCCCGAGGAGCGCGAGCGCGACGACGCGCTGGCCACGAGGCCGGGCCGAGAGGCGGATGCGCGAGAGGCGTGGAAGGTCGAGCATGGCGCGCGTCAGCTCCGGATGCCGCTGAGGACGAGTGAGATGAGGGTACCCGCGATCTGATCGGGAGGCGTGTCGAGCCCCTCGCCGAGGACCGACCAGGTGAGCTGCTCGACCGCGCCGACCACCGCGAGCGCGGAGATGCGCGGGTCGGGGATGCGCAAGAGATCGTGGTCGACGGCGAACTGCGTCAGGTCGACCGCGCGCGCGCGGATGACGTCGGCCAGGTCGCGGATCGGCTTGCGCGCTCCCGCGGCCGGCGCGCGGCTCTCCTGGAGATAGAGCCGCACGGCGTCCGGGTGCTGGACGGCCACGGGGATCAGGCCGAACGCGAGGCGGTTGTAGGCGGCGAAGAGGGAGGGGTCGTCGTGCGCCTCCTCGAGCCCCTCCTCGCAGTGGTCGAAGGCGTCTCGCACCGCGCTCGCCATGGGCTCGACGATCGCGGAGACGAGATCCACCTTGTCGGTGAAGTAGCGATAGAAGTTGCCCTTCGCGGTGCCCGCCGCCGACGCGATGTCGTCGATGGTGACGCTGTCGACGCCGCGCTCGAGGAAGAGCGTGAGCCCCGCCTGCCGCAGCTGCTCGATGCGCCGCCTGCGGTTTCGGTCTCGTTTGCCGCCGGGCTGGCCGGGCCGCTCCGGGGGGAGCCGCTCGGGCGACACCTGCGTGGGGGTCTCGTCGTCTGTGGACACGGGGCTACATTCTGCTAAGAATAAAGTGACTGTCCGGTCATTCTTCCTGAGGAGGCGAAAATGCTAGGGATTCCGTTGGGATTGGCCTACGCGAACGCGAGTGAGTGGTTGATCCACAAGTACGTGCTGCACGGCTCGGGGCGAAAGCGGGAGAGCTTCTGGAGCTTCCACTGGATCGAGCACCACCGGGCGGCGAAGACGAAGGGCTTCCACGACCCCGACTACGAGCGCTCGGTGTTCGGCTGGCACGCGCAGGGCAAGGAGGCGGCGGCCGTGTTGGGCATGGCCGCGCTGCACCTGCCGCTCTTCCCCGTGGCGCCGTTCTTCACGGGCACGGTCGTCTACTCGGCGTGGAACTACTACTCGAAGCACAAGCGGGCGCACCTCGACCCCGAGTGGGCGCGCGAGCACCTCCCCTGGCACTACGACCACCACATGGCGCGCAACCAGGACGCGAACTGGTGCGTGACCAAGCCGTGGTTCGACCTCCTCATGGGCACGCGCGAGCCGTACGCGGGGACCCCGCAGGAGGCCGAAGACCGCGCCCGGGCCGAGGCGCGACGTGCGCGCAAGGCCGCCCGCGCGGCGTCGGCCGAGAAGGCCGCGGCCTGATCAGGCGGAGAAGCGAGCCGCGTCGAAGTGCCGCGCCATGCGCGCGTCCTCCGCGGACGCGTGGCCCGTGATCACGTCCACCGCGAGCTCGGCGAGCGCGGTCGCGAGGCCGAGGCCGTGCCCGGTGAAGCCCGCGAGCACGTGCACCTCCGGGGCCATCCCGGGCGCGCGGCCGAGCAGGGGGAGCTCGTCCGGGGAGAACCCCATCGTGCCGGCCCAGCGATCGGTGATGGGCGCGCCGGCCGCGAAGGGCAGGTGCGCGGCGACGTAGCGCTCGAGCGAGGCCTGGACCTCCTCGGTGGGCGCGAGCGAGTCGGTGGCTTCGCTCTCCCGGAAGAGGTGGCGCCGACCGCCCATCAGCACGACGCCGTCGGGGCGCTGGCGGAAGTAGTCGTAGCCCCAGTTCGCGTACATCGGCATCTGCAGGGTGGGCGTCACGGGCGCGGTGGCGAGCATCTGGGCGCGCTGCGCGGTGACGACGCCCTCGAGCGCGGGCACGAGCTGCGCGGCGTGCGCGTTGGTGCAGATCAGCGCGCGCTCGAAGCGGATCTCGGCCTCTCCGATCCGCGCCACGCCCCCCTCGAGCGCGTCGACGTGCCCGCGCACGCCGCGCTCGATCCCGGCGCTCATGGCCCGGACCAGCTTCCCCGGGTGCAGCTGCGCGTCGTCCGGCAGCACGAGCTGGGACGCGAACCCCCGCAGCGCGGGATGCGGCGCCGTGAAGTGACAGCGCGCGCCGTCCTCGCGCAAGAGCTCCGCGGCCTCCTCGAGCACGCGGGCCTCCGCCTCGTCGCCCTCCATCGACAGCATCGCGGAGCCAGAGGGCGCGTGCTCCGCCGCCGCCGCGAAGCGCTCCTTCAGGCGAGCGTGGTTGCGCCGGCTCAGCGTCATCAGATCGCGCGCGGCGTCCGCGCCGATGCGCGCGCGGATGTCGGGGTACTCGAAGACGTGCGCGGCGAGCACGAAACCCGCGTTGCGCCCCGAGGCGCCGCGGCCGGGCGCGTCGCGCTCGATGACCAGCGCGTCCACCCCGCGCGCTCGCGCGTGAAGCGCCGCGCTCGCGCCCGCGAGCCCCGCCCCGATCACGAGCAGCTCGCAGCTCGGGGACACGGCGTCGGGCCAGCGCGCGGCGGGGGCTTCGCGGAGCCAGAGAGACTCGGACATGCGGCCGGTGTACGCCCTGACGAATGCACACGCACGCCGGCTGTTGCATGCTCCCCCGCGATGACCCGCCCCCTCTCCTTCGCCCTCCGCTTCGTCCTCCTCCTGGCCGGCTGCTTCGCGCTCTCCGGATGCGACGGGGGCACCTCAGCCGACGACGCCGGCTCGCCCCCCGGGGACGCCGCGAGCCCGAGCGACGCCGGGCCGAGCGAGGACGCGGGGCCCGTCTTCCCCGAGACCCTCGGCCCCGACGAGCGCCCCGCCGCCTACTTCCTCCCCAGCGCGCACGACGGGGAGACGCCCCTGCCGGTCATCATCCTGCTGCACGGCTACGGCGCGAGCGGCGACGCGCAGTCGACCTACTTCCGGCTCGAGCGGCTCGCGCGCACGGAGGGCTTCTACCTGATCACGCCCGACGGCACCGTGGACTCCGGCGGCCGGCGCTTCTGGAACGCGACCCCGGCCTGCTGCGACTTCGCCTCGACTGGCGTCGACGACGTCGCCTACCTGACGGGCCTCCTCGACCAGCTCGAGTCGCTCGTGCCCGTCTCGGACGTGTACTTCATGGGGCACAGCAACGGCGGCTTCATGAGCTACCGCATGGCCTGCGAGCTGTCCGATCGGATCTCCGGCATCGTCAGCCTCGCG
This sequence comes from Sandaracinaceae bacterium, assembly GCA_004213565.1. Lineage (GTDB taxonomy): Bacteria > Myxococcota_A > Polyangia > Polyangiales > Sandaracinaceae > JAVJQK01. The sequence continues at coordinate 16,586 of SHBB01000116.1, forward strand.
GGCTCGGACTACCTCGAGCCCGACGCGTGCGTGCCCGAGAACCCCGTCGCCGTGCTCCAGATCCACGGCGACATGGACCCGACCATCGCCTACGACGGCGGCAGCATCGGCGAGGGCTACCCGTCGGCGCCCGAGGTGGTGGAGCGCTGGGCGACCCGCAACGGCTGCGACGCCGCGATGGCCGCCTCGGGCGAGGACCTCGACCTCGACAGCTCCGTGGACGGCGCCGAGACCACCGTCACCACCTACGAGAGCGGCTGCAGCGCGAACGCGGGCCTGTGGACGATCGTGGGCGGCGGGCACATCCCTCCGGTGACGAGCGACTTCACCCCGGCGGTGCTCGCGTGGATGCGAGCGCAGGCGCGTTGAGCGACGCCCGCTCACGCGGCGCCGCGCCTAACACATCCTACGATCACAAACGTCATGGACGGGCGGCGATTCCCTTCATGAGGGTCGCGTTCGTCATGGCGCTGCTGACGCTCGGCTGCGAAGAGCCAGCGCCCACGCCTCGCCCGGCTCCGGCCCCGCCCGCGCCAGAGGAGGTGACCACGCCGGCCGCGCCCGACCCGACCCCGGCGCCGCCCCCTGCGTGCGCGCTGCGCGCGCCGTCCACCTGGATCGAGGGCGCGCCCGACGACGGCACGCTCGCCCTCCGGGTGGTCGACGAGCAGGGAACGGCGGTGGTGATGGACGACGCCGGCCGCGCCACCCGACGCGCCTTCGACGCGGACGCCGCTCCGGTCGGCGCGCCGATCGCGCTGGAGCTGGGGGGGGCTCGCGCGCTGCTCGCGCTCGAGGGGGGCGAGCGGGGCACGCTGATGCTCGCGCGCGGGAGCTGCGCGGAGGAGGCGCACTGCCTCCTCGCGCGGCTGCTCGACGACGACGCCAGCCGACTCGCCGCGCCCCTGCCGGGGCCGCTGCGGACCACGCGGCGGATGGCGACCGCGCGTCGCGTCTACTTCGCGTGGACGGCCGAGGGTGGGCACGCGGGGCTCGACATCTTCACGCTGGGCGACGGGCTGGGCCGCGTGCGCGCGAGGCTGGGCGACCGGGCCCCGAGCGACGAGCACCCGTCGGAGATCCTCGGCTTCGCGGCGCAGAACGATGCGTGGGCCGTGCTCTGGCGTCGCGGCGTGCTCGAGAGCGCCGACAGCGAGGTCTTCCTCACGACCGACGTCGCGCATCGGAGCGTGCACGCGCTCCACGACACCCTGGCCATCGACGCGATGGCGCGCACCAACCGCGAGGTCTCGCTGATCGCGACCTTCGAGTTCTCGCGGCCTCACTTCCTGCGGCTGGATCCGCGAGCGGACGAGCCCCTCTCCGCGCGAGAGATCCCGGCCGGCGAGCCGCCCCCGGAGCCGTTCTCGGAGCGAGCCCGCGCCTTCCTCGACGTCGACGCGGAGGGTCTCTGGCTCCATCGGCAGAGCGCGGCCGGCGACGCCCTGCACCCGCCCGTGCGGGTGAGCCCGTCCACGACCGCGGCGGCGCTCGCGCGCCTCGACACCGCACGTTACATCGTCGCGTGGATCGAGGACCGCGAGGTCCGCGGGCGAGTGGTGGACTGCGACGTCAGCGAACCTGGAACGTGACGCTCCGATCGAACGGCGCGCCGCTTCGATGTGTGCCGCGCACGACGACCGTGTGACTCCCGCTCGAGAGCGGACACGGCACCATCGCGAACACGGTCCCGGCGAGGAACGAGCTGTCCGAGGGCGTGACCCACGTGTGCTCCTCCTCCCCGCTCGGCCCCGTCAGGGTGTGCGTGTCCACGGTCGCGCCGCCCTCGCCGAACATGATGGTGATGAACGTGCCCCAGCTGGTGGCGCCGCAGCTCGCGGGCGCGTCGGGGGGTGAGGGCACCTCGTCTCCGCCGCGGCCCGACACCGTCATGCCTTCGGCCGGGTAGAACCACACGCCGTCCGGGTCCACGCCCTGGCGGCGGCCGAAGTCCATCACGTCGAAGCGCGACGCGAACCCGGCGCCGTAGTGATCGGTCTGTGGGAGCACGAGCGGGATCCGGTGCCAGAGGGTCCCCAGCCAGCCGTCGACGGCGCCCCTCGGGTTGCCGAGGAAGTGCACGATCTCGAAGCTCCCGCCCGAGTAGCCGGCCGCGCCGAGCCGCGCCCCGAAGCTCGCGCCCGTGAACCCCGGGCAGCCCTCCGTCTGATCGTGCCCGCTCGAGCGACAGGACGGGTCGCCGGCGTTCATCGCGCCGTAGTCGGCGTGCGACTGCGCGGCCTGGTTGATCTCCGCGATCATGGCCGCGCACGGCGCGCCGACCTGCTCGCGCACCTCGTTGACGCGCTCGAACGCCTGACGCTGCGCGTCCGTCGCGCCCGCGGGAGCCGGAGGGCACGCCGGGGGCACGGCGCACACGTTGGCCACGCCCCCGCCGCCGCACACCTCCTCGCCCGTGCAGTCCCCGCAAGCCAGGCTGCCGCCGCAGCCATCGCCGACGCTGCCGCACTGGGCGCCGACCGCCTCACAAGTGGTCGGCGTGCAGCCCGGCCCCGCGTCGCCGGGTGGAGCGGCGTCACGTGGCGCCGGCCCGGCGTCGCGCGCCGGGACGTCGGCGTCCGAGGCCGGCAGCGCCCCGTCGCGTTCCTCCCCGTCGAGCGTCCCGGTACAACCCGAGAGGAGCAACCACACGGCCAAGGTCACGCGTCGCATTCGGCCATCCTAGCAGAGCCCCGAGCCTTGCCCGCGACGCGGGATCCCGGATCGCA
>SHBB01000117.1 GCA_004213565.1 Sandaracinaceae bacterium
ACGCGGTCGGGAAGCTCGGCGCGTAGTGGATGGCCGCGTTCACGCCCCGCCGGTCGAGCCGGTCGCGCAGGTGCTCGCGCACGTGGGCGAAGTACTTGAAGTCCCCGAAGTTCGCGAAGCCGAAGAAGCCGGGGATCAGATAGACGTGATGCCTCACCCCTCAGGGTGTAGCAGATGCGGCGTCCAGAACCTGAGTCACCGTGTCGAGCAGCACGCGCGGCGTGTACGGCTTCGACAGGAGCCGGTGCTGATCGACGAGGTCTCCGAAGCCGCCCGCGTGGTAGCCGGTCGAGAACAGCAGCCGGGTGTCGGGGCGCAGCGCCAGGATGCGCTTCGTCGCCTCCCGGCCGTCCATGCGCGGCATGATCGCGTCGACGATCACCAGATCGATCTCGTCGGCGTGGGCCTCGAAGAGCGCGACCCCGTCGACGCCGTCGGCCGCCTCGAGCACCTCGTATCCGGCGCGAACCAGAGTTCTGCACACGAGCTTGCGGACGTGTGACTCGTCCTCGATGACCAGGACCGTGCCGCGGCCCAGCGCCTCCTCGCTGCTCGGTGGCGGCGGCTGGACCGAGCCCTCGCGGAGGGCCGGGAAGCACATCACCACGCGCGTGCCGCGCCCGAGCGCGCTGTCCAGCAGGAGCTCGCCCCCGTGCTGGGTGACGATCCCGTACACCATCGCGAGCCCGAGGCCCGTCCCGCCCTGGGGCTCCTTGGTGGTGAAGAAGGGCTCGAGCGCGCGCCGCCGCGTCTCCTCGCTCATGCCCGCCCCGTCGTCGCGCACCGTCAGCTCCGCCATGCCGTCGCGGCTGCGGGTCTCGATGCGCAGCGTGCCGTCCCCGGGCATGGCGTCGCGCGCGTTCACGCTGAGGTTCAGGAGCACCTGCTCGATCTGGCCCGCGTCCGCGTCGATGGGCGGCAGCGCGGGATCGAGCGAGAGCTCGAGCGTGATGGAGTCGGGGAGCACGCGCTCGAGCATGCCGCCGAGCCCCTCGACGATCGCGTTCAGGTCGGTGGCTGACTTCTCGAGGCTGCGCTGACGGCTGAAGGTGAGGAGCCGCCGGGTGAGGCTCGAGGCGCGCTCCGCCGCGGCCCGCGTCTCCTCCAGATCGGCGGTCTCGAGCCCCGCCTCCTGCACGTCCTCGAGAGCCATCTCCAGGTTGCCGAGGATGACCGTGAGCAGGTTGTTGAAGTCGTGCGCGATGCCCCCCGCGAGCTGGCCGACGCTCTCCATCTTCTGCGCCTGGACCAGCTGCGCATGAAGCTCCTGCTGCTTCGCCTCGGCCCTGACGCGCTCGGTCACGTCCTGGGTGATCCCGAACATGCGCACCGGCTCTCCCGCCTCGTCCCGCTCCATCACGCGGCCTCGATCCCGCAGCCAGCGCCACTCCCCGTCCTTGGTGCGCAGGCGATATTCGCTCTCGAACTGGCCCGTCTCCCCGGCCAGGTGCGCGCGGGCCCTGGCCATCACCGCGTCGCGATCCTCGGGGTGGACGCGCGACATCAGCTCCGCCTGGCTCATCTGGATCTCGTCCCCCGCCTCGCCGAGGATCTCCGCCGTGCGCCGGCTGCCGCTCATGACGTCCGCCACGGTGTCCCAGACCCAGAGCCCCAGGTCGGCCGCGCGCAGGGTCATGGCGAGGCGATGCTCGCTGTCGGCCAACGCCTTTGTGCTTTGCGTGCGCAGGGTGACGTCATGGGTGAGGCCGATCAGCTTCGAGACGCCGCCGTCGTCGTCCACCACTGGCACGAAGGTCGAGGCGAAGCTCTGTCCGTTCGCCGCCTCGAACTCGAACTGTGACGGCACGCCATCGTACGCAGCCGCGAGGAGCTGGGCGATGCGCGGCTGGTCCCGCGCACAGACCGAGTCGAGGTAGGGCATGCCGCGCACCTCCGCCTCGTCTTCGACCCCCATCATGCGAAGGCCGGCCGCGTTCATCGAGGTCAGGCAGCCTCGCTGATCGATCTGGTGGATGCAGTACGGCGAGCGCTCGACGAGCAGACGGTAGCGCTCCTCGGAGCGACCGAGCTCGATCTCCGTGCGCTTGCGCTCGGTCACGTCCTGCGAGAGGCCGAAGATCGACTCCACCTGCCCATCGGCGTCCGGCAGCGGCACGAAACAGGACTCGAACACGCGCCCACCCGCGCGCAGCTCGAAGTGCGAGCCGTGTCCGGCGAAGGCGCGATCCATGAGCTCGCGGAGGCGCGGGAGGTCCGCTTCGTCGACGCCCTGCAGGTACGATCGCCCGAGCGCCTCGCTCGCGTCGGCCAGCCCCAGCATCTCGACTCCGGCCTGGTTGATGGACGCGAAGGCTCCGTCTCGCCCGATGCGGTGCACGCAGAGCGGCGCGCGCTCGACCATCTCGCGGTGAATGTCGGACTCGGGGGCGCGGGTGATGGTGCCCGACGCGCCGTCGCGAGAGGGCTCGACGCGCACGACCCAGCGCACGCCGCCGTGAACCACCTCGAAGCCGCCGGGGGTCCCATCGAGGGCCGCGCGCACGGTGGACGACATCCGCGGACGCGAAGGCCCGGGCACGAGCGCCTCCACGGCGGCCCCCACCTCGACCGCACCCGACCACGGCACTCCGGCCCCCGTGAGCAGCACCAACGTCCCCCGACCGTCGCACAGCCAGATCGCGGCCGGTCGCGTCACGTCGACGGAGCCGTCCTCCGACGCCGGGCCCGCTCGTCGAGCTCGCGCCTCACCCCGCGCCCAGAGCGCACCCTCACCCATGACTCGAAAGAACGACACGGGAGGCGCTTCGTAAAGGGCGAAGGGAGACGAATCGTGGCTGCGCAACCGGTCCCCGTTCAGGGCTCGTAGCCGTCCAGCAACGCCCTGGTCAGCACTTCGCCCCAGCGCAGGTAGCCCTCGCGGCTCAGGTGCTGCCGATCGCTCCGCATGTACGGCGGGTCGTGCCCGAGCCACGCGATGCCGCCGCCGAGCCCGCCCTGGAAGGCGAGCGTGTCGAAGAAGGCGCAGCCGAACGCCTCGGCCACCCGTCGCTGCATCGCCGTCAACCCGCCCACGACCTCGCGGGCCGCCAGCTCCCCGTCCTCGGTCACGCGGGGCCGATCCGTCGGGCCGATGAGCAGACACGACGCCTCGGGCGCCGCCTCCGTGATGCGCGTCATCACCGCGCGCAGGTGCGCCTCGTGCTCGGCGATCGAGAGGTGCGTGTCCGTCGTCTCGTTGTTGCCGTACGCCAGCGCCACGAGGTCGGGGCGGCGGGTCACGAAGAGGGCGCGCCAGAGCGCGGCGTCCCAGAGAAGCTGATGGCGCGCCTTCGAGCCGACGAGCCCGAGGTTCTCGACCAGCACGCCGGGCGCGGCCCGCTCCATCACCGCGCCGTAGACCGTCACCGGCCCGTCGCCCACCGCCCGCACCTCGAGGCGGTGGGTCGCGTCGCTGACGTCGTAGACGGCGCGCCCGGCTTCGGGGGGATCGCTCGCGGTGTCGAGCGTCTCGACGAGCCGCCCGTCGATCCAGACCTCGAGCGCGCCGCCTCCGGGCTGTCGGTCGTAGAGCACCTCGACGCGCGAGGCCTGCCGCCCGTTGCCCCAGGTGTCCGCCTCGACGGCCGCGAACGCGCCCGCCTCGTCGGTCTCGTAGGCCGCGCCGGCGAGCCCGTAGCGCGCGACGTCGCGGTGCTTGAAGCCGACCGTCTCGATGCCCCAGCCCTCCGCCTCGTCGACCCGCATCCCCCAGGCCCAGTGGTTGTCGACCCAGGGCACGAGCGGGAGGAAGCCGTGGCCGGCGTCGCCGAAGCGGGCCTGGAGCGCCTCGCGCATGCGACCCACGTAGAGGTCGCCGGCGGTGTGGCTGCCCCCATAGACGAGCACGCGAGCCTGGCCCTCGCCGGCCTCCGCGCGGGCGAGCGCGTCGTGGAAATGCGCGAGCGCGTCCGGCGACTCCATCGCGACGTCCTCCCCCAGCTCCCCCTCCGCGCGGAGCAGCTCCTCGAGCGTCGGGCCGGAGGCCGGGGGCGCGGCGGCCGCGGGCGGCGGGGGCACGGCTCGCGGCGGCTCCGCGGAGAGCGCACGCCACGCCACCGCCCCCGAGGTCAGGAGCAGCGCGAGGCCGATGCCGTGCGAGACGCGGAGGCGCATCCCGCCATCCTGACGCCTCGGAGGCGTGCGCGCTCCCCACGGGCGTGACGCCTCTCCCGCGGCGGGGCGCGACGCTGTACCCTCCTGCCCCATGGCGATCAGCGACCCCACCACCCGCTTCCATGGTCTCCCCGTCGTGCCCTTCGACCCCGAGCGCGGCGTCGAGGATCCGAGCGCCGCGATCCGGATCCACGTCGGCTGGGACGAAGCCGAGGAGGGGCAAGACGCGGTCGCGCTCATCGAGGCGCTCGCGGGTGACGAGAACGCGGGCGAGGTCCGGGCCCTGCTGATCGGCGACTGGGGCCAGGCCGGGCAGATGGATCCCTCCGAGCCCGCGGTGGCCGCGCTCGTGGAGGCCGCCGTTCGGCTCCCCGCGCTCGAGGCGCTCTTCCTCGGCGACATGACCTTCGAGGACTGCGAGATCTCCTGGATCGAGCACGGCGACCTGACCGCGCTCTTCGAGATCGAGAGCTTGAAGGAGCTGTGGATCCGGGGCGGCGCGATCGAGCTGTCCCCCGTGAAGCACGCAGGCCTGGAGAAGCTCGTCTTCCAGTCGGGCGGCCTGCCCTTCGCGGTCCCGTCCGCGCTCGCGTCCTCGGAGCTGCCCGCGCTTCGACACCTGGAGCTCTGGCTCGGCACCGACGAGTACGGCGGCCCGTCGACCGCCGACGCGGTGAAGCCGCTCCTCGCGCGCACCTTCCCGTCGCTGCGCACGCTGGGCCTGCGCAACGCCCAGATCGCCGACGAGGTCGCCAAGGCTCTGCACGAGGCGCCCATCCTCGACGGGGTCGAGGCGCTCGATCTCTCGCTCGGCACCCTGAGCGACGTCGGCGTCCAGGCGCTGATCGACAACCCGCGCATCGCCAAGCTGAAGCGGCTCGACGTGCACCACCACTACGCCTCCGACGAAGCCCTCGCGGCGCTCCAGAAGCTCGGGCCCGAGGTGACCACCGTCGGCGCCGACTCGCCCGACGACGACGGCGACCCGGAGTGGCGCTTCGTGGCGCACTCCGAGTAGATGCTGACGATCCTCGGCGGTGACGCGCCGCGCCACGCGGCCTGGCGCGCGGCCTGCGCGCGGCGAGGGTGGGAGGCGCCGCGCGTCATGTCTCTGGACGAGGTCTGCGGACCGCTCGAGGGATGGGTGCGCCTCGAGCCGCCGCCGCGTGAGCAGGGCGCGCTGTCGCGCAGCACCGCGCTCGGAGACCCCAACGCGCTCCACGACCGGCTCTGCGCCCGCTTCGCCGCCGTCGCCGCGCAGGTCGGCGGGCGGCTCACGCACGACCCGGCCGAGATCGCGCTCGCGTTCGACAAGCCCGAATGCAAGCGTGCGCTCGCGGAGATCGGCGTGCCGACCGCGCCCGACCTCGGCCCGCTCGGGAGCGCCGACGCGCTCCTCGACGGCCCACCCGGGCGCGTCTTCGTGAAGCTGAACCGAGGCGCTTGCGCGGTCGGGCTCGTCGCCTTGGCCCGCGCGCGAGGCCGCACCCGGGCCTGGACCACGGTGGAGTCGAAGGGAGCTGCGCTCTTCAACACGCGCCGCGTGCGCCGGCTCGAAGACGGGCCGACGCTGCGGGCTCTGCTGGACCACCTCGCCGGCCTCGGCGCGCACGTCGAGCGGTGGGTGCCGAAGGCGTCGGTGGCGGGGCGGGCCGCCGATCTGCGGGTCGTCACGGTGGCCGGCCGGGTGAGCCACACCGTCGCGCGGCTGTCCGACACGCCCTTCACCAACCTGCACCTCGGCGGCGCGCGTGCCCCCGCGTCGACCCTGCGGGCGCAGGTCACCGAGGAGGTGTGGGCCCGCATGGAGGCCGACTGCGAGAAGGTGGCGCGCCGCTTCGGGGGCTGCTTGAGCCTCGGGATCGACGTCGCGGTGACCTCCGATCGACGCCACCACGTGGTGCTCGAGGTGAACGCGCTCGGCGACCTCGTGCACGGCGCGACCGACGCCGCGGGGCGCACGCCCCAGGACGCGCAGCTCGACGCGATCGACGCGGGGAGGATCGCGTGCTGAACGCGAGCGCCTGCATCGGCACGCACGACGTCTTGCTCGTGACGCTCGACACGCTGCGCTGCGACGCGGCGGAGGAGGCGCTCGCGCGCGGGCGCACGCCGGAGATCGGCGCGCTCCTCCCGGGCGGTCGCTGGGAGCGCCGACACAGCCCGGGGAGCTTCACCTACGCCGCGCACCACGCGTTCTTCGCGGGCTTCCTCCCCACGCCGACGGGCCCTGGACCGCACCCGCGCCTCTTCGCCGCGCGCTTCCCCGGGAGCGAGAGCACGGCGGCGGAGACCTGGGTGTTCGACGCGCCCGATCTCCCGACCGGGCTGGCCGAGGCCGGGTATCACACGATCTGCGTCGGCGGCGTGGGCTTCTTCAACCCCGCGAGCCGCCTCGGCCAGCGGCTCCCGTCGCTCTTCCGGGAGCGACACTGGAGCGAGGCGATGGGGGTCACGGCCCCGGACAGCACGGCCCGGCAGGTCGACACCGCGCTCGCCTCGCTGGCCGCCTTGCCCGCCGCGCGCCGCGCCTTCGTGTTCCTCAACGTCTCGGCCATCCATCAGCCCAACCGCATCTTCAGCGGACGCGCGGAGGACGACGTCGAGGGCCAGATCGCCGCCCTCGCCTACGCCGACGCGCACCTCGGGCGCCTGGTGCGCGGCATGCGAGGGCGGGCTCCGCTGCTGATGGTGATGTGCTCCGACCACGGCACGGCCTACGGAGAGGGCGGTCACGTCGGGCACCGGCACGCGCAGCCGGTGGTCTGGGAGGTCCCCTACATGGAAGCGAGGCTGACATGACGCAGCACCCTCTCGAGGGCTCGCCCTATCAGGGCTACACCTACAGCTACCCGCACAAGACCGCGCATCGCCCGCTCGATCCCGCGCGTCCGCTCCGCGAGGTGTGGGCGGACGAGGATCGCTCCGCGCTCTTCCTCTACCTGCACGTGCCCTTCTGCGAGATGCGCTGCGGGTTCTGCAACCTCTTCACCACGACGGGCGCGGGCGACGACGAGATCGATCGCTACATGGGCCAGCTCGCGCGGCAGGCGGAGGTCACCCACGAGGCGCTCGGAGAGGCGGCCTTCGCGCGCATGGCGATCGGCGGCGGCACGCCCACCCTGCTGACGCCGCGGCAGCTCGAGCGGCTCTTCGCGATCGCGGCGCGGCTCGGCGCCGCCTCCGCGCCGACGTCGGTCGAGACCTCGCCGAAGACCGCCACCCCCGAGCGGCTTGCCGTGCTGCGCGAGGCGGGCGTGCGGCGCGTGAGCATGGGCGTGCAGAGCTTCGACCCGCGGGTGACCAAGACCCTCGGGCGCTCGCAGCGCGAGGTCGAGCTCGACCGGGCGCTCCGGGCGCTCCGTGACGCGGACTTCGACGTGCTCAACCTCGACCTGATGTACGGCGCGCAGGGGCAGTCGACCGAAGGCTGGCTCGACTCGATCCGCGCCGCGCTCGAGTGGGACCCGGAGGAGCTGTTCCTCTACCCGCTCTACGTGCGGCCGCTGACCGCGCTCGGGACGCGGGAGGCCTGGACCCACGACGCGGCGCACGACGAGGCGCGCCTGGACGCGTACCGGGCCGGGCGCGCGCTGCTGCTCGAGCGCGGCTACGCGCAGATCTCGATGCGCCTCTTCCGCCGGGCCGACGCCGATGGGGAGGCCGGCGCGCGCTATCGCTGTCAGGAGGATGGCATGGTCGGGCTCGGCGCGGGCGCGCGCTCCTACACCGAGCGGCTGCACTACGCGTGGCCCTACGCCGTCTCGCGCGAGGGCGTACGCGAGGGCATCGCCCACTACCTCTCGCGCACCCCGGCCCAGCTCGCCGAGGCGCATCACGGCGTGGCGCTGTCGCGCGCGGACCGCGTCCGCCGCCACGTGCTCATGTCGATCCTGCACCGCGACGGGCTCGCGCTCGACCGCTTCGTGGCGCGCTTCGGCCGCGACCCCCGCCTCGAGCTGCCGCTCTCCGAGCTCGAGCGGCGCGGCTGGCTCGTCGAGGCGCAGGGGCGGCTGGTGCCGACCGCGGCCGGCCTGGAGCGCTCGGACGCGATCGGCCCATGGCTCTACTCCGCCGAGATCAAGGCGCGCATGGAGGCCTTCGCGTGGCGCTGAGCCTGCTCTACCGCGGCCCGCTCTCGAGCTGCAACTACGCTTGCGAGTACTGCCCCTTCGCCAAGCGCAAGGAGTCGCCGGTCGAGCTGGCCCGGGACCGCGACGCGCTGGACCGCTTCGTGTCCTGGGTCGAGGCGCGCCGGGACGAGACCTCGGTCTTCTTCACGCCCTGGGGCGAGGCGCTGGTCCGCCGCCGGTACCGCGACGCCATCGTGCGGCTGAGCCACCTGCCGCACCTGCGCCGCGTGGCCATCCAGACCAACCTGCACGCGCCCCTCGACTTCCTGCGCGAGGCCGCGCGAGACCGGGTCGCGCTCTGGTGCACCTACCACCCGGACCAGACCTCGCGCGCGCGCTTCCTCGCTCGGTGTGAGGCGCTGCGCGCGATGCGGGTCCGCTTCAGCGTGGGGGTGGTCGGCCTGCGCGAGCACGTCGACGAGGCCGAGGCGCTGCGCGCCGCGCTCCCGCCCGACGTCTACGTCTGGGTCAACGCCTACAAGCGGGCGCCCGCGTACTACGACGACACGACCCTCGCCCGGCTGATGGCCGTGGACCCTCTGTTCGGCTGGAACAACGTCCGGCACCCGAGCCGCGGGCACGCGTGTCGGGCCGGCCACAGCGTGCTCAGCGTGGACGGCGACGGAAACGCGCGGCGCTGCCACTTCACCGACGCCCCGCGCGGGAACCTCTACGACGGAAGCCTGCGCCTCGACGACGCGCCCGCGCCGTGCCCCAACGCCACCTGCGGCTGCCACATCGGGTACGTACACCTCGAGCGGCTCGGCCTCGACCGCGTCTTTGGCGACGGACTGCTCGAGCGCATCCCGAACGCGCCTCTCAGTCGATCGGACGCTGCGCGCGCCAGCGGAGCCAGTGATCGGCGAGGGTGAGCGCGACCATCGCCTCGGCCATCGGCACGAAGCGTGGTAGCAAGCAAGGGTCATGGCGGCCCTTGGTCCGGATCTCGGCCGCCTCGCCCGCGCGGTTCACCGTGCTCTGCGGCTTGGGGATGGAGCTGGTCGGCTTGACCACCGCGCGCATCACGATCGGCATGCCGCTCGAGATCCCGCCGAGCATGCCGCCGTGGCGGTTGGTGGCCGTGCGGAGGCTGGCGGGATCTCCCGGCTGGTAGAGGTCGTTGTTCTCGGAGCCCCGCAGGGTCGCGGCCGAGAAGCCGCTGCCGTACTCGACGCCGAGCACCGCCGGCAGCGAGAAGAGCGCCTTGGCGAGGTCGGCCTTCAGCTTGTCGAAGACCGGCTCCCCGAGCCCGGCCGGCACGTCCTTGCAGACGATCTCCCCGACCCCGCCGATGGAGTCCTGGTCTTTTCGAACCGCCTCGATGAGCGCGATCATCGCCTCCGCCTGGGCCGGGTCCGGGCAGCGCACCATGTTCGCCTCGACCTGGGCGAGGGTGACGGCGGTCGGGTCCGGCACGTCCGCGACGAGGTGCCCGACCTGCCTGACGTAGCCGAGCACCTCGGTCCCGCAGGCCTCGCGGAGGAGCTTCTTGGCGATGGCGCCCGCCGCCACGCGGGCCACCGTCTCGCGCGCGCTCGAGCGGCCCCCGCCTCTGTGGTCGCGGAAGCCGAACTTCGCGTCCCACGTGTGGTCGGCGTGCCCCGGTCGGTAGAGGTCCTGGATCTCCGAGTAGTCCCGGCTGCGCTGATCGGCGTTGCGCACGAGGATGGCGATGGGGGTCCCGGTGGTCTTGCCCTCGAAGACCCCGCTGAGGATCTCGGGCGCGTCCGGCTCCTTGCGCTGGGTCACGATCTTCGACTGCCCGGGGCGGCGGCGCTGCAGATCCGGCTCGAGGTCGTCGACGCTCAGGGCGAGGCCGGGCGGGCAGCCGTCGACGATGACCACGTTGCCCGGGCCATGCGACTCGCCGGCCGTGGTGACCCGGAAGAGGGTGCCTAAGGTACTTCCCGCCATGCGGCGCATGATGGCGAAGCGCGGTCTCCACGGCCAGCGATCCGTGTCCCCGCCAGAGGTCCGAAAACGCGGTCAGGGGAGACACGCCGCGCAAACTCGCTATCTTGGTCCCATGACTTGGCACTCGAAGGCGTCCGCGGTGGGGACGCTTCTGTTCGTTCTCCTCTCGGGTCTCGCCTTCGTCGCCACCGCCCACGCGACGCCCTCCTTCGGCTCCCACGACGTGCGGACCGTGTTCCACATCGCCAAGAGCGACGACCGGAACCGCGTCGACTACGGCGTGCACCTGAACGCCCAGTGCCAGCCGGTGGGCGAGGAGCCGGTCTACGCATACTGGCACCGCTTCGAGCCGGGCCACCCGCGCTTCGGCGACCTCGGCTTCATGGACAGCCGCGTCTACGGCATCACCTCGCAGGCGGTGCGCACCCGCTCCGACAACGGCACCTGGGTCGAGATGCACCTCGCGGCCTTCCCCGAGATGCGCATCCTGGTCCTGATCCAGCGCCACGAGGGGCAGTGCGTCGCCCGCGCGCAGATCCCGGTGCGCAACCGCCCGGCCTTCGTCGACCGGGTCTTCGTGCAGCTCCGCCCGCTCGGCGTGGAGTACGTCCGCTTCCGCGGCATCGACGTGCAGACCGGGCAACCGGTGAGCGAGCGCCGTCGCCCGCCCTCCCAGTGGTAGTCGTCGCGCCGCTTTGATTTGTTGTCCCGCGCGGATCCATGTCGGATCCTCGCGCCCGTGGACGAGCTGACGAAGGCGGAGCGAGAGGCGGCGGTGGCGCTCCTGACGGTGGCCTTCGACGCGGACCCGTTCTTCCGCTTCATGGAGCCCGACGCGCGGGAGCGAGCGGCGCTGATCGAGGAGGTCATGCGCGGCAACGTGGAGCTCGCGCTGGGCGCGAAGAACGCCTTCGGGCTCGCCTCGGAGGAGCGCGTCGAGGGGGTCTGCCTGTGGTTCGCGCCGGGGGCGTATCCCCCTCCCGCGTGGCGCGCGGCGCTGGCCCGCGGCGGCTCGGTGGCGCGCACGATCGCGAGCTGGATCGCGGCCCCGTCCCGCGCGAAGCCCGAGGTCATCACCACCGCGCTGCGCATCGAGACCTTGCTCGACGAGGGGCACCCGACCGAGCCCTACTGGTACCTCCAGATCCTCGGCGTCGACCCGACGCGCCAGGGCCGCGGCATCGGGAGCCGCATGTTGAGAGAGGCGCTCGCGATGGCGGACCGGGACGACGTGGCCAGCGTGCTCGAGACGAGCAAGCCCGCGAACCTGCGGCTCTACGAGCGGTACGGCTTCCGCATCACGCGCACCACCCGCCTCGACTCGAGCCCGCCCATCTGGACGATGCAGCGGGCGCGAGGCGGGCATCCGTAGTAAACGGCTCGCCATGCGGATCGAAGTCTTCCTCGACCAGCTGGCCCAGCAGGCGATCAAGGACGCGCTCGACCTCGAGGCGCCCGCCGTCTTGCGCCCGACGCAGGACCCCAAGCACGGCGACTACCAGGTCAACGGCGTGATGGGGCTCGCCAAGCGACTGAAGAAGAACCCGCGCGAGCTGGCGGCCGGCGTGGCCGAGAAGCTCGTGGCCCACGAGGCCATCTCGGAGGCCACGGTGGCCGGCCCGGGCTTCGTGAACCTGCGCCTCGACGAGGCCTGGCTCGCCGGGCTGCTCGACGCCGCGCACGCCGACCGCGAGCGCGACGGGGTGGACGCGTCGGAGGCGAAGAAGACCATCGTGGTCGACTTCTCGAGCCCCAACATCGCCAAGCAGATGCACGTCGGGCACCTCCGCTCGACCATCATCGGCGACGCCATCGTGCGGCTCCTGCGCTTCGTCGGGCACGAGGTCATCGGGGACAACCACCTCGGCGACTGGGGCACGCAATTCGGCTTGCTTATCGTGGGCATGCGCGAGTGGGGTGACGAGGCCGCGCTCGAGGCCGACCCGGTCCCGGAGCTCGAGCGGGTCTACAAGCTCGCGAGCGCCAAGGCGAAAGAAGACGAGGCCTTCGCGGAGAGCGCGCGGGCCGAGCTGGCCAAGCTCCAGCAGGGAGACGCGGACAACCACGCGCTCTGGGAGCACTTCGTCGAGGTGTCCAAGCGCTCGCTGAACGCGCTCTACGCGCGGCTCGACGTGGAGTTCGACGAGTGGCTCGGCGAGAGCGCCTACGACGACATGCTGCCGGGCGTGGTCGAGACGCTGCTCGAGAAGAAGATCGCCCGGGAGGACCAGGGCGCCATCTGCGTCTTCTTCAACGAGCTCGAGGGCGTGCCGGGCAAGCTGGCCAAGCAAGAGGTGCCCTTCATCGTGCGCAAGGGCGACGGCGCCTTCCTCTACTCCACGAGCGACATCGCGACGGTGCTCTATCGCAAGGAGCGCTGGGACGCGGACGAGAGCCTCTACGTGGTCGGCCAGCCGCAGAAGCAGCACTTCCAGCAGCTCTTCGAGGTGGTCCGCCAGCTCGGGGTGGAGATGAAGCTCGAGCACGTCGAGTTCGGCAGCGTGCTCAACGCCGAGGGCAAGCTCATCCGGACCCGCGACGCCGACGGAAAGCCGATCACGCTCGCGAGCCTGCTCGACGAGGCCGAGGAGCGCGCCGAGCGGAAGATGGTGGAGGAGCAGAAGCTCGAGGCCGAGCTCGCCGCGAGCCTGAAGAAGACGGTGGGCATCGGGGCGGTGAAGTACGCCGACCTCAAGCAGAACCGGACCAGCGACTACAAGTTCGACTTCGACAAGATGGTCGCCTTCGAGGGCAACGCGGGGCCGTACCTCCAGTACCAGCACGCGCGCTGCTGCTCGATCCTGCGCAAGGGCGAGATCGACCCGAGCGGGCTCGGCGGCGCCATCGCGCTCGCGCACGAGGACGAGAAGGCGCTCGGGCGGCGGCTCGCGAAGTTCCCCGACGTGGTGCACGCGGCGGCCGAGCAGGCGATGCCGCACTACATCACCGACCACCTCTACGCGCTGGCGCGCGACTACAGCGCGTTCTTCACGAACTGCCAGGTGCTCAAGAGCGAGGGCGCGCAGCGGGAGAGCCGGCTCGCGCTCGTGAACCTGACGCGGCGGCAGATGAAGCGCGGGCTGGGGCTGCTCGGGATCGAAGCGCCCGAGCGCATGTAGTCACGGCGCTTCGAGCGCGTCGATCCACTCCACGAGGCAGCGGCGGCCCTCGAGCGGCAGATCGCCTTCGAGCGGCATCGGGTCGCCGCAGCCCCCCTGCGTCGCGAGCACCTTGTCGAGCATGAAGCTGGCGCGCGCCACGCCGGGCACGACGACCACGCGCTCCTCGCAGCCCTCGATCACCGAGTTGCGATTGGAGAGGCGCTCGGTGACGCCGGGCGTGACGAGGTCCATGCCCGCCTCCGGGCGGTCGGCGTCGTGGCAGTCGGCGTCGCCGCAGTAGCGCTCGAACACCCCGCGACGCACCCCCTCCTCTTCGGCGCAGGAGAGCGACGCGAGGTTCGCGTCGGTCGCGCCGGAGTCGGGCCGGAGCGGCGCGACGGGGTCGGATCCACAGGCGACGAGCAGCAGCGCCAGGGTCGCGTGCCTCATGGAGCCGTGAACGTGCAGCGCGTGATGGGCTGGGCGATGTCGCGCATCACCGCGAGGTAGTACGTGCGGCCGGACTCGAGGGCGGGAGCCGCGCTGCCGTCGCTCGGGATGCGCTGCACGGTGCCGCTCGGCGCCTCGCCGTAGCTCATGCCGCAGCTCATCGCCGGGCCGTCGAACTCGGCGCGGATGGCCCAGATGGTTCCGTCGGGCAGATCCCAGTTCGGCGGCACGCCGGGAGACGTGGAGCCCTCCTCGAGGATCGAGACGTAGCGCGCGCCGCCGCCGCTCCAGCGGACCAGGCCGTCGGCGTCGAGACCGATCCCGTCCTCGCAGGGCTCCGGCTCGTACTCGACGAGCTCGCGGAACTGCGGGGCGAAGGGCGCCAGCTCGCGCGCCTCCGAAAGCGTGAGCCCGCGTCGCGTCAGCTCGCGCTCCGCGAAGGCCCGGAGGCGCGGCACGTCGGTGGTGGGCAGCCCCGTCTCGGAGCGGTCGAAGCCGTTGCTGACCTCGACCGGGAAGTAGCCGAACGCGGCCGAGTCGGTGAAGCCGGCGAACATCGCCACCGCCTCGTCGCTGAGCGTGTCGATCCAGAGCCGGCCCGCCTCCGTGTCCCAGGCGGCCGCGCCGCTCGGGGTGGAGCTCGTGGAGTGGCAGCACGTGCACGCCGACGCCTCGGCCTGCTCCCTCAGCCAGTCCACCTCGGCCATGTAGCCGTCGTCTGCGAGGCGCGGGTCGGACGGATCCTCCTCGATGGGGGTGGGCATCGCGTAGTAGGGGCGCTGCGTGCGCACGACGTCGCAGTCGGCGTACTGGTCGTAGCGGCGGCCCGGCTCGGTCGACCCGCTGATCATCGTGGGGGTGCAGACCTGACCGTCGCTGAGGCCGGGCGGCTCGCCCGGGAGCGGGTCTCGGCAGTCGGGCGTCTCGGGCACGATCGCGCCCGGCCCCTCGTCTCCCGTCGCGGCGCAGCCGTCGCAGGAGGGGGCGCCCTCGAAGGTGCCGCCCGCGAACGTCTCGCAGCCCGTCTGGGCCGCGCCGCAGGACGACGGGTCGCCCGCGCTGACGATGAGGTAGCCGTCCGCGCCCAGGTCGCCGACCGTGCAGCGCCCGATCTCGTCGTCGAAGGCGCAGGCCTCGCCGAGGGTCAGCTCGCCCGCGCTGTTGAGGAACACGCGCTGGCAGTCCCGCGTGACGCTGGCCTCGTCCCATCCGGGCCCGCGGTACTCGCGGCACTCCGGGCTCATGGCGAACGTGTTCTCGTACACGCAGGAGGCGACGAACGAGGGGTCGCCGCCGCCGTCGAGGCCGCCGCCGTCGGGGTTCGCGGGAGCCTCGCCGTCGCACGCGGCGAGGACGAGGGCCAACACAGCCAATCGGGTGTTCATGAAAGTAGCAAGTAGGACTATCAGCGCCGCGCGTCGACCCAACCGCGCATTTTTCTCCGAGCCCATCCCCATACACGGACAAGGGGACGGTGTTCGGTTGTTAAGTTATGGTGCCAAGCTGTCAGTCTCCGACAACCTGTCGAGGCCCCCGCAAAGATTGCAGAGCAGAAGTTAACAAGTGAACACCGTCCCCTTAGCCCTGTTTGGTGGGGACCCAGGCGGTGGTGCGGCCGGCGACCTGGATGTGCTCGATGGGGTGGCCGTCGGCGGTCGTTGCGTTCGGGTCCTTTCCCCAGCGGCGGTGGAAGAGCCAGTCGGGGGGGAAGCGGTCGGCGCGGGCGTCGGCTTCGACGGCGAGGCGCACGATGTCTCGCAAGGAGGCGTGCATGCGCTCGATCTCCTCGGGGCTCAGGGAGTCGACGCGGCGCCGGGGAGCGATGCCGCTCTGGAACAGGACCTCGTCCGCGACCCAGTTGCCCACGCCCGCGGCGAAGCGCTGATCGAGCAGCAAGCCCTTGAGGACGCCGCGGCGGCGCGCGAGCAGCTCACGGAAGCGCGCGAGGCTGGGCATCTCGGTCCACGGGTCGAAGCCGAGCTCACCGATCGGCGCCTCGGTCTCGGGCGCGTCCCGGAGCAGCACACGACCCAGACGGCGCTTGTTGAGGTAGACGAGCTCTCCACCCTCGTCGCCGCCGCGCGTCAAGAACAGGTGCACCTTCGTGAAACGCGGAGGCCAGGTCCGGTCGACCTCCTTCGCGCTCGACGCGAGCTTCAGCGGCTCGTCCCCGCGACGGCGGAAGGCGCCGGTCATGCCGAGGTGGAAGATCGGGTGCGGGCCGCGGTCGAGGACGAGCCAGAGGTACTTCCCGTGACGGCGCGCCTGGCGCACGTCACGTCCGGCCAGCGCCAGGAGCGCGGCGCGGTCCTCGAGCACGATGTCGTCGGCGTCGCACTCGATGCGCTCGATGCGCGCGCCCACGCACGCCTCCTCCAGGATGCGCCTCGCGTGCTCCACCTCGGCCAGCTCCGGCATCTCAGCCCACCTCCAGGACGACCTTGCCGCGGGCGCGCTTGGTCTCGATGTAGGCGTGCGCCTCGGCCGCGTCGGCCATCGGCCAGACCCGGTCGGTCACCGGGGCCAGCTCCCCCGCGTCGACCCACCGCGCGAGCTGCTCGAGGTCCCGCCGGCGGCTCCGCACCACGACCAGGCGCGCCGGCCGCTTCGTCCAGCGGGTCGTCAGATCCCGGAACACGTGGCCCGGCGACGGAATGGTCGTGACGTAGCGGCCGCGCGGACCCAGCAGGTGCTTCACCTTCCGGTGCGGCGCGCTCCCGAAGACGTCGAAGATCACGTCGAACGGACCGGGCTCGGCCTCGAGCGCGCGCTCGTCGTAGGGCACGACCTCGTCCGCCCCGAGCCGCGAGACGTGCTCGGCGTTCTTCGCGCTGCACACCGCGACCGTGTGCGCGCCGAGGAGCTTCGCGATCTGCACCGCGAACACGCCCACGCCGCCCGACGCGCCGTTGATCACGACCCGCTCACCCCGCCGCACGCGCGCGAGATCGCGCAGCGCCTGCAGGGCCGTGAGCGCCGCGAGCGGGATGCCCGCCGCGTCGGTCATCGAGATCGAGCGCGGCTTCGGCGCGAGCTCCCCCTCCGGCACGATCGCGAGCTCCGCGCAGGCGCCCGCGCGCCAGCTCTGGATCATCGCGAACACCTCCTCCCCCATCCGGAGCGAGCGGACCCCCGGGCCCAGCGCGTCCACCTCCCCGGCGAGATCGTAGCCGGATCGCTGCGGGAACCGACGCCCGGTGAAGACCCGCAACTTTCCTTTGCGCACCAGGACGTCCTTGGGGTTCAGCGCCGCCGCGTGAACGCGGACGCGGACCTCCCCGCGACCCGGCTGGGGATCGGGCGCCTCCTCCCAGCGGAGCACATCGGCCGGCCCGTAGCGATGAAACTGGATCGCCTTCACGCGATGACCTTGTGGCCACCCGCGTCGAGCCGCAACGCGGTCGCTACCGAACGGTCAGGGTCAGCGGCGGCGCGCTCCGCCGCACGCCGTCCCCGAGGTCGATGCCCGACACCCGGACCGTGTACGTGCCGGCGGGGAGCCCGCCCTGCCAGTCGTCGGATCCCTCGCGAGAGAAGCCGCTGACCCCGTGCACGGTGCCCACCTCGACCTCCCCGGAGTCGGGGATCACGACGCTCGTCCGCGGCGGGCCGCCCGGCCGCGGCACGGGGGGAGGCAGGAACATGGGCGACCAGCGGGTGCCGTCCGCGGCCGTCAGCTCCCAGTCGAGCTCCGACCCCAGCGGCACCACCATCTGGGTCCGCCAGCCGGGCGGGCCCCGCACGAAGAGGCGCGCGTCGAGGCGCGCGGACGGATCGCGACCGGGATCGCCGTGCGCGGGCATCACCGGGTGGAGCAGGACCAGGCGGGCGCCCAGGTCGGGGTCGCGTGCGCCGACGGGATCGGGATCGGGATCGGGATCGGCCACGGGATCGGCTACGGGATCGGGTTCGGCCACGGGCTCGGCCACGGCTTCGGTCGGCGACGTCGCGCCGGGCCCCGGGCCGGCGCAGCCCACGAGGGCGAGCACCATCAGCGTCGCCCTCACCGCGCCTCCGCCAGGGTCGCGCCCTCGAGGGTCCACGCGTAGCGCGCGCGCCCCTCGGCGAACGCGAGCGGCAGCACGTGGATCACCTCGTCCTGCTCGCCCTCGTGCCAGACCACGACGAGCTCGGCGTCGAGATCGGTGGGGGACTCGGCGTCCATGCGGCGCGCCTCGAAGCGATACACGCCGTCCTCCTGCTCGGGCACGTCGAAGGCCTCGATGCCGTGCTCGGGGGTCAGCTCGAGGGGGCGAGCGAGGCCCTCCCCCGGGTGCGCGGCCCAGAGCGCGATCTGGGCGTCCGGGTGCGACCAGACCAGGGTCACGCGCAGGTCCCCGGCGCCGGTGAGCACCCCACCGCGGCGCATGCGGCGCTTCAGCGCGTCCAGGCGCGCGTCGTCGTCCGCCTCGCGCGCGTCGCGTCGCAGCTTCGCGAGCCGCACCGACGTCCAGAGCTGGGCCACGCGCGCGATGCCCTGCGTGGTGCCCGGCTGTCCCGTCTCCATCAGTCGCTGCTCCAGCCGGAGCGCCTCGTCGATGCGCCCCGTCCCCGCCGCAGCCTGCGCGAGGAGCAAGAGCGCGCTGGGGTCGTCGGGGCGGATGCTCGCGAGCGTCTGGTACTGCCGATAGGCGTCCTCGTACCAGCCGTGCGCGCGGTAGAGGTCACCCAGCCGTCGCCGCGCGAGCTCGTCCAGCGGGGCGAACTCCACGATCTCGCTGAACACCCGCCGCGCGTCCTCCTCGCGGTCCATGCGCAGGTACATCTCGCCCACCGCCGTCCGCACGCCCGCGTCGGAGCGCGGGTCGGTGCGGAGGCGCTCGGCCAGGCGCCGCGCCTCGGGCCCGTGGCCGCTCGTCTCGAGCAGCTCGAGCAGCCGCAGCTTCAGGTCGAAGCTCTCCTCGTACTGCGCCGCCAGCCGCCGGAGCGCGCGCAGCCGCGCCTCGTCGCCGTTCGCCCGCTCGAGCACCTGCTCGACGAGCTCCCA
This sequence comes from Sandaracinaceae bacterium, assembly GCA_004213565.1. Lineage (GTDB taxonomy): Bacteria > Myxococcota_A > Polyangia > Polyangiales > Sandaracinaceae > JAVJQK01. Next base: position 18,699 of record SHBB01000117.1, read on the forward strand.
GTCCGGCTCCTGGCCGAGCCCGAACGCCTCGCGCACGACCCGCAAGTCTTGTGGCGAACGTACACGGCGCAGGATCTCCCCCCGCAGGTAGCCGCGCGCGGAGGCGGCGTCGAAGAGGCGGTAGACCTGGATCATGCGCTCGACGTTGCCCGCGCGGTGCAGGATGCGCGACAGCAGGGTCCTGCGGTCCCGCCAGGTCGACAGCTCACAGCCGCGGCGCGCCGCGCGATGGACCCGCAGCCAGCCGACCGCGCTCGGCTCGAGCCCGAGCCGCTCGTCCCACAGCGCGGCGCGATCTCCCAGAGAGAGGTGCGACGCGTCCGAGCAGCGCCGTCGCTCGTGGGTCACGCGGGTGGTGCGGGTGGCGCCGCCGCGGGTGACGAGCCGCACCCTCGTATCGAGGTCGAGCGTATCGAGGTCTTCGTCCCTTTCGTCGTCGTCGCCCGCGGCCCAGCCCAGCGTGCGGCCCTCGGCGCCCGCCGGCCCGCGCGCGTTCTGGCGCAGGTTGGACTGCTCCTGGCTGGTCGTGGAGTCGGCGAGGCGATCCGAGCGCTCGCCGCGGTCTCGCGCGGGCGCGCCGTCTCCGCCGCCGAAGGTGTCGAGCAGGGCT
>SHBB01000118.1 GCA_004213565.1 Sandaracinaceae bacterium
CTGCGGCGCGCGGACGCGCACGTCCACGTGCGGTCGACCCGGCCGCTCGACGACCACGGTCGCCCCGGGCGGACGCGGCCGGTTCACGACCACCGTCGCCGACGGCGGCTCGGGTCGCTCGACGACCACGGTGCGCGATCGGCCGGGCCGGTTCACGACCACCGCGGGCGCGGCGGGCGCGGTCACGATCACCACCGTCGGCGCGGTCGCGCGGTAGGTCTCGCCGCGCACCAGGAGGGTGACTTCCGTCGGGCCCTCGACGATCTGCGCGCCGGACAGAGCGCCGCGGAAGCGCGACTGGCCCGGATCCCAGACGAGCATCACCGGGCGCGGGCCCTCGTTCGTCGTGACGTTCACCGTCAGCTGGGCGGCGCTCGGCTCGGGCGGCTCCGCCACGAAGAACGCCTCCACCTCGCCGTTCGAGTGCGGCACGACCTCGACGGGGTGCGGCCCCGCCACGACCACCGTGCCTCCGTGCTGCGGCGCGGGCGCGGGCCCCGCGGCGACCTCCAGCGACGTCGGCTCGCCGATCGCCGTGATCTCGGCCTCCGCTTCTTCCTCTCCGCCGCAGGCGGGGAGGGCGGTGAGCGCGGCGAGACAGGTCAGCTGCGAACAGAGCAGAATCGAGCGCATCGTCGTTCCTCGTTTCTGGCCGTCGGGGCCCACATCCACGGCGGGCAGTGTATAACGCTCTTTGTATTTTCGCGTAGGGGGAATCCTCTCAGAGCGCGCGTCTCTAGAAGAGGGGGCGATCAGGGAGGCGTGAACGAGAAGAGCCGCCCGCCGTTGAGCGCGACCGGGAGCGCGCCGGTCTCGACCCACACCGCGCCGTCGTCGCTCGTGAGCACCGCCTCGACCGCGCCGCCCGCGAGCACGAGCGCGTCGCGGTGCACCACCATCGCCGCGCCCTCGCGCGCGTCGCCGAGGTCGGCGGCGACGCGGAAGCTCGCGAGGCGGTCGTCCGACGCCGCGATCCGGCCCTCGCAGTCGACCCCCGCGCCGACGTACGCGACGCCGCGGTGCAGCGCGAACCCGCCGAAGTAGCAGGGGAAGGGGAGGACCGCGGCCGACGTCTCCCACGCGACGCCGTCCACCGTGGACATGACCGCGTCCGTGCCGGCGCCGGCGGAGGTCTGGCCGCCGAGGTAGTGGAGGCGCCCGTCGAGGGGGAACACCGCGCCGCCGTAGATCGGCCTCGGGAGCGCGGCGCTCGCGGTCCAGTCGACCCCGTCGAGCGAGGTCGCGACGTCGTCCCGGAGCCGATCGGCGTCGAAGCCTCCGAGGTTCCAGTAGCGTCCGTCGAACCACGTGAGGCTGGCCGCCGCGCGGGGCACGGCGTCGCGGCCGACGTCCGTCCACGTCACGCCGTCGGTCGAGCGGAAGACCTCGTCGTGCCAGACGAGCTCGCCCGAGCGGCCGCCGAGGAGGTACATCGCGTCGTCGCGCACCAGGACCGTCGGGTTGTAGCGGGGGCCGGGCAGGGCGCCGACCTCCACCCAGGTCTCGCCGTCGTCGTCGCTCCGGTAGACGGTGTCGACGTAGCCCGTGCTCCGATCGGTCCCCACGCGCCCGCCGACGAAGAAGAGGGCGTCGCCTCCGATCCGCACGCTCGCCTCCTGCGCGCTCCCCGCCGCGTCGGTGACGCGCACGCGCACCTGCCCGTAGTACACGCGCTCGATGAGCCGCCCGCTCGCCGGGTCGAGCTCGGCCTCGCCTTCGACGAGCGAGAACGTGTAGGGCTCCCGGCCGCCGCGCGCGTCGACCGTCGCCTCGGTGCCGAGGTTGACCGACGCGGGCGCGTCGATCTCGAGCAGGGTGGCGTCGGTGGCGACGCAGCCGCGCGTGGGGTGACACACCAGGCCGCTGCCGCACGCGTCGGCGACGGGCGCCACGAGGCAGACGCCCTCGTCACAGACGGGGCGGGCGCACGCGTCGGTGGCGCCCTCGCACTGCGCGTCGGCCGTGCAGACCGGGGTGGGGCACGCCTCGGGCGTCTCGGGCGTGCAGCCGGGGTCGACGCAGCGCCCGCCCACGCACGTGATCGCGTTCGCATCACCACCCTCCGCGGGGCAGACCACGCCGGCACAGTCGCGGGTGACCTTCACCGTCAGGGCGTGCGCGCCGCGCACCGTGACCGCGAGCGGGATCTCGGCGAGGACCTCCCCGTCCGCGTCGGAGAGCCGCACGAGGGTGCGCCGCGGGCCGGGCGCGACCTCCTCGATCTCCGCCACCCGCACGCCCTCGAAGAAGGGCTCGCGGCTCTCGACCGCGTACACCCGCGTCTCCTCGACGCGCGGGGCGTCGAAGCCGGCGTCCGGCGCCAGCAGCTCCACCACCACCGTGGAGAACTCGACCCCGGGGACGTAGTCCGTGCGGAGATCGACCAGCAGCACGGTCGGCGCGTCGCAGCCGAGCCCCCACACGCCGCACCCGATCAGGGCGACGAGCGAGCGGACGGCCAGCCGCGTCGTCATCGTCCCAGTATGCGCCCGAGCCGGGGTGGATCGCCACAGGGGACGAAACCCCTGACGTGCGGCGGGCGGTCCGGGCCATACTGTGGGCCGACCATGAGCCAGGACTCCGCCGACGAAGCACCGGGCGAGACCGAAGTGCACGCCGACTGGATCGGCCGCGTGATCGAGGACCGCTACCGGATCGAGGAGCTCCTCGCCGAGGGCGGCATGGGGGCGGTCTTCGAGGCGACGCATCTGCGGATGGACCGCCGGGTCGCGCTGAAGATCGTGCACCCCGACCACATGGACAACGCGGTCGTGGTGCAGCGCTTCCAGCGCGAGGTGAAGGCGCACGGGCGGCTCGATCACCCCAACGTGGTGGCCGCGCTCGACTGCGGGACCACCAAGGGCGGCGAGGCGTACCTCGTCACGCAGCTCGCGCGGGGTGAGAACCTCGCCGACGTGCTGGAGGTCGGCGCGCTCGGGTGGCGGCGCGCGTGTGAGCTGGGCGCGGAGATCGCCGACGCCCTCTACGCGGCGCACCAGGCGGGCGTGGTCCATCGCGATCTGAAGCCGTCCAACGTGATCCTCGTGCCCGACGACGACGGCGTGGAGCACGCGCGGCTGATCGACTTCGGGATCGCGCGCTTCCTCGAGGAGGAGGAGCCGCGCGCGGCGGCGGCCGCGACCGGCGGGGCCAAGTCGCTGACCGAGGTCGGCACCGCGGTCGGCACGGTGGGCTACATGGCGCCGGAGCAGGGGCTCGGGCAGCCGGTCGACTCGCGCACCGACCTCTACTCGCTCGGGGTGTTGCTCTTCGAGATGGTCACCGGCCAGCCGCTCTTCGATCGGCGCACGCTCACGATGACCACCTACATCACGCGCCAGCTGACCGAGGAGGCGCCCGCGCTGGGCGATCTCGTCGAGGGCGTCCCACCCGCGCTGGGCGATCTGGTGCAGCAGCTCCTGGCGGGCAAGCGCGCCGAGCGGCTCGGGGACGCGCGCGAGGCGCGGGAGCGGCTCCGGGAGCTGGCCGCCTGGGTGGAGCCGGAGCCCACGGACGCGGTGACGGAGGAGACCGAGGCCGTCGCGCCGCCCGCCGTCGAGAGCGCGGCGCCCGCGCCCGCTCCCGCGCCGAGACGCGCTCCGGCGCCGAGGCGCGCCGAGCCGCTGCTCGAGCGGGTGCGCGCGCGACCCTGGGGATTCGCGGTCGGGGTGACCGTGCTCGCGCTGGTGGGCATCGTCTGGCTGGCCGTCGGAGGCGACGAGCCCGCGGGCAAGCCGCCCAAGGCCGAGCACGTCGCGCCCGCCGTGGAGGCCCCCGCGATCGCGCCGATGCAGGCGGAGCTCGCGCTGCTGCTCGCCGAGGAGGTCGACTGGCGAGCCCGGCGCGAGGCGGCGCGGGCGATCTGGGACTTCACGCCGCGCGAGGCGCTCGACCCGCTGACGCTGAACCTGGCGCGCCTCCAGCTGGTGGCCGACTGCGACGCGCGCCGCCGCACCATCCGCGACCTCGCGGAGCTCGGGGATCCGCGGGCCCTCGAGCCCCTCGCGCGTCACCGCCGCAATCGTCGCGACCGCTGTCGCCTGCAAGACGAGTTCATGCGGGCCGAGCGGGAGCTGCGCGCGCCCTGAGCCCCCGCCCGGCGGCGACCAGGACCGACAGCGAGCCGAGCCCCCGCGCGAGCACGAACATCCACGTGGACCGCGGGCGCATGCCAGTCCCGTGGAGCGCGGTCTTCCCGGCCGTCAGGCCGCGCGGAGCTTCAGCAGCGCGCGCGCCTCGTCGGGCGACGCGATCTCGCGGCCCGCGTTCTTCGCGCACCGGGCGAGCGCCTCGATCAGCGGCCCGTTGCCCGTCGTGCGCTCGCCGTCGGGGAGATAGAACGTGTCCTCCACCCCGGTGCGCAGCATGCCGCCCAGCTCCGCCGCGCGCTGGTGGGTCGCCCAGATCTCCTGGCGGCCGATGAGGGTGCACTGCCAGGTCGACTCCGGCATCTTGTACTTCAGCAGCAGCTCGAGGAGATCGTTGTCGACCGGCATGCCGGACGCGACGCCCATCACGAAGTTGTACTGCGCGGTCTCGGTCATGCCCGCGCCCTGATAGAGCGCGACCGAGCGCACGATGCCCACGTCGAAGCACTCGAACTCGGGCAGCGCGCCCTTCTTCTGCATGGCCTTCAACATCGCGTCGACCTTCGACACGGGGTTGTCGAAGAGCATCGGCGGCCACGCCCACTGCCCGTTGCTGCGGAGCTTCAGGTAGTTGAGGCTGCCCGCGTTGCAGGCCGCGATCTCCGGCTCGATGCGATCGATGCACGCGATGGGGCCCGAGACGTCGGGGCCGACGGTCCCGGTGGTCTGGTTGATGATGGCGCCGGGGCACGCGTCCCGGATGGCGTCGCTGCACGCCTTGGCCACCTCGGGATCCCAGCTCGGCATGTGGCCCATGCCCTCGCGCTGGTCGCGGAAGTGGATGTGGAAGATCGCCGCGCCCGCGTCGAACGCGTCCTTCGCCGAGGCCGCCATCTCCTCGGGGGTGACGGGCACGGGGTGCTGCTTCGGGTTGGTGAGCACGCCGTTGAGCGCGCAGGTCAGGATCGCCTTGTCCATGATCGTTCCCTTATTCCGTCGGAGCCCAGCTGGGCTTTCTCTTCGCGATGAAGGCGGACATGCCCTCGGCCGCCTCGTCGCCGCGCGCGGCCTCGGAGAACGCCCGCGCGGCGTGGTCGATCTGCGCCTCGGTGACTCCCTCGTAGAGGGTGTGGAGGAGCCGCTTGGTCTCCGCCGTGGCCCTGGGGGCGCAGCGCAGGATCTGCCGGAGCGTCGCGCCGAGCAGGTCCTCGAGCGCGTCCGGCTCGCAGACGTGGTGCACCAGCCCGACCTTCAGCGCCGCGGCGGCGTCGAGCCGCGCGCCGGTCACCGCGAGCCGCTTGGCCTCGGAGTAGCCGAGCCGCTCGATCAGGAAGGGCGCGATCTGCGCCGGGATCACCCCGAGCGAGGTCTCGGGCAGGCGGAAGTCCGCGGTGGTGGTCGCGATGGCCACGTCGGCGGTGCACGCCACCCCGAACCCGCCGCCCATCACCGCGCCCTCGAGCACGGCCACGGTCGGCAGCGGGGTGCGCGCCCAGGCGAGCGCGATGCGGCCGAACATCGCGTTCAGCGCGGCCACCGGATCCGCGTCGACCTGTGCTCCCGACAGCTCCGCCGGGGCCATGCGCGCCTTCGCCATGTCCTTGATGTCGCCGCCCGCGCAGAAGTGCCCGCCCTCGCCGCGCAAGACGAGCACGCGCACGTCGTCGCTCGCTTCGGCCTCGCGCAGCGCCGCGAGCAGCTCCTCGATCATCGCGCGCGACATCGCGTTGCGCGCCTCGGGCCGCGCGAGCGTGACGGTCTGGACGCCGCCCTCGAGCGCGGTGCGGATGTGCTCGCCCACGCTCACTTCTCCTTCTTGCGGCGGGGCAGGGTGCCCTCGAGCTTGCAGAGGATGCCGAGCATGACCTCGTCCGCGCCGCCGCCGATGGAGATCAGTCGCGCGTCCCGGAAGGCGCGCGAGACGAAGCTCTCGGCGCTGTAGCCCATGCCGCCCCAGTACTGGAGGCACGAGTCGCAGAGCTCACGCGCGAGCCGGCCGCTCTTGAGCTTGCACATCGAGGCCATGCGCAGCGCGTCCTTGCCCTGCACGTAGTCGGCGGCCGCGCGATAGACCAGGCTGCGAAGCGCCTCGACCTCGGTGCGCAGCTCCGCGAGCCGGTAGTGCACGACCTGGTTGTCGAGGATGGACTGCCCGAACGCCTTGCGCTCGCGCGTGTACTTGATCGTCTCGTCGATGATCCGGTCCATGAAGAGCAGCGAGTTGGCCGCGCCCCAGAGGCGCTCCTCCTGGAACTGCATCATCTGGTAGAAGAAGCCCATGCCTTCTTGACCGATGAGGTTGCCCTTCGGGATGCGCACGTTCTCGAAGAAGAGCTGCGCGGTGTCGCTCGCGTTCATCCCGATCTTGTGGATCTTCTGCCGGTCGATGCCCTTGGCGTCCATCGGCACGACGAAGAGCGACTTGTTCTTGTGCGGCCCGCCCTCGTCGCTCGTGTTCGCGAGGAGGCAGACCCAGTCGGCCTTCATCCCGTTGGTGATCCACATCTTGGTGCCGTTGATCACCCAGTCGTCGCCCTCGCGGCGCGCCGTGGTCGAGAGGCCCGCGACGTCCGAGCCCGCGTTCGGCTCGCTGACGCCGATGGCCCCGACGAGATCGCCCGCGATGGACGGCGTCAGGTACTGGGCGCGGAGCTCGTCCGAGCCGAAGCGCGCGAGCGCGGGCGTGCACATGTCGGTCTGCACGCCGATCGCGAGCGGGACGCCGGCCGCGTTGCACGCGCCGAGGGCCTCCGCGACGACGACCGAGTAGGTGAAGTCGAGCCCCGCGCCGCCGAACTGCTCGGGGTACTTCACGCCGAGGATGCCGAGGTCGCCCAGCTTCTTGAAGACCTCGTGCGAGGGGAACTCCTCCGCCGCCTCCCACTCGTCGACGTACGGGTTGATCTCGGTCTCGCAGAACTTGATGACGGTCTGCGCCAGCTGCTCGTGCTCGGGGGTGCGTTCCATGGCCGGACTCTGACCGGGGTTGACGTATACGTCAAGGGGATGCGGTCTACGTCTGCCGCTTGCGGCAAACGTCACCGAGCGGTAGCTTGCGACGGTCATGGCCGAGTCCCCGCAGAGCTTCGTTCGCGCGCACCGCGAGGGCGCGACCGGCGAGGTCTGGGGCATCGGTGAGCTGGCCCGCGAGCTCGACACGACGGCCCGCGCGATCCGCTTCTACGAGTCGAAGGGCCTGCTCGACCCGCAGCGGGTCGGGGCCACACGCGTCTACGGCCGGCGCGAGCGGGCGCGGCTCCAGCTCATCCTCCGCGCGAAGTCGCTCGGGCTCTCGCTGCGCGAGATCAAGCGCTACCTCGACCTCTACGGCGAGCGCGGCGAGGGCCGCTCGAAGCAGCTCGAGATGGTCGTGCAGCGCACGGGCGAGATGATCGCGGAGCTCGAGGCCAAGCGGGCCGAGATCGACAAGACCCTCGCGGAGCTGCGCCACATCCGGCGCGAGAGCCAGAAGACGCTCGACGCGCGCGAGGACTGAGCGACCGCCGCGTGATACGACCCGCGGATGCGACGCTGGAGCCTCTGCCTTCTCCTCGCCTTCCAGACCGCCTGCGGGGGTGACGCCCCTCCGCTGGACGGGGGATCTCGCGACGCGGGCGGCCTCGACGCCGGCAGCTCGGACGCGGGGAGCTCGGACGCGGGGTCGAGGGACGCCGGCCTCGCAGACTCTGGCTTCGAAGACGCTGGCCTCGAAGACGCAGGCCTCCAAGACGCAGGCCTCGACGACGCTGGCGTGTTCTCCGACGCCGGCTCGTCCCTCCCGGGGCCCGTCCAGTGCCGCGACGACGGCGACTGCGGCGGCGCCAGCGGCTCCTGCAACCGCGCGGCGCCGGGCGGCGTCTGCAACGGCTGCGGCGTCGACGCCGACTGCCCGAGCGGCACCGAGTGCTCGCCTTTCGGCGCGTGCGTGCGCGCGTGCGGGTCCGACGCCGACTGCAACGCGGGCTTCCGGTGCCTCGGCTCGGGCCGCTGCGCCATCCGCTCCTGCAGCGGCGACGCGGACTGCGGCCCGTACGTCTGCGGCGCCAGCGGCCAGTGCGAGCGACCGAGCTGCGAGGCGAGGCCGTGCCCTTCGCCGCTGGTGTGCGCGTCGGCGCGCTGCGTCGAGCCCTGACTCAGCGCCGGTCGCGCCGGAGCGGGTGGTCGGCCGGGACCTGCACGAAGATCAGCCGGCGGCCGTCCGGATCGCGGGTGCGGAGCTCGCGCAGGCCCCACGGCTTGTCGACCGGGGGCTCGTCGATGGGCACGCCCTGGCCCTCGAGCCGCGCGTGGGTCGCGTCGACGTCGCGCACCTGGATCCAGAGCTGGGTCGCGTCCGTGGCGGTCGCGTCCGTGGCGGCCACGTCGGCGCGGCCGGAGATCTCCAGGAAGCCGCCGCCGAGGAAGTAGACGACGCCTCCCGAGAACTCGCGGTAGACGGGCAGCTCGAGCGTCTCCCCGTAGAAGCGCCGCGTCCGCTCCGGGTCGCGGGGGCGCAGGAGGATCCGGCTCTGAAGCACTTCCATGGTCGGTCAGTAGGCTACCCCGAGCTTGCGGTACACGAAGTGGAGGAGCCAGGCGGGGCCGATGAGGAGGAACGTCAGGTCGTCGAGGAAGGACGGCTTCTTGCCCTCGATCTGGTGCCCGACGAACTGCCCGATCCAGGCGAGCACGAAGAGCGACAGCGCGAGGCCCCAGAGGGGGAGGGTGCTCGCGAGGGCCGTGGACTCGTAGCCGACGATGAGCGCCGCCGACGTCGCGGAGAACACCGCGAGCCCGGCCGCCAGCGGCGGCGACAGGTAGACGTAGTAGGCCAGCGCGCCGGCGAGGGTCAGGGTCGCCCAGTTGAGCAAGGGGAGGGCCGAGAACGCGTCCGGCGTCGGGATCGACCAGAGGAGCGCGATCACCGTCCACACGATGACGGGCACGCAGATCCAGTGGATGCGCTCGTTGGTGTCGTTCTGGTGGCTCTCGCCGTAGCGGGCGAGCAGGTGGTCGACGGGGCGGGTCGAGGCGGGGGTGAGCGTGGCGTCGGACATGGGCCTGTCTCCTCGTGGAACGACTGTTAGGTGACAGGTGTAATATGACGCCCGTCGCTCGTCAAGCGGTATGCTCGCGCCGTGCCGCCCAAGCCCCGCTACGACCGCGAGACCGTGCTCGACGCCGCCCTGGAGGTGGCTCGCCACGACGGCCTCTCCGCGGTGACCGCGCGCTCGGTCGCCAAGCGCCTCGGCGCCTCGACCGCGCCCGTGACCAGCTACTTCGACAGCATGGAGGCGCTGAGCCGCGCGGTGGTCGAGCGCGTGGTGGCCACGCTGGTCGGGCGCATCGCCGATAGCGCCTCACGCATGAGTGGCGACGACCCGCTGCACGTGGCCGCCTTCGCCATGGCGCGCTTCGCGGCCGACGAGCCGCGGCTCTACGAGGCCCTCTTCCTCGTGCCGCTCGCCACGCCGCCGGACTGGGTCGCGCTGCGGCGAGGCTTCGCGGAGGGGCTCGGCGAGACCGCGCGCTACGCAGGGCTCCCCAGCAAGGCGCGCGACGCGGTGGCCTGGCGCGCCTCGGTCGTCACCCACGGCATCTGCATCGAGGTGTGGTCGGGGCGGTGGGCCAAGACCTCGGACGCCGCCCTGAAGCGCCTGGTCGTGGAGCTCGTCGAGCCCGTCATCGCTCGCTTCCTGGACGAGCGGGCGTAGACTCTGGCCTCCGATGGAACACCTCGACGTCCTCATCGTCGGCGCCGGCATCTCCGGCATCGGCGCCGCCTATCACCTGCAGACCCTCTGCCCGGGGCGGACCTACGCCGTGCTCGAAGGCCGCGAGGACATCGGCGGGACCTGGGACCTCTTCCGCTACCCGGGCATCCGCTCGGACTCGGACATGTACACGCTCGGCTTCCGCTTCAAACCGTGGAAGGAGGAGAAGGCCATCGCCGACGGGCCGGACATCCTGAAGTACCTGCGGGAGACGGCCGAAGAGAACGGCATCGACGAGCACATCCGCTTCTCGCACCACGTCACCCGCGCGGCCTGGTCGAGCGAGACCGACACGTGGACGGTGGACGTGCTCGACAAGCGCAGCGGCACCGAGTCGACGTTGACGTGCAACTTCCTCTTCATGTGCACCGGCTACTACGACTACGACGAGGGCTACACGCCGGACTTCGCGGGCATGGACCGCTTCGGCGGGCGCGTCGTGCACCCGCAGAAGTGGACCGAGGACATCGACTACGAGGGCAAGCGCGTCGTCGTGATCGGCAGCGGCGCCACCGCCGTGACCCTGGTGCCCGCGCTCGCGGAGAAGGCGGCGCACGTCACCATGCTCCAGCGCACCCCGAGCTACGTGGTGACCGTGCCCGGGGAGGACCCCGTCGCGAAGCTGCTCCGCCGCCGCCTCCCGCCCGCCGCGCACTACCGCGTGATGCGCTGGAAGAACGTGCTCGTCAGCCTCGGCCTCTACACCGCGTCCCGCAAGGCGCCTGGCAAGATGCGCGCACTCTTCAAGAAGGGCGTCCAGAACGAGCTGGGCGAGGACTACGACGTCGAGACGCACTTCGACCCGCCGTACGACCCCTGGGATCAGCGCCTCTGCCTCGTGCCCGACTCGGATCTCTTCCGCGCCATCAAGAGCGGCGACGCGAGCGTGGTCACCGACCACATCGAGACCTTCACCGAGAAGGGGCTGAAGCTCCGCTCGGGCGAGGAGATCGAGGCCGACATCATCGTCACCGCGACCGGGCTCAAGCTCTGCTTCATGAGCAACATCGCGCTCAGCGTCGACGGTGAGGCCATCGAGCCCAAGAAGCTCTGGACCTACAAGGCGATGATGTTCAGCGACGTCCCGAACCTCGCGCTCTGGTTCGGCTACACCAACGCCTCGTGGACGCTGAAGGCCGACCTGACGAGCGAGTACGTCTGTCGCCTGCTCAACCACATGAAGAAGCACGGCCAGACGCGCTTCGTGCCGCGGGCCAAGGATCCGACGCTCGAGGAGCGGCCCTTCGTCGACCTCAGCTCCGGCTACATCGAGCGCGCCCAGGGTGCGCTGCCGAAGCAGGGCTCCAAGCGCCCCTGGCGCCTCCACATGAACTACATCCTCGACGTGCTCAGCATCCGCTACAGCCGGGTCGACGACGACGCGATGGAGCTGCGCTGAGTGCTGGCGCGCCCGCTGACCGAGGACGCGTACGCCCCCTACGGCGCCGTGGTCGAGGCGAAGGCCGCGCCGCCGCGCGAGGCCAACCACGGGCGCGCCGAGGCGTGGGACGACCTGGCCCCGCTGGTGAACGCGCGCCAGGGCGCGAGGCCGACCGTGTCGCTCTTCCGCTGCGCGCCCCTCGAGGGGACGCGTCTGGCCGTGCGGCGGCTCGAGCGCCACGCCCACAGCACGCAGCTCTTCGTCCCGATGAACGCGCGCCGCTACCTCGTGGTCGTCGCGCGCGGCGGCGAGGCGCCCGATCTCTCCACGCTCGCCGCGTTCGTCGCCTCGGGCACCCAGGCCATCACCTACGCGCCGGGGATCTGGCACCACCCGATGGTCGCGCTCGAGGCGCCGATCGACTTCGTCAACTTCATTCACAGCGACGGAAGCGCCGCCGACTGCGACGAGCTGACCTTCGACCCGCCCTGCGCCTCGGTCGAGCTGCCCTGAGCCGCCGCCACCGTCCCGTCGATGGCCTCCTCGAGCGTGACGCCCACGTCGGGGAAGCGGGCCCGGAAGCGCGCGTCGTCGACCAGGAACGGCCGGTCCCACTGGTAGAGCGTCTCGAGCAGCTCGCGGAACAGCGACGCGAAGGGCCAGAGCAGCCACAACACGAGGCGGCCGAGGCGGCGGGGGCGCGCGGTCACGCCGAAGCGCGCGCCGATGCGGGCGTAGAGCTCGCGCGGAGACACGACGTGCACGGGGAGGTGGAAGACCTCGCCCTCGACGTCCGGCGCGTCGCCGAGCCGCGCCAGCGCCTGCACGACGTCATCGGTGAAGCTGAAGGCGTGCGGCGCGTCGGGATCGCCGAGCGCGAGGGGGCGCGCTCCCGCCGCGATCCCCCGGACGGCGGCGGGGGAGACCAGCGCCTCGTCCGCGTCGGGCCCGAAGAAGTCGCCGGCCCGGCCCACCACGTAGCAGAGACCGTGCGCGTCCCGTGCGCGCTCGAGCATCTCTGCGCATCGCGCCCGGACCCGGCCCTTGCGGCCGCTCGCCGCGAGCCGCGTCGCCTCGGTCCGCGCGCCCTCCGTCGGGCCGTACGCGTAGAGGTTGTCGAGCACGACCAGGCGGGCGTCGTTCGCGAGCGCTGCGTCGATCAGGGCCTCCATCATCGCGGGGAGCTCCTCCTCCCAGGCGCGCCCCCGGTACGCCGACGGGTTCATGCAGTGGTAGAGCGCCGCCGCGCCCTCCGAGGCTCTCCGCGCGAACGCCGCGTCACGCGCGTCGCCGCTCACCACCTCGTGCTCGCCCACGGGGCGCGCCGACCGCCGCACCACCCGCACCGCGTGACCGCGCGCGGCCAGGGCGTCGGCCAGTCGAGGGCCGATCTGTCCGGCGCCGAACACCACGTGAAGCGAGCGGGATCCATTCGAGACGTTCTCCATGAGTGACCTCCTTCGGTTCGAGCTCACTCTGCGGTCCGGAGTCACATGTCACCAATGCATTGATGTCATAGAGTTCATGCGTGAGCGTCATGTATCTGGCCGGCCTGGATCTCAACCTGCTCCTCGCGCTCGATCGTCTGATCGCGCACCGCAGCGTCACCGAGGCGGCGAGGGCCCTCGGGGTCACGCAGCCGGCGATGAGCCGCACCCTCGGGCGCCTGCGCGACGCGCTCGACGACCCGCTCTTCGTGCGGGAGGGGCGCGCCCTCGTGCCGACCCCACGCGCGCTCGCGCTCGCGCCGAAGGTGACGGCCGCGGTGCGCGCGGCGGCGGCGGTGTTCGAGCCGGACGCGCCCTTCGACCCCGTCGCGGAGCGCGGCTCCTTCACGCTCGGCATGGGCGAAGAGACGCAGCGCGCGTTCGCGCCCGCCATCGTCGCCCGCCTCTGGGCCGACGCGCCCGGCCTGGATCTGCGGTTCCGGCCGCTCTCGGTGCGGAGCGTGGAGGAGTCGCGCCGCGGCGAGCTGGATCTCGCGCTCGGGCCGGACCTGTCGGCCCTTCCTCGCGTCGCGAGCGGCGGCGTGGACCTGAGCGAGCTGGTGCAGCGCCCGGTCTACGAGCGCCGCTTCGTCGTCGTCTCGTCGCCCGCGCACCCGCGCCGCCGGCTGGGTCTGAAGACCTTCGCGCGGCTGCCGCACGTCGTCGCCGGCCCCGACTCGAGCGGGCGCGGCTTCATCGACGACTACCTCGAGGGCCACGACCTCGCGCGCCGGGTCGCGGCCGCCGTCACCACCTTCGACGCGGCCGCCGCGCTCGTCGCCGAGAGCGCGCTCATCGCGACCTTGCCGGACGACGTCGTGCGAACGAGCCCGCGCCGCCTGGTCACGGCGCCGCCGCCGGTCCCCATCCCGCCCGTGCCGATGCTGCTGCTGTGGCATCCGCGAGACACCACCGACGCGCGGCATCGCTTCGTGAGGGAGCGCGTCGCCGAGGCCATCCAGAGCGCGCTCGGCGCCCGGTGAGCGCTGCCTTCCAGCGGTGGCCCGTCGAGGTCGCGTGCACTTCGAGCGGGGCGGGACCGATCTCTCGCTGACTTGGATCGGCGACGGGGCTGGTGCGGACCGGCTTGCTCATCCTTCGCGGCGCGCGCGCAGCTTGTCGAGAATCACACTTGCCGGCGCGCTCTGGCCCGCTTGCGCCTGTTGAAGGCTCCGTTCGATGGCCGCATGCAGAGCCGCACGCTGCTCGTCGTCGAGATCGTCACCCTCGTCGTCGAGCACGAGATCGACCACGGTCCCCTCCGGCAGCTCTGTGGGGGCGTCGACCACGAGCCGCCCATTTCGCACCGTCCCTCTGAGCGCCATGACCCCAGCGTATTGCCAACCTGACGATACGACCAGTGGGGCCTACTGCGCCGGAGCGTGTGACGATCGCCGGCCCGAGGCGGGGCTCGACTGGCCCCTCATTCCGGGGGCGGCCCCGGACCCGCCGCATCGCGGCCCCGGCGCGACGCGTTTGCAGCGTGCATCGGGGCCTCCGCGCGCGGACTTCCTGGTGAATTCGGCAAGAACGCCCTCGGCCCGCGTTCTTGCGGCGAAGTCGCTCGAAAATTCGAGCGCTCGCGCGTTCCAGGTCGAGCAACGCTCGAGAATCACGGGGGAGAGGCGAACGCGGACGAAGAACTCCGGAGAATCGAGCCGCGGAGCGAAAGCCAAGCTCAGAATGGTCGAAAATCGCTGCGACTTCGCGCTTGTGTATCTTCGAAGCTACACAAATCGACGCGCGGCTCGGTTTTTTCTCGGGTTCTCGTCCCCAAACGACGGTCAGCGCAGTTTGAAATGCGGCTGAGCACCTGGAAGGGCCCGCTCCAGCTCTGCGGGTCCGACGCCCGAGTGGGAACGACGGGCGCCGGCGAAAAAGGCGCGAAGCTGGCTCTGGCTCGCTGATGAGGCGTGCTCAGAATCGCGCAGCCGCCCCTCGCCGCCGGTGTCCGCCACCCCTCCGCCCGCCACCTCCGCCGACTCGGCGCCCTAAACACCTGAGATCACGTCGCGCACGTTCGGACCTCGGCTTGCAATGGTGCGTCCGCGTGCCGCCGCCGCGAGGGACCCGGCCAGACCGAAGCACGGATCGCTGGGGTCCGCGCGTTCCGTCCGGGGCACCGCCCTGAAGAGCTCGGAGGCGTCGATGCGATATCAACAGCAGCGGCCTTGGACCGCCGGCCGCGACTGTGGGCCGGTCTCCTCGCGCCGCCTTCCGATACCGTTGCACGTCTACTTTGTGCCGACCTGCTTCGGGTCTCGCTAGGAGCCGCGAACGATGCCCAGGGCGAAGTCCGGGTCGGGGTATCCGTTTCGGTCCGGGCCCGCGCCAGGCGTGATCGTCGCACTCACGCCGTCGCCCTCGACGAGTGCCTCGCCCGTGGGTGTGAGCATCGAGTCGCCCACGTAGTCGACATCGATCACCGTGCCGATGAAGTCGCCGTGCTCCGTGTAGGGGCACTCGACACTCATCCCGAAGGTCGCAGTCCGAGTGCCCTCACATCGCACCTCGGTGCCGTCGTAGCGCACGCTGACCCGTCCCCCCATCGGGGCGGAGAGTGTCTCCGTAGAGATGATCGCAACCGTGCACGCCTCACTGCTCGTCGAGCAGGACGCCTGCGCAAGCCGCCACATCGGGCGGCTCCCCTTGTGGATCCGGGCGAACGCGACCTCGCCGAGGTGCGGCTGCAGACCGTCGATGTCTACGACCATCTCCTCGATCTCATTCAGGGCGTCGGTGTCAACCCGCAGCACATACCAACCGTCCTCGAGTTCATCCCAACTATCAGCGACGAGGCTGTAGTAGTAACCCCCGCCCCGAGGCTCGGCCTGCTCCGCTCCGTGCAAGTCCACGAAGCCACTCTCGACGCGGCTCGGTACGGTGCTGCCGTCACGAACGCGGACCAGCGTCATCGCCCTGCTCATCGCGTCATCGACGCGGGCGAGTAGCTCCGGCGTCACGGACAGGCAGGTGCCGTCGGGGGCCCTCGGAGCGAGCTCGGACAGCGTCAAGCTCAGCGCGGCATGACGGTTCGAGCGGTTCCAGAAGAGCTCGTCGTACAGCTCGATGTTGCTCACGAGGTCAGGCGTATAGAGCGAGAGGTGGCTCGGCCGGTCGATGACGCAGGGTTCCCAGTCCATCCCGCTGTCGACACCGGCGTCGACCGGTTCCCCCCGACCGGCGTCGACTCCGTGGAGGTTGACGCAACCCGTGGAGGCCAGCGCCAAGAACGCAGCGAGGGACAAGCGCAGGAAGGAGCTCCTAGCCATCAGTTCAACACCCTTCCGATATCCCACTCGGCGGAGGGGAGCATAGCGGGGAAGGTGGTTTGCGAGAAGATGAGGAAGTCGAAGTCGTCGGCGCTCCGACCGAGCGGATGCGGATGGGGGACTCGCCCGCTGCCGTTCAGAACGGCCCACCCGCTTCCGTACTTGTATTTGCGGAGCACCTGGATCGCGCACGCCAGGTGCGTGTCGAGCGCGTGCATGAACTCGCTGACGTTCCCGTTCGGCACCGTCACGACGAGGTGGAAGTGCGTGCTCATCACGGTCGCCATGTGCACGGTCACGCCGAACTTCGCCGCGCAGAGCGCGAGCAGGTAGACGAAGAGCGCCGTCAGCTTGCTGTCCGGCCTCAGAAGGAATCGGCGCCCCTCGATCCGGCGACAGATCGCGTAGGTCGCGTTGGGCTCGATGTAGCGCGGCGAGGGCACGACGTCGTATCGAGCAAGGCTCGATCCAGAGCTCGCGCACGTGATCTCGGGTACTTGCGGGGGCGGATCGGCGAGAGTGGCGGACGGAGGGGTGGCGGACGCCGGCCGCGAGGGGGGTCCAGCGCATCCATCGACAACGGAGAAGCTGGGCGCTGCACCGCCACGCCGAGACGTCTCGCGCCTCGGCGAGCTGACGTGCCGAGCGTGGCGAGCTGAGTCGCTGTTGGGCAGTCACATTCATGGAAAAGGAGTGCATGTAGAGGCATAAAGGACTTGCGGGAACGCGTGTTCATGCTAAGTGCCTTGCATGGGGGCGTTCATCGAACATGGTCCGTCGGCCGACACCTCTCGCCAGGTGGCCGACGAGACTCTGAGGAAGCTCGGGCGCCTGCGCGCGGCGAGCGATTTCGAGCTCTGTCAGTGGTTCCTCTGCGGCTTCCGGCTGAAGGTCCACGACCTCTACGGCTTCGCCAGCTTCCGCGAGTACGCCGAGCGGTGGTTCGGCTGCTCGGGCCGGGGGACCGAGGAGCGGGTGCGCGTCGCGGAGCGGCTCGACGAGCTGCCGAAGCTCAGCGCCGCGTTCGCGGCGGGCGACCTCGTCTACTCCGCGGTGCGCGAGCTGACCCGGGTCGCCGACGCGGAGACGGAGGGCGAGTGGCTCGAGGTCGCGGACGGCAAGACGGCGTCACAGATCGAGCGCATGACGTCGGGCAAGACGCCCGGGGACCGGCCGAGCGATCCGACGCGACCCGAGCTCGAGCGCAAGCGGGTGACCTTGAACCTGTCGCCCTCGGCGTACGCGCTGCTGCGGCAAGCGCGCGACGTGCTGCGCAAGGAGAGCGGCGGCACGCACCTGGACGACGACGCGTTCATCGAGCTCCTCGCCTCGAGCGCGCTATCGGGCGGCGGCGGCGCGGACGAGACGCGGAGCCGGCACCAGATCGCGCTGACGGTGTGCGAGTGCTGCAAGGCGGCCACGCAGGACGCGAACGGCGAGCAGGTTCCCGTCGGCCCCGAGGTGGTCGAGATGGCCGAATGCGACGCGCAGGTCATCGGGCGCGTCGACATCTCAGCCGGCTACGAGCGGGCGAGCCAGGTGATCCCGCCCGCCGTGCGCCGTGCGGTGGTGCGTCGGCACAGCGGCGTGTGCGCGGTGCCTGGATGCAAGAACACGAGCTGCGATGTGCACCACTGCGACCCCAAGTCCGAGGCGGCAGCCACAATCCGGAGCGGCTCGTTCTTCCGTGCTCGGCGCACCATGGGATCGTGCACGGAGGAAAGGTCGTCATCCGCGGCACCTGGTCCGAGGGCTTCGTGTTCGAACACCCAGATGGGTCTGGCTACGGCTCGCCGAAGGTGGAGCCGAGGAAGGCGCGCGTGCTGGCCGAGGTGTTCCAGATGCTCAGGGCGCTCAGCTTCAAGGAGAAGGAGGCGCGGCGGCTGGTGGACCAAGCGCGCCCCCACGTGGGGGCCGAGACGACGGCCGAGCAGGCGCTGCGGTTGGCGCTGCGGGGAGTGTCGATCGGGGGCTGCGTGCGGGAGACGCTCGCGGAGTACGGCGACTCGAGCAGCCGGGAGCCGGCCCCCACGTGGGGGTTCCTGCGGCTCGGCCGGGAAGCGAGGAGCCCCGTGCGCTACGAGATGCCGAGCGGGCGCGGGCGGGGGCCGTGGCGGCTTCGAGGGGCCTGGCCCGCATCGCCCCAGACGGGTTGACGGCGCCGTCGGTCACCATGGGCGCCGGTCATTCGGGCCTCAGAGCGCACGAAACGTCCCGTCGTCGTAGATGACGACGTGGACGGCCGCGCAGCCAACCCGCTCACGCTGGGACGCGAGGGCAACGACGAAGCCCTCTCCGTGAGGCCGCATCGCGGCCACGTGGAGGTCGGGACGCACCGAGCTCCACTCCGCGAGCTCCTCCGCGCGTCCATCCGTGACGTGGCCCACCGTCTGCTCGAGAGCGTAGAAGATCCGACCACCTTCCGCGGCGGCGACCGAGACGACCGGCCCCGCTCCCGTGGAGAAGACCTGCCACCCTCCCCACCCGTCGTGGATGGCCACCTGTCCGCCCGCGGTCCCGAGGAACAGCGCGCTCCGCCCGGACATCCACATGGCCGTGAGAGGGGGAGTCACCGGCACGTCCGACCGCGGAGCGAGGATGCCCGCGCCTCCGCCGCTCGCGAGCACCGCATCGTCGGTCACCACGTACTGCAGCGTCCGGTCTCCCCATAGCCCGAGCACCGTGCGTGGCGCGGGGCCCTCGAGCAACATTCTGTGGGTGCGGCCCTCGTCGTCGGTCACCGCTCCGCCGCTCCCGTCTACGAGAACGCCCTCGAGGGCGAACGGCGACCGCCCGTCCCCGGGGGCGAGGAGCCACAGCTCCCCAGGCCCTGCTCGCATGACCGCCGCGTCTTCCCGAGTGGCTCTCGCAGGCCAGGCATCCAGACAAGAGGCGCGCCCTCTCCCGTCGACCCTCGTGACACCGCACTCGCTGGGCCAGAGCAGATGGCCGCTCTCCACGTGCCGGACGTTCCGAATCTCTGCGCCGAGGTCCACCGCCGACAGGCGCGTCTCCCAGCGACCTCCTCGGTACACGACGAGGTGCACCCTCGACTGCCCTTCGAGCTCCGCCCTCACGAGCACCGCGATCTCTTCACCGTCCGAGCTGAGATCGACCGCCGCCGTGCGGCCAGGGAGACCGCAGAAGTCTCCTGGGCCATCGACGCCCGGGAGCGGGGTCTCCCACGGGCCGGCGTCGTCGCGTGTCGAGGCGTCGACGGGCCCGTGACTGTGCGAG
>SHBB01000119.1 GCA_004213565.1 Sandaracinaceae bacterium
GATCGCGAGCGCGTCGCCCGCGCGCGCGGTGACTCGGACCACACGCTCGTCGCGCTGCGCGGTCGCCTCGACGGCGTTGTGCACGAGGTTCACGAGCACCGTCTGCATGCGCTCGGGATCGAGCCAGACCACCGCGGCGTCGGCGTCGATCTCCACGCGCGCCCCGAGCCGCTTGGCGCGCTCCTCGGTCAGCAGCTCCACCAGCTCCAGCAGCTCGGCCACCGAGACCGGCTGCCGTCGGATCACCGGCTCCTTCGCGTACGAGAGGAGATCGTCCGACAGCGTCCTCAGGCGCGCGACCTCGCTGCGCACGAGCCGTCGTGCGTCGCTCAGCGCCTCCTCGGAGGTGTCGCTCCCGAGCGTGTCCATCGCCACCGAGACGGCGTTCAGGGCGTTGCGGAGCTCGTGACTCAGGACCGTGGCCGCGCGGCCGATGGCCGCCATGCGCTCCGCCTCGACGAGCGCGTCGCGCGTAGCCCGCAGCTCGCGGGTGCGCTCCTCCACGCGGTCTTCCAGGTGGCTCGCCAGGTCCGAGATGCGATCGCGGTCGGCGCGGATGTGGCTCTCTCGATCCTCCAGGCGCGCGAGCAGGGTGCAGAGCGCCCGCTGCACCTCGCCGACCTCGTCGGGACGCGAGCTCGCCGGGAGCACGAGCGGCGCGTCGCCGTGGACCCCCCTGACCTGCTCGGCGAGGCCCTTGAGGGGCTGCGTGAGGCCTCGCGCGACGATGAACCCGACGCCCAGCGCGAGGAGCCCGACGAGCAGGATCGAGACGCTGAGGCTTCGGACGTGGCGCTCGGCGTCGTCGTCGAGGACCTCGAGCGGCCACGCGAAGAGCAGCCAGAGATCCCCGCGCCCGACGGGCGTCCAGGCCAAGAGGAGCTCGCCGCCCGGCGCGTCCGCCACCGTCGCCCCGCCCTGCCCGCCCTCGAAGGCGCTCACCGCCGTGGTCCAGGGCGCGTCGGTGAGCGAGACCTCCGCGGAGCGGATCACCGGCCGTCCATCCGCGGTCACCAGCGCCACCCGGGTCGTGGGGTGCAGGTCCTCCGCCAGGGGAGGAGAGAACATCCGATCCCGCTGCAGATCGATCACGCCGCGCAGCACCCCCACCGACCGGCCCCCACGACGCACGGGCGCCACGATGTCGATCAGCCCGCGACCGTCGGGATCGGTCACGTGCAGGAGCGTCGTCTGCCCCGCCTCCCGGGCGCGGATGAGCCAGCTCCGGCTGGCCGAGTCGGGCTCCCGACAGCCGCCAGAGACCGGCTCGGCCCAGCGACATCGGCCCGCCAGGCCGTAGAGCTCGAGCCGGCCGTTGAAGAACGAGGTCTGCCGGTAGGCGTGACCGAGCAGCCGCTGCTCCGGGCCGAGATCTCCGTCGTCCAGATCGATCTCCGCCATGTCCGCGAGCCGCTCCAGCTCTCCGATGGCCAGCCCCAGGTTCTCCCGAAGCACGAGCGCGCGGTTGGCGACGAGGAGGCGCTGTCGGTCGATCAGGGCGTCGTGCAGCGCCTCGCGGGACTCGTCGAGGAGGAGCCCGCCGGCTCCTCCGACGCATACGGCGGCGAACGCGGCGAAGGCCAGAGCCGTCTTCGTGGCGATCCGCATCCGCGTCGGTGTACAGCAGACTTCGTGCCCAGGCCCGTGGACGGGCCACGGCGCCTGATCTCCCGCCGGCCTCGAAAGTTCCTTTAGACCGGCTCAGAGGATCCGCAGGCGGTGCTTGCCCTCGCGCTCCTCGATGAGGCCGGGGCTGTCGGTGCGCAGCGTCATCACCCGCTCGAGCGGCACGCCGAGGATGGTCGCGTCGGGCGCCTCGGGGAGCGGCTCGATCACCGTCTCGAAGCGGCCGTGGTCGAAGGGATCCCCCGGCGCGGCCTCGACCCGCACCAGCCGCTCTCGCACGCCCTGCTTCTCGTGCTCGAGCGCGCGGTGGATGCAGTAGGGGTTGTTCCCCGGGCGGCCCATGATGACGGTGCTGGTCCATGTGCAACCTGCCTTGCACACGTCGGCGTAGTAGCAGGTGCCGCAGAAGCCCCAGAGGTCGTCGCGCGTGCGCCCGCCGAGGTGGGTCAGCTCGTCGGTGTTCTCCACGATGTCGCGCACGGAGCGCTCACGCGTGTAGCCGCCCGTCCACTCGTTGGAGGGGAGGCTCGGGCAGCCCTTCACCTTGCCGTCGGCCTCGACACCGAGGCAGCTCGTGCCCGCCCCGCAGCCCGCCCAGTGGGTGCCGCCCGCGCCGCCGTACCGCAGCAGCTCCTCGAAGTGCGAGAAGTAGCCGATGTTGTTGCCGGGGAACGCGCGGATGCCGTGCGGCTGCAGCTTGTTCTGCTTGATCCAGACCAGGAGCGGAAAGAGCTCGAGCAGATCGTGTGGTTGCAGGAGCAGCTCCGGGCGATCCGCCGCGCGCCCCATCGGCACGGTGAGCTGGAGCTGCCACGCCTCCGAGCCGAGCTCGATCAGCAGGTCCGCCATCGCGACGAGCTCCGGCATCGAGAGCCGGTTGATCTGCGTGTTGGTGGCGAGCCGCATGTCGGTCGCCGCCACGCGCTTCGCCGCCTCGACCGCGTTCTTCCACGAGCCGCGCGCGCCGCGCTGGAGATCGTGGGTGCGCTCGAGGCCGTCGATCGACACGCTGATGGTCGAGATGCCCGCGTCGACCGCGCGCGCCACGCGCTCCGCGTCGAAGTTGCGGCCGCCCGTGGTGATCCCGCAGCGCATGCCGCGGTCCACGATGGCCCGGGCGATGACGTCCCAGTCCTCCCGGAGATAGGCCTCGCCGCCGATCAGCGTCACCTCGCGCACGCCCATCTCGGCGAGCTGGTCGACGACGTTCAGACACTCCTCGGTGCTCAGCTCGTCCGAGCGCGCCTTGCCCGCCCGCGAGCCGCAGTGGCGGCAGCCGAGGTCACACTTGAGCGTGATCTCCCAGACGACGTAGCTGATCGAGGCGTCTTCACCGGTGGCGGCGCCGCGGATGAGGTGCGCCGGGCGCTCTTCGGGCGTCGCGCCGACGGGCGGTCGTGGGCGGGCTTCGCTCACGGCGCGATGCCGTACATCGGCTCGTCGGGCGGGTCGTCCGGCGCGCGTCGGTAGGTGTCGTCCTCTTCGGGCTCCGGCTCGAGCTCGGCTTCGGGCTCGGGGGGCATGCCGTACGCTTCGACCTCGACGTTCTCCTCGGCCGCGGGCTCGAAGACCTCGGGCTGCGGATCCACCTGCGCCTGCGGATCGCGCTGCGGCTCCACCCGATCCGGCGGGGACGCCTCGGCCCCCCCGCAGGCGAACGCGAGGAGCGCGCCCGCGAGCACGCCGCTCCGGCCGACCTGCGAGATCGAGGTCCCCTTCTCGCAGAAGGGACAGACCGTGGTGGAAGGGCGCTCGCCCGCCTCGACGTGGGCGCGGCAGCGCGGGCACACCGTCAAGCCGTGGCGCGACCGGACGGGCATCAGCGGCGACCCGGGGGCAGCCCGTAGCGCGGGGTCGGGCGCGGCGAGTCGGCCGGCTCTTCCTCGTACTGATCCTCGGGCATCGCCATGCCGTACTCCGCCACCGCGGCGTTGTCGTCCGCGGGATCGTCGGCGTACTGGTCGTCCGACGGCGGCGGCGTGGGGTCGTCGCTGCTCACCGGCTCGTCGGCGTTGGTGTTGTCATCCGCGTGCTGCTCCGTCGGCTCCTGGGCCGGCCCCGGGTCGGCGCCACCGCAGGCGGTGAGCGAGAACGCGAGCAGCGCCCCGGCTACCGCGCCGCTGCGCCCGGCGGGCATGCTGATCAAGCGCTGCCCGGTCTGCATGTCGGCGCCGCAGAACGGGCAGCGGGTGGCGCTGGGTCGCTCCGCGGCGCGGATGTGCGCGCGGCACGCGGTGCAGCGGGTGAGCCCATGGCGAGACTTGATCGGCTTCAAGGTGAGACCTCCGAGGCGGCGAGCATACCGCGTCCGACGCGCGAGCGTCCCGTCCGGTCTATCGAGCCGCCAAGAGCGGTCTGATCCCTCGGCCCGCAAGCCCAGTCTACTCGCTGAAGGGATCGAGGGTCTCCTGGCTCCCCGGACCCCTCGAGCCCTCGTCGCCGAACGGGTCGAGGTCGGGCGGCCGCTGCGAAGGAGGCTGACCGTATCGCGGGCTGGGCCGAGGGCGGTCCGCCGGTTCGGCTTCGAACGCGTCCTCGACGGGATCGGGCTCCGTTGCCTCTACCTCCGGCGCCGGGACGGGCGGCGGGGGAGGCGGCCCCTCCTCGCTGCACGCCGTGAAGGCCAGGAGCGCACCCGCGAGGAGGCCCGAGCGCCCCGCGCGAGACCACACGCGAGAGTCACTCAGCAGGTTCGCGCCGCAGAACGGGCAGCCGGTCAGGCTCGGGCGCGCCGCGGCGCGGACATGACGGCGACAGCTCACGCAGCGCGTGAGGTCGTCACGGGAACGGATCGGCTTCATGGCTCCTCCTCGGTGGGCGAGAGCATAGCCGGCGGGACCGAGCCGCGTCCGCACACCCGGCGGAGGTTCGCCACCCAGACCCAGCCGGTGAGCGGCGCCGTGATCTGGACCCAGCCCGCGCGCCGGCCGCGCTGTGGGGTCACGCGGGTGCCCTCTTCCAGGGTCCCGACCACGGCCGCGCGGGCGGAGGGCGCGGCCCGCACGTTCAGCGGCGGGCGGTCGTCGTGCACCTCGACGTGGCAGCCGCGCATCGACACCCGCGCGGAGTGGAGCGCCGAGGCCCCCGAGGACGGGCGGAGCGTCGTCAGATCCACGGGGCGACGGAGCGCCTCGGGCAGCTCCCCGTCGTCGATGCGGATGGTCAGCGCCCCGCGCCGGACGGACGCGCGGCCGCGGTAGCGCTCGGAGCACGTGGGCGACCCCTGCTCCGGCGTCACGCAGCGCTCGGCCGCCTCCTCGACCCGCGCGCAGCCGCCGCTCTCGCGCGTGCACGCCCACACGATGTCGCGCGACTGTCGGCGCTGGCCGACCTCGTAGTCGTCCCACTCCCAGGCGTCGCGCTCGCGGAGCAGCCAGCCGTCGACGCCGTGGCGCCGGCGCGTCAGCCGCGCGCTCGAGCGCACCGGCTCCAGGTGTCCGTTCTCGCAGTCGAAGCTCGCCCCGGCCGCGAAGGACGCGACGGTGCGCAGGCGTCCGCGCGCGCGCTCGTAGACGAACGACTCGAGCGGGTAGCGGTTGCCGAAGGCGTAGGGCTCGGGCGCGTCCGCGTAGCTGCAGGTGATCACACCCCAGCCCGGGCCTCCCCAGGACGGATCGTGCACCGGGCTGCAGAGCGCGACGCGGGTGGGTCGCGCCATCCAGACCGTGCGCGCGACCTCGGCCGCGAGCGCGTCCGGGCTGGCCGCCGGCGGCACGGCCCGCGCCAGCGGCGCCGACTGGAGGCGGGCGAGCTGCGCCTCGACGCGGGCGCGGACCACCGGGTCGAGCTGCGCGTAGGCGTCGTCGACGTCCGCGCTGGCCGCGCGCGCCCGGATGGCCATCACGCACGCCTCCTCGACGCGGCCCGCGGCCCTCAACGCGTCGACGAGCCGCGGCAGACAGACCTCGGGGTCGGGCGCGAGCATCGCGTCGGCGAGCGCGCTCCGGGACCGCTCCGACTCCGTGCGGACGCTCGCCACCGCGACGTCGCACGCGAAGACCAGCCGGCCGGTCCCGCCCCAGCCCGCCCACGCGTCGTTCGCTTCGTCGAACGCCGCCGCCGCTTCCACCCACCGCTCGGCCGCGAGCGCCGCCCTCCCCCGCGCGACGTGCGGGCGCCACTCGGAGGGCTCGGGCGCGTCCTGCGCGGACGCCGCGCTCGCGCACAGCAGCCCCAGCGCGACGATCGATGCTCGCATGCAAGCGATGACGCGATGCACCCCCGTCTCCATTCCCCTCAGTAGCGGCAACCGACGCCCCCGCCGCGCCCCGCGCCCCCATCGACGTAGGTCAGCCGCCCCTGGAGGTACGCCCGCGAGTAGGCGGAGAGCCGGTTCTCGAGCGCGAGGATCTCGGCCACGCGCAGCAGATCCGCGCCGCGCGGCAGCTCGATCGTCGCCAGCGCCTCGTCGATCACCCCGAGGTAGTCGCCGCCCGCCTGCATCAGGTTCAGCCCGGGCAGATCCGCGTGCCACCGATCGGTGCGCGCGTCGCCCACGAAGAGCGGCTCGGGCGTGTCGCCGAAGAAGCCGTCGGGCGGGGCGCCGTTCGGCATCAGCCCCATCGCGTGCCCCATCTCGTGCGCGGCGACCGAGGCGAGCACGAGCGCGAGGTAGCGCGCGATGGTGCGGAGCGTGTCGTGGCGGGCGAGCCGCTCGGGCGCGACGTCGAGCGCGTAGGGATCGAACCCACGGTCGAGCACCTCGGCGTCCGCGGGGTGCGCGCCCACGGGCTGGCCGCGCTCGGGATCGATCGGCGTGAGCGCGGACGAGACCACGGGCGTGGTGAGCAGGATGGAGAGGAGACTCGCCGTCGCCACGCCGCGATCCGCCGTCGCGTCGTCCATGCGCTCGGCGTGGTGGGGCGAGATCCCGCTGAAGCCGACGAAGCCATCGAACACCCCGCCGAAGCGCATCATGGAGAAGTCGCCGTCGGGCGAGAACGTCGCCGGGTCGGGCGCGCCCGGATCCCCAAGCCACACCACGTCGAGCGGGATGTCGTCGGTCGCGGTGCCGTCCGGCGACACGCCGTACATCCGCAAGACTTCTTCGCGCACCGCGGCCAGGATCCAGGCCAAATAGCGCGCGTCGAGCGTGGGGTCGTCACCCTGCGCGCCGAGGAGCCGCAGCTCCTCCTCGAGGTCGGGGAGGCCGTTGGGCCCGAGCGCGCTCTCCAGCCCTCCGTCCGACGCGCGCCGCGTCGTGAAGAAGTCGGTGTCGCGCCGGAACAGCCAGGTCAGCGGCCGCTCGAACGGGTCGAGCGCGGGCCCGAACGCCACCGCCTCCACCGTCAGCGCGGACACGTGGCGAGCGCCGCTCGCGCTCCGGGCGCGCGCGGTGAACGTAACGGCCCCCTCCGGCGCCTCGGCGTCGACCTGCCACGTCCCGCGCACGCCGTCCGCGTCGAAGGTGAGCGTGGGCGCCCCGAACGGCGGCTCGGTCTCGAGGGTGACCGCCGCGGGATCGATCGGGTCGTCGGGATCCGCGAGCAGCGTGACGTCGACGGTGAAGCCGCGCTGCGGCACGCGCAGCCGGAAGGGCACCGGCGCGCCGACCTCGCGGGGATAGGGCTCGCTCCCGTTCAGCGCGGCCGGGATCTCGTTCACCGTCAGCCGCAGCGGCGCGTGTTCGTCGAGCGGGCCCAGCGCCGCGAGCCGCTGCGCGCGGAGGATCTGTCCGTCCGCCATGCGCACCTCGAGCCGCACGGGATAGACGCCGGGCGCGGCGTAGGCGTGCCGGAGCTGCTCCCCCCAGCCGCTCGCGCCGTCACCGAAGTCGAAGCGCAGCGCGCGCACGTGGCGGCGCGGGAACCCGCCCTCGCGCACCGAGACCGCCACGCGCAGATCCTCGCCCGTCTCGAGCGTGAAGTCGGCGAAGAGCGGCGCCTCGGTCCACGGCACGCACGCCGCCTCGCTGCACACCTCGTCGCCCCGACACGCCTCGCGCCGGCAGTCGGGGTCGCAGACCACGCGGGTCTCGAGATCCGCGCAGCCCGGCTCGGTCGGCGCGGCGTCCACGGAGGCGTCGTCGGGACGCGCGTCCACCCCATCACAGCCGAGCAGGCCGCAGCCGAGCAGACACAGCATCCGGAGGGCGCGTCGCACTTCGTTCACTTTATCGCGCAACCGAGCGCGATGCGTCGCGATGAGCCCCCTCGAGTCCGCCGGTCACCGAACACTCTCGAAGGGTGCCGGCCCCAACCCGAGGAGCGCTCATGTCCCGCATCTGTCTCGTTCTCTTCTCTCTCGTCTTCGTCGCCTGCGGCGGCGGCCGCGCCAGCGTCGCCGTCTCCGAGGACGGCGTCGACGCCCACGCCGAAGCCCGCACTCCTGGAGGCGGCAGCGTCTCCGCCGACGCCAGCCACGGCTGGGGTCAGGGCGGCACGAGCGGCGGCGCCGCCCAGACCTACGACGCCAGCGGCCAGCCCATCGCGACGGCCACGCGCACGGGCTGCACCGAGCAGTGGGTGGCGATGCCCATGCTCATCAACTTCCCCACGGGCGGCACCGAGATCGACGCCCAGAACCGCGCCATCCTCGACGAGATGGTGCGCACCGCCCAGAGCCGCACCGACCTCGTCGCCGTCCGGGTCGAGGGCCACACCGACACCTGCGGCCACGAGCTGAACAACATGCAGCTGTCGCAGATGCGCGCCCAGACGGTGGCGATGGAGCTCGTCCGCATGGGCGTCCCGCGCGAGCGTGTCCAGACCATCGGCTACGGCTCCCGCCAGCCCCGCGCCAACGAGCGCTGCGGCCGCCGGCAGGACTCCCTCAGCCGCGCCACCAACCGCCGCGTCGAGTTCAGCGTCCTCGTCTGCCGCGCCTACTGAGGACCGGGGACGATCCTGCCCATCTTTCCATTCGCCACCCGCGACGGGTAGATGGGCGGATCGTCCCCTGGCCGCCTCTGCCCGGCTCTCGTAGGCTCCGCGCGTGAACGTCCGCCATGGAGTCTGGCTGCTCTGTCTCCTCTCGTTCGCGGCGCTCGCCGGGTGCGGCGCGCGGCAGGTGCAAGTGGTCCAAGAGCATCACGGGAGCGAGTTTCGCTGCGACTGGCGCAACGTGCGCGTGTCTCACGACCGCGGCGAGCGCTGGGAGAGCACCGGCTGCGGCTTCCGGGCCGACTGGGAGTGCCGCGGCCGCGAGTGCGAGCTCATCGACGCGCGCTCTCACGGCATGAGCGCGCCCTGACGGAATGCGTCAAGCTGGAGAGCGCAAGGGGGCCCACTTGAGACACTTCTTCTTCGCTCTGGCGCTCACGTTCCTCGGCGGCGCATCCACCGCCCACGCCATGCAGTGCGGCAACCGCATCGTGCGTCAGGGAGATGCCTCCCCGCGCGTCCGGCAGGTCTGCGGCGAGCCGTCCGAGATCAACCTCCGCGTCGTCGAGCGCAGCCGCACCATTCACCGACAGCTCCCCGACGGATCCGTCATCAGCGACACGATCACCGTCGCCGTGCAGCTCGAAGACTGGGTCTACGACTTCGGCCCCCAGCGCTTCGTCCGCGTCGTCACCTTCGAGTCCGGCGAGGTCGTCGACATCCGCACCCTCGGCTACGGCACCGTGAACGGTCGCTCCGCCCCGGGCGAGTGAATCGGGTACTCTGGGCGGATGCTTTCATGGACGCGGTTCGTCCTCCTCCTCTCCATGCTCGGCGCGGGATGCAGCCTCGACCGGCAGGGGCTGCGCGAGCCGGGGACCTCGGACGGCGGGGACGAAGAGACGGACGCCGGGACTCGACCCTCGGACGCGGGGCCGAGGCCGGACACGGGGCCGCGCGACTCGGGGCTCGACGCGGGGCCTCCGCCAGTCCGACGGGACTGCCTGGAGATCCTCGAGCTGGGGGAGTCGACCGGGGACGGCCGCTACACGATCGACCCGGACGGCGAGGAGAGCGGAGAGCCCGCGTTCGACGTCTGGTGTGACATGACCACCGAGGGCGGCGGCTGGACGCGGGTCTACAGCTACACCTTCACCAACTACGGCAGCTTCAACCGCGGGGAGAACGCGGTGACGCCGATCCCGAGCTGGACGGTCAACCCGGCGCTGCCCACGACGCCGATCTCGATGGTCGCGCCGGCCGACGAGCTGGACTTCGGCGCGCTCGAGTTCTCGCGCTGGGTGGAGATCGGGCGCTCGGTGCTCGTCACCTCGACCATCAACGACTGGGTCGCCTGCGACGAGGACGGCGGCAGCTTCGTCGACTGGAGCGCGGGCGACATGACGTGCCGGCTCGTGCGCGACGTCACCGGGCGCTGCCTGGACGTGCTCCCCCACCAGTTCGCGATCAACCAGCGCGGCCCCACGCTGATGACGAACAAGCTCTACTACTACTGGGACGGAACGACCGACGCGAACTGGCCGACGCACGACCCCTGCGGGGACAACGCGCCGAACCAGCTCACGGGCGTGGCCGATCCGCGCGGCGCCATCTTCCTGCGCCGCTGAACGGATCAGCCGCCGATCGAGACGCCCATCTTCTGGCGGAGCGTGAGGTAGTCCTCGCTCACGCTGTAGAGGTGGAGCTCCTTCAGGCGGTCCTTCTGGGACACGCCCGCGGTCTCCTCCGGGCTCGCGCGCACGACGGCGGTCGCGATCTCGAGGTCGTTCGCCAGCACGAAGCCGACGCGGTCCGCGGTCAGGTCCACCGCCGCGACCCACTTCTTGAGATCGAGCTCCGGCGCCGCCGCGAGCAGCTTCTGCACGTAGCTGCGCAGCCGCTCCTGCTCGGGCCCCGGGAGGTGCTTCTTGAACGCCGCCAGGTGCTCCTCGACGCTGCTCGCGAGGTTCTGCGGGACCGGGAACTGGCCGACCGCGCTCTTGATCGCCGCGAGCAGCCACGCCCGCAGGCCCGAGCCGGTGGGCACGAGCTGACGCAGGTAGTGACCGGGGCGGAGGTAGCTCAGGTGACGGCCGCCGACGAAGGCGAGCGCCTTGCCCGGGCCGCCCGCGAGCGCGCCCTTGCCGAGCCCGATGGCGGGCGGATCGGAGAACACGAAGCTCAGGCCGCCCGGGTCGTCGTTGCGGTAGTAGATGTCGGGCAGCTTCACGCCCATCACGCCCGAGGCGTAGTGCAGCGTGCGCGCGAGGTCCGCCTCGTCCTTCTCCGCGTTCCGCTTGTCCTTCGCGTCGAGCTTGAACTGCGCGAGCGGCTGGCTCCGCGTGCCGATCACGGCCGGCGCGATGGTGGCGAAGATGTCCGTCAGGAGCGGGTCCTGGCTGGGGTGGTTGACCAGGTTCGCCCACATGTCGCCGGCGATCGGGTTCTGCGCCGCGGCGGGCTCACGCGAGCGGTGCTTCTTGAAGAAGCTCTCCTCGTCGGGCTCCGCGTTCTTGAGCACGGTCAGGGCCTGGCACACGCACCAGCTCTCGTCGGGGCGCTTGACCTCGGTGTAGAGCTTGCGGAGCGCCTGGTAGCTCTCGATGCGGTAGGGGTTGAGCGACAGCAAGTCGCCGTGCACCTTCACGGCCTTCGAGAAGAAGCGCTTCGGCTCGCTCGAGTAGACCTCGGCCAGCTGCTCGGCGCGACGGCGGTTGCCCGGGTCGAGCTTCTGCGCCTCCTCGAACGCCTCCATCGCGTCGCCCTTGCGCTCCAGGCGGTGCAGGCGCAGCTCCCCGAGCTGGTCGTAGAGGTGGGCCTTGTCCTTGGCCTCGGCGCCCTCACCCAGCCGCTTGAGCCGGTTGACGTAGACCTCCTCGAGCCGGTCCCAGTCGGACTGCGAGTTGAGCGCCGTCACCAGGCCCTCGAAGCTCTTGAGCATGCCGATGTCGTGCTCGAGCGCCTGCTCGTAGTAGTCCGACGCCTCCTCGAGGCGGTTCAGCTCGTAGTGGCTGATCGCGGCGGCCGTGTGGTAGTACTTCGAAAGCTGCTTTGCGTCGTCCACCAGCTCGGCGATGCGCAGGATGACCTCGACGAGGCGAGACCAGTCCTTCGACTCCGAGTAGACCGCCATCAGCTTGGTCAGCAGGTTCCGGTCGTCGCCCTTGAGCTCGAGCGCGGCGACGTAGCTCTTGCTCGCCTTCGCCTTGTCGCCGACCTCGTTCATGAGGATGTCGCCGGCCTCGACCAGGAGATCGAAGCGCTCGTCGTCGCTCGCGGCCTCCATGCGGCGGCGGAGCGTGCGGACCGCCTCGTCCCACTTCTTCTGGGAGAGGTAGAGGTCCTTCAGCGAACGGAGCGGCGCCGGGTCGTCCGGCATGAGCTCGGCCGCCTCGTTGAGCACCTTGGTCGCCTCGTCGTGCTGCTCGCTCTTGCTCAGCGAGTGCCCGAAGCGCCAGAGCACGCGGCCCTTGTCGCCGCCGACGAGGTCCTTGCCGAACTGCTCGACCAGGTCGCGGTAGAGCTCGGCCGCCTCGTCGGGCGCGCCCATGTCGAAGGTGACCTCGGCCACGCGCTCGAGGACCTCGCGGTCGTCGGACGCGAACGCCTTGGCGTTGAGGTAGGCGCGCTGCGCCTTGTCGTACTGCTCGAGCTTCCGGAAGGCGTCGCCGAGCCGAACGCTGACGTCGCGGGCCACGTCGGCGGGCATCTCGCTCGTGCGCGCGAGCAGCGGCTCGTAGCGCTCGACCGTGCCCTCCCAGTCCTCCGCCTCGAACGCCATGTCACCGAGGCCGCGCGCGGCCGGGGTGCAGGTGCCGTCGAGCTCGAGCGCCTTCTCGAACGCCTTCGTCGCCTTGCTCGGCAGCTCGAGCCGGTCGCGGTAGAGCGCGCCGAGCTCCGCGTAGAGCTTGGCCTTCGCGCTGTTGCCGTCGGTGACCTCGATCTCGCGCTGGAGCAGCTCCGCCGCCCCGTGCGCGTCGCCGCGGCCCTCGTAGATGGCCCGCAGCGCCGCCGCCGCGCGCGTGTTCTGCTTGTCCGCGTCGAGGGCGAGCTTGTAGCGCTCGATCGCGCCGTCCTTGTCGCCGTTGTCCTCGAGGATGCGGCCCGCGCGCACGTAGAGCTCGGCCTTCTTCGCCGGGTCCTTCTCCGCGTCCGCGAGCTGCTCGGTCGAGGCGAGGGCCTTGGACGCGTCACCGGTCTGCGCCTGCAGCCGGCTCATCATCTCGAGCGCCTCGGTGTGGTTGGGCTCCACCGAGGTGACGCGCTCGACCACGTGCAGCGCGCGCTCGGGCGCGCCGACGTCGACCATCAGCACCTTGGCCGCCGACAGGAGCAGCTCGATCTTGCGCGCGTCGTCCTCGGAGCCGAGGGCGTGGCGCTCGAGCGTCGCCGCGAGGTCGTCGAAGCGCTGGAGCTTGCGGTAGATGCGGGCGAGCGCCTGGTTGGCGTTCTCGTGGCCCGGCTCGATCTCGACCACCTGCGCGTAGAGGTGCTCTGCCTTCTCGTGGTCGACGAACTCCTCGAGCTGGATGTCGCCCATGCGCTCGAGCAGCGCGATCTTCTGGCGCGGCGTCGCGGCGATCTCGAGCTGCTTCTCGAGGTTGGCGAGCAGCTCCGGGAACTTCTCCTTGCGCGCGTAGATGCGCTCGAGGCCCTTGAGCGCGCCGACGTTGTGCTCGTCGTGCTTGAGCGCGGCCTCGTAGTGCGCCGCCGCCTGGTCGAGGTCGTCGAGCCGGTCCTCGTGGATCTCCGCGATGGCGGCCAGCGTGTCCACGCGCTCGGCGCCGCGCAGGCTCTTGGCCTTGTCCTCGAGGAGCGCGACGAGCCCCTTCCAGTTCTTCTTCTGGGCGTAGATCGCCTCGAGCGCCGCGGTCGCCTTCGGGTGCGCCGGGTCGTCCTTGAGGATCTGCTCGAAGAGCGCCGTCGCGCGGTCGGCGTCGCTGAGCTTGCCCGCGATGATCTCGGCCGCCTCGGCCTTCCAGTCGCGCGCCTTCGCCGGGTTCTGCGAGGCCTCCGCGCGGCTGAGCAGCATCGTGGCGAGCTCCTGCCAGCTCTGCGCGCGGCGGTAGAGCGCGATGGTGCCCTCCATCGCCGCGTCGTTCGTCGGGTCGATCGACAGCGCCTGGCCGTAGCAGGGCACCGCGAAGTCGGGCCGGTTGAGCTTGTCGGCGTACCAGCGCCCGAGCAGGACGTAGAGCGGCGCCTTCTCGGCCGGATCCTCGAGCGCCTCGAGCGTCTCGTTGAGCGCGCCGATGGCCTCGTTCCAGTTGTCGGTGCTGTCGCCCGCGAGGCGCTCGACCTCGCCCTGCGAGCGCTCGTCCCGCGGGTCCTCGGCCAGCGCCTGCACCCACGCCACGAAGGCGTTGTCCGGGTCGTTCAGCTGCTTCTCGTAGGCCTCGGCGATCTCGCGCAGGATGGCGGCCCGCTCGTCCGCGGACTCCTCGCCGTCGACCTTCTCGAGCAGGAGCTCCACGAGGCCCTCGGCGTCGCCGGTCTTGCGCTTGAGCTCCTCGATCGCGGCGCGCGCGATCTCCTCGTTCTCGTCCAGCTCGAGGATCTTGCGGTAGCTCTCCTCGGCGCCCTCGTGATCCTGGAGGTCGGCCTCCTGGATGCGCGCGATGCGGAAGAGCAGCGCGACCTTCACGCCGTCCTTGTCGGCCTTCTCGACCGCGGCCTTCATGGCTTCGACGGCCTTGCCCCACGCCCTGGCCGGCTCGACCACGCGCTCGAGCGCGACGGCGCGCTCCTCGTCCGCGGGCTTCTCCTTCAGCGCCTTGGCCGCCTTGTCGAAGGCCTTCTCGTCGAGGTCCTCCTTCTTGCGCGCCTCGGGCGGGATCGACGCGCGGCCGATCGACTCGAGCGCCTCGCGCAGGGCGCTGGCGTCCGCGTAGCGCTTGGACGGATCCTTCGACAGCGCGCGGATCAGGATCGTGTCGAGCTCCTTCGAGACCCAGCCGCGCGGCGCGTGCTCGCTCGGGGCGGCCGGCTCGGTGGTGAGGTGCTGCGCGACCACGTCGATCGCCGTGTCGCCCGTGAACGGCGGCCGGCCCGTGAGCGTCTCGTAGAGCAGGCAGGCGACGGCGTAGAGATCGCTCGCCGCGTCCGCGCGCCCGCCGCGCGCCAGCTCCGGCGCGATGCTCTTGGCGGTGCCGAACACCGGGTGCAGGCCCGCCTGTGACGCGCTGACCGTGCCGCGCCCGAAGAGCCGATCGATGCCCGCGTCGACGAGCACGCCGGTGGGCTCGTTCTTCATCTTGTCGTCGGCGCTGGGCCGGATCATGAAGACGTTCTCGGCCTTCACGTCGCCGTGGGCGAGGCCCTTGCCGTGCAGCAGCTCGAGCGCCTCGAGCACGCCGCGGATCACCGGGCGCGCCTCGTTGTAGTGCATGGGGCCGGTGCGGCCGATGCGGCTCGCGAGCTGCTGCCCTTCGACCAGCTCGGTCGCGATCCAGGGGCGCCCGTCGTCGAGCGCGCCGACGTCGATCACCGCCGCGAGGTTGTCGTGCGTCAGCCCGCGGTGGATGCGCGCCACGGTCTGCCAGCGGCGGGTCGCCACGCGATCGCGGGCGTGCACCGGGCGGACGACCTTGAGCGCCACGCGGCGCTTGGGCTCCTTCTGCTCCGCGAGGTAGACGACGCCGACGCCGCCCTCCCCCAGCTTCTTGAGCACGCGGAAGCCGGCGACCTCCGTCCCGGCCGCGAGCTCTTCGCCCGTGTGGGCGTCGTAGATCGCGCCGACCTTCTCGTTGACGCCCGTCTTGCTGACGAGCACGGCGTCGGCGAGGGCGAGGAGCGCGTCGTCGGCTTGGCAGCGCTCGATCAGCGCGCGGGCGAAGGCGCCTTTGCCCTCCGTGCCGCCGACCTGCTCGGGATCGATCCCGAGCAGCTCGTCGCTCAACTTCTTAAGCTCGTCGAGATCGAACAGGCGCTCGAGCTCTCCGCGGAGGAGGTCCGTGGTGGCGTTCATCGGGGCGAAGTACCTCGAAAAGACTGCGTTTTGATGGGGGGATCACAAACGACCCCCAGAAATGGTCGGCGGATGTTACACGCCGGCCCCTGACCGGCCAAGCCGACGTCCGTACAAAGTCACACATGGCGTTTGTGCCCGCGTTTTCGGCGTGAGCGACATCACGGGCCACAAAGCGTTTGACGCAGCGCGGTGCTGCGTCCAGATTCCCGCCGCAATGGCTAGAGTGCGTTTCGAGCCTTCCGGATTCGAGGTAGACGTCGCGGTGGGAACCGCGCTGGTGGACGTCTGTGACGATCACCCCGAGGCGGAGGTCCCCTTCTCCTGTCGCTCCGCGAGCTGCGGCACATGTCGCTGCTTCGTGCGCGAGGGCGCCGACGCGCTCAGCAAGGCGGAGGACGACGAGCTCGACGTCCTCGAGGTCTTCGGCGACGGCGACGACGTGCGTCTCTGCTGCCAGATCCAGCTCGACAAGGACGCGCGCGTCGTCCTCGAAGTCGTCGAGCCCGAGTAGCCCCTCCTCTCGGTCATGCTGGCCGCCGCTAGAGAAGCCCCGGAGAAGGCGAAGGGTGGCGGCTGCCTGCGGCTCGTCCTCATCGGGGCGGGGCTCGCGGTGCTGCTGGCGATCGGCGCCGTCCTGGGCGGCTACCTGATCGACGGTGACGTCGAGGTCGGCACCGAGGCGCGCCTCGACGCCCCGCCCGAGCGCGTCTTCCCGCACCTGGCCACCCGCGACGGTGTCGTCACGTGGTGGGAGCACTTCGGCGCGACCATGCCGGAGGCCGAGGGCATGCGCGTCATCGCGGTGGACGGCCCCAACGACGCGCCCGGCGCGCGGGTGCGCTTCGAGATGGACGGCACCGTCACCGAGGAGTGGACGCTGCTCGAGCGCGAGCCGCCCGGCCGCGCGGTCTGGAAGATCGACTTCCAGATCATGGAGGTCGAGCGCACCTTCACCCTCGTCGCCGAGGGCAGCCAGGCCACGCGCGTCTCCTGGCGCGAGACCGGCCACATCGACAACCCCCTCGCCCGCTACCTCAAGCTCGCGATGGGCACCGAAGAGGTCGAGGCCAACTTCGACCTCGCGCTCGAAGGCCTCGACGCGATCGTCGGCGACTGACGCGTTATGCTGGATGCATGTCCGAGCCGGCGACCCCGCTCCGCATGACCGCGGCCGAGTACCTCGCGTGGGAGCGCGAGCAGCCCGAGAAGCACGAGTTCCACCTCGGCGAGGTCTTCGCGATGGCGGGCGGCAGCCCGCGACACAACTTCCTCGCGAGCGCGTGCGCAGCCGAGCTCCGGACCGCCCATCGCGGCGGGCCCTGCGGCGTGCTGTCCTCGGACCAGCAGATTTCCACCACGAGCCGGAAGCGCTACGTCTACGCCGACGCGGTCGTCGTCTGCGGTCCCTTCGAGCACGAGACGGGCGCGAGCGACGTCTTGACCAACCCGAGCGTCGTGGTCGAGGTCCTGTCTTCCAGCACCGAGGCCTACGACCGCGGCGAGAAGTGGCGGGCGTACCAGCGGCTCGGCTCCTTGCGTGACTACCTGCTCGTGTCGCAGCGGGAGGCGCGCGTCGAGCACTACCAGCGCACCGAGGGAGTCTGGCGCTACGCCGCGCTCGGCGAAGGCGAGCGGATCGAGCTCGCTGGCGGCGCCTCGTTCGCGGTCGACGACCTCTACCGTGGCGCCTTCGACTACCCGGGCGACGCCGCTCCCGATCCCGTCGACGCGTCGAGCGGCGACTGAGCCAGTCCGGGCCTCACAGCCTTCGTTTGGGCGGCGGCGGGGCGCTCGGGGTGGCGGGCGGCGCGGGCAGGAAGGCGAGGTGCCGGAAGAGCGCGGTCGCCTCCTCCGAGAGCGGCTGGACCATGTCGACCAGCTCCTGCTTGCGCAGATAGAGCTCCTCGCGGCGGCCGTCCTCGCGCTCGAGCTTGAGCGAGAGCTCTTGCGGGTTGGGCGAGTGGTGCGAGACCTGCGCCGCGATGGGCTCGAGGCGCGCGGCGACCCGCTCGAACAGGGCGCGGACGAGCCCGCGCTCGAAGACGTCGTGACCGTCGAGCTGCGCGTAGACGAGGCGGCGCTTGCGAGAGAGCAGCGGCCTGGCGCTCCCGCGCAGGGTGGCGAAGAGCTCCTGAATGCGCGCGCGGTCCTCGGCCTGCGACGTGAACGGCGCGTCGCTCTCGCCGCGCTTCTCGTCGATGCGCGTGATCTTCGGCACCTGCACGCCCTGCTCGTCCGGATCGATGGTGAGCACGAAGCCGTCGCGCGGGGAGTCGGGCTTGCGGCGCAGGCGCAGCTCCATCGAGTCCGGGCCGAGCTCGAGCGCGGCGACGTACTGGTCGTCGAGCGCGGCGACGTCGGGGTGCAGCGAGCTGCGCAAGAACGCTTTCTTCCATCCGACCTGGAGCGCGAGCCCCTCGGAGAGCTCACCGATCTTGCGCGGCTGCCCCCACGTGCCGTCACCCGCCACGTCGATGCCGAAGCTCGTGGTGAGGGCGCCTGGGTGCGCGAGCACGCACTGCCCGCTCGGCACGTCGCCGAGGAGGTTGAGGGACATCGCCCAGTGCTCGACCGGGAGCGGATCCTTCAGCAGGTAGTCGCCGAGCACCTTGCGGAGCTGCGCGCGGCGCTCGCGGATGTGGCTCGTGACGTCGACCTGGTCGTGGTCGAGGTCCTTCGCGTGGCTCGCCTTGGCCTGCACCGAGACCGCCTCGACGTGCTCGAGCAGCTTCCGCGCCCAGGGCCCGACCGTCTGCGGCGCCCCCGAGCGCGCCGCGCGATCGGCGACCAGCTCGGTCACCTGGTCGAAGAAGGTCTGCAGCGCGTCGACCGCGTGCAGGTGCAGCTGCGCCCGCTCGCCCAGGCTCTGCTCGAGCGAGTCGGCCTCCTCGGAGAGCGAGAGCGCCTGGCTCGCCGCCTCGACGAAGAGCCGCAGCTCGGTGAGAAAGTCGTAGCCGTCGGGAAACGGCTGCGAGTCGCCATATAGGTATTGGACCCCCACGGCTCGCCAGAGTACCAGCTTTCGGACGGTCCGGATCCCCCTCCTGGGGACCTGCTTCCTCCGCGAAGCTCAGCCCCAGCGGGCCGTTGAGGCGGACCACGGTGGGGCTAGCGGCTCTCTCATGACCGACCGCCGTCCTCCGTGGAGGTCCCCGCGCACCCGCCTCGGCAGTCCACCCGATCGCGTCGACGCCGACGTCGCGGTCGTCGGTGGGGGGATCACCGGCCTCACGTTGGCTTTGCTGCTCGCCGAGGCCGGGGTCGACGTCGCCCTCTTCGAGCGGGACCGGCTCGGAGCGGGCGTCACCGGCAAGAGCACGGGGCACCTCACGACACTCCCGGACCTCGGCCTCGCGCGCGCGATCGACGCGCACGGGGAGGAGCGCGCGGCGTCGGTCGTCGACGCCATGGCGCGCACGGTGGACGCGCTGGAGCGGCGCGCGGCGGCCCTCGCACCGCAGGCGTTCGAGCGCGTGGACGGCTATCTCTTCGCGGAGCCGGAGGGCGACGTGGAGGCGCTGCGCGGTGAGCTCGCGGCGGCCCGTCGGCTCGGGCTCCCGGTCACGGAGGACGCGCCCCCCGGCCTCCCCTTCGAGGTGGAGGCGGCGATGCGTCTGCCGGGGCAGGCCAAGCTCTCTCCCGGGGTGTGGCTCGAGGCGCTCGCGGCGGC
>SHBB01000012.1 GCA_004213565.1 Sandaracinaceae bacterium
CGTCCGAGTCCGCTGCCGCGTCCGAGTCCGCTGCCGCGTCCGAGTCCGCGCCCGCCACCGCGTCCGCTTCCGCCGCCGCGTCCGAGTCCGCCGCCGCGTCCGAGTCCGCCGCCGCGTCCGAGTCCGCCGCCGCTTCCGCGTCCGAGTCCGCCGCCGCTTCCGCGTCCGAGTCCGCCGCCGTGTCCGCGTCCGAGTCCGCGCCCGCCGCCGCTTCCGAATCCGCCGCCGCGTCCGCTTCCGTTCCCGTTGCCGTTCCCGTTCCCGTTCCCGTTCCCGCTCCCGTTCCCGTTCCCGTTCCCGCTCCCGCTCCCGCTCCCGCTCCCGCTGCCGTTCCCGCTGCCGTTCCCGCTGCCGTTCCCGCTGCCGTTCCCGCTGCCGTTCCCGCTGCCGTTCCCGCTTCCGTTCCCGCTCCCCGCCGCGAGGACTCCGCGCTCTCCGCTCGCCGGTCCAGCTTCGCGGTCGACGGCGCCTCGCCGCGCCCCGCGATGCGGACCGTGCCGGACACCATCTCCTCCGCGTCCTCCGCCGGCGTCTCGAGCAGGTCGTCGAGGAGGCGGCTCGTGGCCAGGGTCTTCACCTGGGCCGCGCTCGGCATCGACGGGAGCGAGTCGCCGTTCGAGAGGCGGGCCTCGCGCATCGCCTCGGCGCGCTCGGCGCGCAGGCCCAGCTCGGGCGCGACGCCTTCGGGGGCGTGGGAGGCGAGCCAGCCACGCAGGGCTCGGCCGAGCTCGCGCGCGGTCGTGTAGCGCGCCTCGGGATCGCGCTCGACGGCCTTGGACACGATCGCGCGCAGCTCGGGCGGGGCGTCGTCGGCGTCCTGGAAGACCGCGTCCTTCTCGAGCGCGACCCGCGCCTGCTCGACCGTCATGGCCGGGAACGCGCGGCGGCCGCTGATCGCCTCGTAGAGCACCGCGCCGAGCGAGAACACGTCCGCGCGGGCGTCGAGCGCGCCCGCCGCGAGCTGCTCGGGCGAGAGATAGCCGGGCGTGCCGAACAGCTCCCCCTCCGCGTCCTCGACCGGGGCCGCGATGCCGAAGTCCAGGAGGCGCGAGTGACCCGCCGAGTCGACGATCACGTTCCGCGGCGTGACGTCGCGGTGCACGATGTCGAAGCGGGTGTGCGCGTAGTGGAGCGCGTCGGCGATCTCGACGCCGAGGTGGGCGACCTGGCCCGGGGCGAGCGAGCCGTGCTCGAGGATCTCCGAGAGCGTCGCGCCCTCGACGTACTCCATCGCGAGGAAATAGACCCCCTCCACCACGCCCAGCTCGTAGACCGGCGCGATGTGCGGGTGGCTCATCTGCACGAGCGTCTTGGCCTCGGTCACGAACATCGAGACGAAGCGCGGGTCGCTCGCCAGCTCGGGCAAGACCTGCTTGACCACGAGCCGCTTCTCGAAGCCGCCGAGCCCGCGCAGGCGCGCGAGGAAGACCCGCGACATCCCGCCCCGCGCGATCTCCTCGTCGAGGAGGTATTTCCCGAAGGTCTTGATGGCGCGCCGCGTGCGTGAGGAAAGGCGCCCAGAGCGTGGCGCCTTGGTAGGATCATAGCCCGGATGTCTTTCCTTCGCGCAGCTCTGTCGCTGTCGCTCCTCGTCGGCTGTGAGGCGTCGCCCCGCCCGGTGCGCCTCGACGTCCGGCCGTTCGAGTCGCTGAGCTGTCGCCCCGACGTGATCCGCACGCTCGAGATCCGCCCGCGCGGAGACGCGCCCAGCGGCACGCTGCTGACCCGCAGCGTCGAGCTCTCGGACGCGCCCCAGGTGGCGCTCGAGCCGTTCCCACCCGCGACGGAGCTGGTGGCGATCTCCGCCTTCGGCGAGCAGGCCGGCGGGGCGCCGTGGACGGGCGGCGCGGTGGCCGTGATCGGGCCGACCGGCGAAGGGTACTTCGCGCTGAGCCTGCTCGAGCTGGGCGAGCCCTGCCTCTTCAACGACATCCCCGCGAGCGCGGACCGCGACGCGTTCGCGGTGGGGCTGCCCGACGCGCGCGTGCTGGTGGGGGGAGGGCGGCTCGAGGGCCGCGCGCGTCAAGAGGTGGCGCTCTTCGCCGCGACCGCGGACCGCGCCGACGCGAGCGCGCTGAGGCTCGCGGTGGCGCGCGCGGGGGCCAGCGCGACCCTGCTCGACGGCGACGAGCCGATGGTGCTCGTGCTCGGCGGCGGCCCGCCCGGCGCGGGGGACGCCCAGGACACGGCCGAGGTGCTGCGCGTCTCGGCCGACGCGCCCGACACGCCCGCGCTCGCCTTTGTCACCGCGCGGCGCGCGCACGGCGCGACCCTGCTCCCCGACGGGCGGGTCTTCGTCGTCGGCGGCTACGACGCCGAGGTGGACGGCCGCCGCAGCTACGTCGACACGGCGGAGCTGCTCCGGCCGAGCGTGGACGGCAACGCACTCGCGATCGAGACCGAGTCGATCCCGAGCAGCGTCCTGCGCGCGCACCCGACCGTGGTGCGCACCTCGGGCGGCGCCGTATTCGTCGTCGGCGGAGAGCAGGCCGGCTCGCCCGTGTCCCTCGTGGAGGTCCTGCGCGGCGGCGGGATCGGAGGCGCAGGTGGGCGAGGCGACCCGCTCCGGCTCGAGCCCCTCCCGATCGAGCTGCCCGCGCGCCTCGACGCGGCCTACGTCGCGCTGCCGGGCGGCGTCGCGATGCTGGGCGGCCGGGAGGGGGCGGACGAGTGGAGCGACGCCATCGCGCTCCTGCTCGGCGACGAGGTCGTGACGGTCGAGGGCGCGCTGCGGGCGCGGCGCGACACCGACGCGCTCCACGCCATCCGCGAGCCCCGCGCGCTCGCGTTGCCCGACGGCCAGGTGCTCGTGACCGGCCTCGTCCCCGATCGGCGCGACGAGCTGCGCCCCGTCGCCCGCGTGATCGATCCGGCCGGCGTGCGCCCCGCCTCCGACTCCATCGCGCTCAACGTCGTCCCCGAGCAC
The DNA here is from genome assembly GCA_004213565.1 of Sandaracinaceae bacterium. GTDB lineage: Bacteria > Myxococcota_A > Polyangia > Polyangiales > Sandaracinaceae > JAVJQK01. The sequence continues at coordinate 2,927 of SHBB01000012.1, forward strand.
CTGGTCTCCCTGCCCGACGGAAGCGTCGCGCTGGTCGGCGCGGGCGCGACCGACTTCTTGCGCCTGGACGTCGCGACCCCGCTCGACGATCCGCCGGCCAACCTCTCCCCCGTCACGCTGGGCGAGCTCGATCAGCTCGCGCTCGACGGCCCCGGCCGCTGGGAGGCCCGCGAGGGCGCGCTCGTGGCGCGCGTCGACGGGGCCCGCTTCGACGTGCCCCGCGCGCGCTTCCGCGGGGTCGACGTGGAGCTCGAGCTCGTCGGCACGGTGACCGTCCTGCTGACGCGGGACGACGCGCCTCCGCTCGCCATTCGCATCAGCGACGAGGCGCTCCGCTTCGGCGAGTGCGTCAGCCCGAGGCAGGCCGGCGACACGGCGGTCGTCCGGCTCGAAGGGGAAGCCCTGGTGCTCGGTGGAGACACGCGCCGCACGTGCGCGGCCTCGGTCGGGGGACGCGTCGGCGTGGCCGTGCGCGCCGACGTGGGCGGCGGCGTCTCCCGGATCGGCCTGCGCCGCCTCTGAGCCGGATCAGCGACGCCGTCGTCGACGCCGCGATCGCGCCTCGGTCTCTTCCGGCTCGCCCTCGGGCGCCCGCGCATCTTCCTCGGCCGCCGCTTCCACCCGCACTCGCGGGCGCTCCTTCGCGTGCACGTCGGCCGCGCGTCCCTCCCGCTTGGCGCGCACGTAGCGCTCGAAGTCGGTGCGGGGCGGCGCAGGCTCGGCGCGCTCGGTCGCCTCGCGCAGCTTCTTCGCCGCGGCCGAGAGCAGCAGGCTCACGCCGTCCTCGATCACGCGCTCGAGGTCGTCCTCGATCTGGCTGCGGTGGTGCGAGCGCTTGGCGCGCCGGGCCTTCTCCTCGGCCTTGCGCCGCTTCGCCTCCGCGCGCGCCTTCGCCTGGGCCGCGCGGCGCGCCTTCCGGTTGAGCTTCTTGCGCTCCTTGTCGACCTCCTCCTCGGTCGCGCCGCGCAGCGCGCCGAAGGTCTGGAGCGCCACGCCCATGCCCCAGCCGAAGGCCATCCAGATGGCCCAGACGCCCACGTAGCCGAGCGCGTGCATGCCGAGGAAGCCGCCCGCGATCACCAGGTACGTCACGAGGTGTCGGAGCCAGCGCTCTCGCTTCTTGCGCGTGACCGCCGCGCGGATGGACTCCTCGGTCCGGTCTCGCTCGAGCTCACGCACCGCGCGCTCGATCGCGTCGTCGTCGAGCCCCACCTCGTGCGCGGCCGCGATCAGCTCGTCGTGGGCGAACCCGTCCCCCGCCGCGGCCTGCCGCTCGAGCGCGCGACGGAAGATCTCCTCGACCTCGTCGTCGCTGTAGTTGCGGCGGCCCTCCGACACCGGACGGATGTACCACGCGGGGCGAACGCCACCAGGCGTAGGGGATTGGCCAACAGCTTGGCCGATTGGGTCCTCGAGCTCGGACACGTTTCGTTCTGGCACGGACATCGCAGTCGTTCTGGGGCGTGAAGCTCTCGATCGGAACCGCGAGCGCCCTCGGCCGACGGCGCATGAACCAGGACGCCTTCGTGGCCATTCCAGACGCGGGGCTCTTCGCCGTCGCCGATGGGGTCGGCGGGGAGCCGGGCGGCGAGGTCGCCAGCGCGCTCGCGATCGACGCGTTGACCCGCTTCTTCTCCAGCGGTGAGCTCGACGCGCGGGACCGCATGGTGGACTCGGCGCGCCTCGACCTCGCCTTCCGCATGGCCCACCGGGACATCGTCGCGGAAGCCGCCGCGGGGCGCTACCAGAGCATGGGGACCACGCTCGCCGCGGTGCTCGTGAGCGAAGGCCAGGCGGTGATCGCGCACACCGGCGACAGCCGCATCTACCGCTACGGCGGCGGCGCGCTCGAGTCGCTGACGGTGGACCACAACGTCTACGAGCGCCTCGCGCGGGTGGAGGGCGTGAAGCTGCTCTCTCCGAGCCTCGGCGGCGCCTTGACCCGGGCCCTGACGCCGCGCTGCGACGCGCGGCCCGACCTGCGCTCCATCTCGCTCGAGCCGGGCGACGTCCTGATGCTCTGCACCGACGGAGTGAGCGGCCCGCTCGAGCCCCACGAGATCGAGGAGCGGCTCCGCCTCGCCCCGCGTGAGGCCGCGCCCGCGCTGGTCGAGGAGTCGATCGTCGTCGGCGGGCGCGACAACGCGACCGCGGTGGTGATCCGCGTCGAGACAGCCTGATCGTCCGGCCGTCTCGAAACGAGTCAGTCGTCCAGCAAGCCGGCTCCCGGCCCGCGACCGATCGAGAGCTTCGCCTCCGACGTCGAGTCCGTCTGCGGCTTCGGGTGACAGCCCTCGTGCCCACACGCGCAGAGGCCCTCGTCTTCGTCCTGGGCGGAGTTCGCGCAGTAGGCGCTGCAGTAGCGTCCGCCCGAGGCCTCGCAGTGACAGCTGTCGTGCTCGCAGCGCATGCGGAGGTAGCTAAGCACCGCGGCGTCGACGCAAGCTCAGCGCGCCACCGCGAGCAGCGCTCGCAGACTCAGCCGCACCCGCTCGTGGGTCGCCGCCCGATCCCGAGCCTCCGCGATGCAGAGCACGCCCTCGTTCATCGCGCCCGAGAGGAGAAGCGCGAGCGTGTCCGTGTCCAGCTCCCCGGTCCCGCACGCGCGCAGCCCCGCCTTCAGCGCGCCGAGCCCGTGCTCGCCGTCGATCGCGCGCCACGTAGCCCAGCCGAGCACGTTGGGCGCGTCGACCAGCGCGATCTGGCGCAGCTCGTCGTCCAGCGCGACGTCCAGGAACGCCTCGCAGCCTGCCGCCACGGCCTCCCACGGATCGGGCGCGGCGTCCGCGCGCTCCTCGATGCGCGTCACGATCTCGCGCGACACGTCGCGGAAGACCGCCTCGAACAGCCCTCGCTTGCTCCGGTAGTGGTAGTAGACCGCGCCCTTGGTCAGCCCCGCCTCCTCGGCGATCTGCTCGACCGAGGCCGCCGCGTAGCCCGCCTCGCCGAACGCCTCTCGGGCGCGCCGGACCAGCGCGCCCGTGGTCGCCTCGCTCCACTCGGCGTTGGTCCGACGCGCCCGCTTCACGCGCTCTGTCCCACGTACGCGCTCGCGTACTCGGCCGTCGGGGGGATGGGCTGGATGACGTCGATGAGCACGCCCTCGGGCCCGCGAACGATGAAGTGGCGCTGCCCGAAGGCCTCGTCGCGCAGCGGGAGCACGACCTCCGCGCCGCGCTCGCGCAAGGTCTCGTATTCGGCGTCCGCGCTCTCGACCTCGAAGTTGATGAGCAGGCCCGCCGCCGGCACGCGACCGACCTCGGGCACCGTCTCGTGGTCCTTGGACACCAGCGCGAGCGCGACCGCGTCGCTCGCGGGGTGGTTCAAGTGCACGTACCAGTCGGACACGTAGCCCGGCTCGAAGCCGAACAGCGACTCGAAGTAGCGGCTCGACGCCTCGACGTCCGACGTGGCGAGTACGGGATAGAAGCTCGTGATGTTCCTCATGTCGACCTCCGACCACTCATATACGTACCGTCGGTATGTTAGTCAAGCCGTGCGTCGGGAGGGCCTTCGCGCCGGGCGCTGCTAGCATCCCGAGCCATGCCGTACCGCCTCCTCTGCTTCGCCTCTTGCTTCCTCTGGCTCGCCGGCTGCGACTGCTCCGGCTCGACCGACCGGCCCTGCGACACGACCGCGGACTGCCTCGCGGACGAGGTCTGCGTCGACGCGTTGTGTCGGCCCGAGCCCGACGCCGGGCCGCAGCCCGACGCGCCGGCCCCCCTGCCGGACACGGGCACCGACTCGGGCAACCGCTGCGAGAGCATGGTCCTGTGCGGCACGCCCCCCGCCTGCTGCGCGGTCGGCGACGAGTGCATCGAGGGGAGCTGCCTGCCCGCGTGCGCGTCCGGCGTCCGGTGCGGCGCCGATCGCACGGTGTGTTGCGGCGACGCGCAGGTCTGCGTGTCCGACGCGTGCGTCGACCCGGGCGACGCGTGCACCGACAGCTTCGAGTGCCCGATGGGCTCCTTCTGCGAGCCCACGCTCGGCCGCTGCCTGCCGCAGTTCGATCCCGTCACCTGCGAGACCACGCCCGTCTTCGGCGACTTCGCCCCGGTGGTCGAGTGGAGCGCGCAGACCGCGACGGACGTGCCGACGTGCATGCACGGCATCAGCGCGCCGATCGTGGTCGACCTGACCGGCGACGGAGTGCCGGAGATCGTCGCCAACTTCGCGTGCGACGAGGACTGGCAGATCGGCGTCCTCCGAGCCTTCAGCGGCGTGGACGGAAGCCCCGTCTGGACGGTGTCCGACCCCGCGCTCCGGACCAACGGCCGCGCGGGCATCGCGGGCGGCGATCTCGACGGCGACGGGCGCCCCGAGGTCGTGGCCGTGCTCCAGACCGGCGTCAACCGCATGGTCGCCTTCGATGACGACGGCACCCTGCTCTGGCAGAGCCACCGCGCGGACGGAAGCCCCTACGTGGGCAGCGTGGTCAACGGCGCCCCGAGCCTCGCGGACCTCGACCAGGACGGCTCGCCCGAGATCATCTTCGGCGCCGCGGTCCTCGACGCCACGGGACAGCTCCTCTGGGAGCGCGACACCGGCGTGCAGGAGGGCACGAACAGCGGCTACACCGGCGGCATCAGCGCCGTGGCCGACATCGACCTCGACGGCGCCCCCGAGGTGGTCAGCGGCCGGCGCGCCTACGAGGCCGACGGCACCCCACTGTGGGCCACCACCAGCATCCCGGACGGCTACCCGGCCAGCGCGCAGTTCGACGCCGACCCGCAGCCCGAGGTCGTGCTCGTCGCGTCCGGCAACCTCTACCTCCTCGACGGGCTGACCGGCGCCGTGGAGTGGGGCCCGATCGCCCAGCCCGGCGGAGGCCGCGGTGGGCCGCCGACCATCGCCGACTTCGACGGAGACGGCCTGCCCGAGATCGGCGTCGCGGGCGCGGCGAGCTACAGCGTCTACGACCCGACCGAGCCGAGCGGCGTGCTCTGGTCGCGCACCACCCAGGACGTGAGCAGCAACGCGACGGGCTCGAGCGTGTTCGACTTCGAGGGCGACGGCGCGGCCGAGGTCGTCTACGCCGACGAGTGCTTCGTGCGCGTCTACCGCGGCGCGGACGGAATGGTGCTCGTCGAAATCCCGAACTCGAGCGCGACCATTCACGAGTACCCGCTCGTGGCCGACGTGGACGCGGACGGCAACTCCGAGATCGTTATCGTGGCCAACGACCGGCACACGTCGCTCCCGGCCCAGTGCCGGGGCATCGACCCTGCCTGGGACGGGCAGCGAGAGGGCCTCTTCGTCTACGGCGACATGCGCGACCTCTGGGTGCGCACCCGGCGCATCTGGAACCAGCACGCCTACCACGTCACCAACGTGACCGCGACGGGCGGCGTGCCGCGCACGGAGATGGACAACTGGTCCACGCCCGGCCTCAACAACTACCGCCAGAACACGCAGGGCGAGGGCGTCTTCAACGCGCCCGACCTCAAGGTGCTCGCGCTCGAGGTGCTCCTCGACGGCTGCCCCGAGTCGGCGACCCTGCGCGCGCGGATCACCAACGAGGGGAGCCTCGGCGCCCCGGCTGGCGTCCAGGTCAGCTTCTACGAGGGCAGCCCCGACATGCGCGGCGCGCTCCTCGGGACCGTGCCGACCACGGTGCCGCTCCTGCCCGGCGCGACCACCGTGGTGGAGCTCGCCGACGTCGCGCTCGCGGGCGCGCCGCCCTACGCCTTCACGGCGGTCGTGGACGACGACGGCAGCGACGTGGGCGCGGTCACCGAGTGCGACGAGGACGACAACGCCTCGGGCATCGGCGACCTCGACTGCGACATCATCTTCTGAGGCGAGCCGCGCAGCTCTGACGCCGATGTCGGCGATCCGACGCCTCACTGCGCATGATCGCCACACCTTCCCGCCCGATCCCCCGGGCGAGGACGGTTGGCCCGCCTTTCGCTGTAGCTCCGGGCATGAACCCGAAGAGCTCCAGCTCGAAGACCAAGACCGTCGCCGTGCCCGACAACAGCGTGATGAACAGCCTCGCCGACGCCGGCTACGTCCAGCTCGCCCTCCCCGCCTTCGTCTTCGCCGCCTTCTTCTACACGCTCTTCGAGCTGCTCTACTGACGCCAGCGCAGATCGCGCGTCGCCCGTCGGCGGCGGATGAGCCGGTCCCATCAGCGGGCGCACCGAGCTCGACGATCGGCGAGCGCGACTTGCCGCGCGATCGCGCTTCTTGCAGTATCGGGCCTGTTCGCAGAAGGGGGTCTGGTGCTCATGATTCGTCGTCGGTCCGAGGCGCGGCTGCTCTCCATGCTGCTGGTCGCCTCAGCCTCTCTCGCCACGGTCGCTCTCGTCTCAGCCTCGTTCGCTTCGAGCGCATCGGCGCAGTCCGACCTCGAGCACGCCCGCGAGGTGTTCGAGCGGGGAACGGCGTACTACGAGAACCAGAACTACGCGCTCGCGCTCCAGGCGTTCCGGGAGTCCTACGACCTCCTCGACGGTCACCCTCGTCAGGCGCTGATCCTCTTCAACGTCGGTCGCTGCTACGAGGAGCTCGGTCGCATCCGCGACGCGCGCGACGCGTACCGTCGCTATTTACGCGAGGCCGCGGATGACGCCGAGAATCGCCAACAGGTCGAGGAACGCCTTCGAGAGCTCGAGACGCGCGTCGAGATGGACGAAGGCGCGATCGAGCACCGGGACTCTTCGGATGCCTCGGATTCGGAGTCGACCGAGGCTTCCGCCGACTCAGGGCCGTCCGCGGCGGAGTCCGGCGGCGGGGGGTTGATGACCGCGGGCATCGTGGTCACCGCCATTGGCGGGGCTGGCCTCGCCAGCTTCGGTATCTTCGGCGGGTTGGCGCTCGGCGAGTACGGAACCCTCGAGTCGCAGTGCGGTGGCAGCTGCACAGACGCGGAGGTCTCGACCCTCTCGACCTACAACGTCGTCGCCGACGTCTCCCTCGCGATCGGGCTCGCCGGTGTCGTCGCGGGCACCGTGCTGATCATCCTCGGCGCGGGCGATGACGGCGCTGACACGCAGACCGCCCGCTTGGTGCCGTGGGTGAGCCCCACGGCCGCCGGCGCGGCGGTAGGGGGCACGTTCTGATGCGCAGCGGTCTTCTTCTCTCGCTCGTGATTCTCTCCGGGTGCTCGCTCGTGCTCGACCCCGGCTCGCTGCAGGGCGGCGACACGGACTCGGGACGCGCTGACGCCACCGTGGCTCCAGATGCGACGCTCGACGGCGGACACGACGCTGGTGTCGACGCCGCGCTCGACGACGGAGGCGACGGAGGCGACGCCGGATGTGTCGCGCCCCGCATGATGTGCGGCACGAGCTGCGTGGACACGACGAGCGCCGATGCTCACTGCGGCGCGTGCGACAACGCGTGTGACCCCGGCACCTACTGCTCCGACAGCGCCTGCCGTCCGAGCGTGGAGCGGTTCATCCAGATCGGGACGGCTGGCTTCAACGGCATCAACTCCCTCGTCACCGACGCCGCGGGCGCCGTGTACGTGGCGGGCTCCTTCACGGGATCGGTCGATTTCGGGACGGGCACCGCGCGCACCGCCGTCGGATTGGATGCGTTCGTCGCGAGCTTCGCCGCTGACGGGACTTTCCGCTGGGTCGAGACGCTGGGTGGCGCGGGAGACGATGTCGCGAAGAGCCTCGACTTCGATCCGACCGTCGGCGTGGTCGTGACGGGCACCTTCGTAGACGCGGCCACGGTCGACTCGCTACCGCTCAGCTCGGCCGGGGGAGCCGACATGTTCGTCCTCGCCCTCGACCCGGCCAGCGGCGCGCTCCGCTGGCGCCGCTCCATCGGCGGTGTGGGTGACGACGAGGCCCGGCGGCTCACGGTCGCTCCAGGCCGCGTCTACGTGGCTGGCAACATCCAGGATGGATTCTCCTTCGCGAGCAGCGTGTTGGCGGGCGCGGGCATGACCGATGGGGTCCTGTTCGCGCTCTCAGCCGACGCATCCACGTCGACCCCGCTGTGGGCGGTCGCGGTCGAGGGCGCTGGGGGCAACGTGTTCGACGGCGTCGCCGCGACGCCCGGCCGCGTATGTGCTGCCGGGCACTTCACAGGCACGGCGGACTTCGAGGGAGCGTCCCTGACCAGCGCAGGCGGGCTCGACGGCCTCGTCGCGTGCGTGACCACCGACGGCGTTCGGGACTGGCACGTCACCTTCGCGAACGCTGGCGACGACCTCGTGAGCGACATCGCCTTCGGGACCGACTTCCTCGCGATCACGGGGACGTTCGAGGACAGCCTCTCATTCGGTCCGTCTGACCTCATGTCGGGCGGCCATTGGGACATCTACGTCGCGACGACCAGCCTCATGGGGACTCCGCGCTGGGCTCGCTCCATCTCTTCGGTGGGCATGTTCGACTTCCCGACCAAGGTCGATGTGGACGATGCGGACGAGATCTCGGTCGCCACGATTCTGAACGGAGCCGGCACGGTGGGTGGAGTACCGCTCGCGCACGTCGCTGGCTCCGATTGGGCGGCGACCACCTGGCGTGCGGATGGGACACTGGCGTGGGCGCGCTCCTGGGGCGGAACCGGTGACGAGCGACCGCGCGCGGTGGTGCGCTCCGCCACCGGCGACGTCTGGATGGCGGGAGAATTCCAGGGGGACGTCGATTTCTCGGGCTCCTTCAGCGCCAACGCGGACTTCGACGCGGCGCTCGTTCGTCTGGCTCGCTGAGCCATCTCGGGGGTTGCGTCAGTCGCCGCAGAAGAGACGCTCGGCGGTGCCCACGTCGCGGGGGATGCGCAGCCACGTCAGATCCCAGGCGTGCCAGAGATTCCGCGCGAACCGGGCGGGTGTCATCGGCGCCGTCGTCGCGAGGTGTAGCTCTCGGAGCAACCCGCATCGCAGCGCTCGCCGTGCGCTCCGACCGCGCTCGTCCAGCGGCATGTCGACGCTGGCGTGCCGGGCCAACAGCCAGGGGTTCTCGAGCATGCGCTCGTGTCCGATCTGGCCCTCGAGCAGCCGCTCGATCCGCGCGGCGTACGGATCTCCGAGGCCCCAACGGTCGACGATGAACACGTCGCGGCCGGCCACCACGGAGAGGACTCCGAGCGGGCACGCGTCGCCGACGAGACGAACGCTCGGCGGGTACCAATCCGCTGCGTCGTACGTGGCCGGCTCTCCCCAGAACCGGCCGCTCAGCACGAGGCGTCGCGGGCCTGGTGACGCGGCGAGGGCTCGGTACTCCGCGCCGACGTCGTACCAACCGAGAGCGGAGTAGTCGCTGGCGAGGATCGGGTGCTCGCGGCCGGACCACTCGACCCAGGTTCTCCGCTCGTCGGAGATGTGGTCGTCTCGGTCGGCGCTCGGGCGCACGCTCGAGGCCACGATCACGCTCCAGACGGCGATCGCGGCCAAGCCGGCGAGCTCGAGGCGTCGCCTCCCTGACGCGGCGGGGAGTCGGAACGCCATCACCGGCATCAGCACGAGGAAGAGCGGCGGGAGCCACCACCTCCCGTGCATGAAGTCACCGCCGATCCAGACGATATAGGCGTGTCGGGCGAGGGCCGCGGCGGCGAGGGCGCCGAGGATCAGCGGTCGTCGTTTCGGGTCCCCGATGCGCAGCGCACGCAGGCCGATCCACGCCACGATCCCGAGCGGCACCCACAACCAATAGCGGCCGTAGAAGTCACGCAGGTAGGTCAGACCCTGCTCGATCCGGTGACCGTCCGGGAGCTTCGCGATGGCGCTGTTGGGTACGACGGCGCCGTAGTAGCCCATGCGCAGGAGCTGAACGGTCAACGGCAGCGCGAGCGCGCCGAGGATCAGCGCCGCCGCGGCACGGGCGCCGTCTCCCCGAGACCGCGCCACCAAGAGCCCCGACGCCAGCAACCCGGCCACGGTGAACCCGAGGTCGGGCCGCACCAACAGCCCGAGCCCCACGACGGCGCCGGTGAGCGTGGTCCGTAGGCGGGAGGCCCCGTCCACCCGGGCCAGGTCGACGAGCAGATGAAAGCTCGCGGCCAACCACAGATAGATCAGCCCGTTCTCCAGGCCGCTCGTGAAGAACTGCCAAGACGCCGGGAGGCAGACGAAGACGACCCCACCGAGCGGCAGCACCGGGCCCTCGCCGGGCCAGAGCCGCGCCGCGGTGTGGGCGGTCCAACCCACCGCCACGGACGACGCGAGCAACCCGAGCCAGACGGCAGCGACCTCGACCGACACCCCGAGCCAGGCGGCGATGGACAGGACGAGCAGCCACAGTGGGCTGGTCACCGCCTCGATGCGCTCGCCGGCGTTGAGCACGGGGCCGTCCCCGGCCAGGACGTTCGCCACCACGCGCGCGTTGATGATGGCATCGTCGCAGGCGAACCGGTTCGCGTAGCCGCTCATGAAAACGAAGACGGCGAGGCCCCACGGCGTCGCGTGCGTCGCGACGAGCGCGCCCATCTGCCGCGCCGTGTTCGTCTTCGCCGAGGTCGGTGAGGGCATCGGTGACAGGCTGGCTGGTCGGTGGTGGCCGTCGACGAGAGCGCGGCCTCCCGTCTCGACCCGGTACCCTACGACGTTCTCTCGTCGGGCACGAGCGGGTAGCCATGCGTCTCGTCCGAGCGGATGCTCGGCTGGAACTCTCCCTCGCGCTCGGCAATGAGGCGCGAGGACACCATCGGCGCAGAGCGGCTCGAACCTCGCGGTCGAGCCTCGTTTCTTGCGGGTCGACCCGCCGCGGACGGGGTCGAACCTCGTGATCTTCGCGTCGCCCCGCCCCCGGGGCGGGGGTCAGCCTCGTTCTCGTCGGGTCGACCCCCCGAAGTCGAGGCTGAACCTGCGCGTGCGAGAGCGCTCGAGAGCGGCCGCGCTCAGGCCCACGCGACGTCGAAGCGCGCGTGCCCCGGGCCCTCGGCGCACACCTTGACGAACGCGGACCGCGCGAAGATCTCGGTCGTCCCCTTCATCAGCCCGCTCAGCGCCACGCGCCAGTAGAGGATGTCGCACAGGGGGTTGTCGCGGATGTGGATCACCGCGTCCTTGGGGCCCGCCTGGGTGACCTCGACGCGGTCTCCGTCGTACATGCGACCCCAGATGCGGTCGAGGCGGCGCAGCGTGGTCCACGGGGTGAACCCCGCCCGGCGCGCGGTCCGCGCCACGCTCCCCCAGAGCGCCCCCTCGAGGCGAGCCCCGACCACGTCGCCGACCTCGAGCATCTGCGCTTCGCTCAGCCCGATCGCGTCGGCCGCGCCGTAGTGCGACACCGCGTCGTCCATGGGCAGCCACTGCGCGATCATCGACGCGTCGCGCAGGTGGGCCGCGGCGCCGGGACCCAGCGCGTCCTCGTACGCCTCGCGATGGCCGAGCTTGAAGAGCCCGGCTCGGGACGACGCGATCAGGGTGCTTCGGACGCGAACGGACACGACGGGGCCCAGAACGGCGGGCGCGCCGGAGATCCGAACCCCGGATGGGGCCGCGGCCGGCGGCGCGACGATCCCGACGAGCGGGCGCTCACGGCGCGTCGATGCAGTGCACCTTCGCCGTCACCTGCGCGTCGGTGACCGTGTTGTTGTTGTAGCAGACGTACCAGCCGTCCATGCCGTCCGGCCGGTTCGCGGCCAGGCGGTTCGTGTCGCTCCACTCCGTGCTGTCGGTCGCGGAGAAGAACTCGTGGCCGCCGCCGACCATGACCTGCCCGGCCGGGCACCGCGCCGTCGCGCACCCCGACGCGCCCGGGGCCGCGCTCGTCATCTCCCTGACGATGTTCGGGAGCGCGTTGGCCGCACACACGGCGTACGTGCGGCCGCTGTAGTCGCGACCCACCGGCGGCGGCTGGTAGGCCGCGCGCGCCATGCCTCCGACCAGATGCGCCGCATACGGCGCGCCGTTCGCGTTGCTCCCGGACGAGCCGCCCTGGCGTCCGTAGCCGACGATGGTCGGCGCCCCGCTCGCGCAGGGGACGTCGACCACGTGCCGCATGCCGGTGGTCGAGCCGGGGAAGACCGTGTCGACGAACTCGACCGAGTGCGACGCCACGTTCCCGCACACCGCATAGACGATCGTCTCCGTGCGCTCCCCGATGCTGGCGGACGAACACACCTCCCAGGTGGTGTCCGTGATCGGCCGGCTCACCCCGTCGTGCGGGTTGGTGACCGTCGAGGTGTAGTGGAAGCCGCCGCTCAGCACCTGCTTGCCCGCCGGGCAGCTGATCTCGTAGCAACGCTGGCCGCTCCGGAGCATGTGCGCCTCGCTCACGACCTCGATGTTCGTGATCCCCCAGTCGACGCTCGCGTCGCAGACGCCCCCCATGCACTCCCCCATCGCGCAGTCCGAGGGGGCGCCGCAGGCGTCGCCTTCGTCACAGCCCGGGCAGACCCCGCCGCAGTCGATGTCCGACTCGTCCTGGTTGCGCAGCCCGTCCGAGCACGACTCCCCGGGCCCCGAGTCGACCCCGCCCCCCGCGTCGTCGTCCGGCACGAAGGCGTCCACCGCGGACCCGCTGTCGGTCGGTCGGCCGCCATCCGTGGGCATCGGGTCCGAATCGCACCCGTAGGCGGTCACGAGCAGTGAGCTGATCAGCAAGAGAGAGATGCGCACGGTTGGTTCCGATCGTGAGAGGAGGCGGGGGTCCGGTTGGATGATACCAGCGGATTCGGCCAGCGTAAGCGGAACCGAGCCTAGCACGCCCCCAGCCCTTCGTGGTGAGTGACGCCGGAACGGGGAACCGGAAGCACGAACCACGAGGACGGGGAAGGGTCGAGCGCGTGGCACCGCTTTCGAGGTGCCGACGACGACGGAGGAGGCGGCTGCGGGGCAGCGTGATCACACGCTGGCGTGCACCACGGTCGGGAGGCGCACCTTCGTCGCCGCGCCCTCGAGCGGCCGCGCGGCGAGCTCCGCTCTCCGGCTCACGTGCCGCAGCCGCGTCCACTCCACGAGCGGTCTCCAGGCCCACTGCGTCAGGTCCTTCTCGATCAGCAGGCGCCAGAGGGGGTTCGAGCGCTTGTAGAGGTAGGCCATCGCCAGGTAGGGCGGCACCGCGCGCGGGTCGTCCGGTCGCCGGCGCCAGATGGACGACGGGCTGAAGGTCCGCTGGTAGAGCCACTCGTAGCCGCGCTGCAGCTCGTCGGGCCGCAGGTGCTTGGGCTGGAAGACGACGTGCGCGGTGTCGTAGCGCCGCCAGTCGCGGTGCAGGATGCGCCCCTCGGCCTCGAGCTGCCGGAAGAGCGGCGTGCGCGGGTAGGGCGTGAGGATGTGATAGGTGGCGTTCTCGAGGCGGTTGTCCTCGACCCAGTCGGCCAGCTCGGCGAAGCAGCCCGGCCGGTCGTGATCGAAGCCGACCACGAAGCTGCCGTTGACCTGGACGCCGTGGTCGTGGAGCAGCCGCACCCGTCGCGCGTAGTCCTCGGGCCGCGGCGTCTTCTTGCGTGCGTCGTCGAGGTTGTCGCCCGAGAGGCTCTCGAAGCCGATGAAGACGCCCGTGCAGCCGCTCAGCGCCATCGCGCGGACGAGCGAGGGGTCATCGGTCACGTCGATGGTGACCGCCGCGCTCCAGATGATCTCGAGAGGGCGCAGCGCTTCGCACAGGCGGTGCAAGTAGCGCTTGGAGGAGCCCAGGTTGTTGTCGGTGAAGACGACGTAGGGCTGGCCGTCCTGCTCGATCTCGCGCGCGATCTGCGCCGGGTCACGCATCCGGTAGGGCATGCGCAGCCCGTCGGTGGCGAGGTAGCAGAAGCCGCAGCGGTTGTGACATCCGCGGGTCGCGTTGAGGCTGGTGGTGGTGAGAAAGGCGCGGCGCGGCAAGAGGTCTCGCCGCGGCGCGGGATCCGCCGCGTAGTCGCTCCGGAAGTCCACCTCGTAGCGCGGCGCGAGCCGGTCGTGCGCGGCGTCGTCGAGGATGCGTCCCCAGAGCTGCACGCCGTCGCCGATGGCCAGCGCGTCCGCGTGCGGCGCGCACTCTTCGGGGCACGAGATCACGTGCAGCCCGCCGAGCACGACCTTCGAGCCCATCGCCCGGTAGGCGCGCGCGAGCGCGAAGGCGCGCTCGGCGAAGGTGAGGTGCACCGTGATGCCCACCACCGTGGGAGGCGGGGCGGCCGGCGCGGGGCCGCTCAGCAGGTTCTCGTCCCAGTAGGCCACCTCCCAGTCGGCCGGCGTCGCCCCGGCCACGCTGGTGAGCGCGAGGGTCGGGGTCAGCACGTGCTTGCCGAAGCTGGCGTGCGGATCCTTCGGGTAGAACGGGTTGATGAGGAGCGCCGTCTTGCGTTCGGGCCGTCCGGTCCCGCGCGGCAGCGGGGGCGGCTCCCGGAAGGGGCGAGGGAGGGGGCGCGGGCGAACGTGCTCGCGGAACGGGGCTTCGGGCGAGATCGTCATCGGAGTTGGGACACCCCGGCGCGCGCGATCGTTGCCGCCCACCTCTCGAGCGGTCGTGCGGGGCGGCCCAGCGGTCGCGGGCCGCGCCTCAACCAGCTCCGGACGCGCTCCTTCCCGGCGACGTTCATGGCGAACGACACGCCGATCAACCACAGATCGAGCCGCACCGAGGCGCGTCGCGCGTAGAGCGCATCCAGCGCCCGCGAGTGCCGCGCGCTCACCCCACCGAGGACCTGCGCGAGGCCGGTGATTCCCGGCGCGACGTCGAAGCGCGCGTCGTGCGCCGGCCCCGTCCAGCCGAGGCGGGCGACGTCCGCGGCGGTCAGCGGGCGCGGCCCCACGATCGCCATGTCGCCGCGCAGCACGCAGAGGAACTGCGGCGTCTCGTCGAGCCCCGTCGCCCGGAGCCACCGCCCGACCCGGGTCACCTCGCCGTCCCGCATGGTGCGGAGCTTGGGCACGACGAAGGGCACCCGGCCTCTGCCGAGCCGCTCCTGGCGGAAGATCGCGGGGTCGCCGTCCTCGAGGCGGATGAGCGCCGCCGCGGCCAGCTGAACCGGCAAAAAGAAGCCGGCCGCGCCGCCCGCGAGCACGAGGTCCAGGGTGCGACGGTTCACGGCGTGAGAATGCCACGGGCGCCGGGCTCATTCCGCGGTCGCCGTGACACGTGCGAGCCGCGACGAGGCCCCGCTCGGCCTGGACGAGGATGCGCGAGGTGCGCTCGCCGACCGCCAGCCGTCCCCGCTCGACCGGCCACGACCCGCGCTGGACGGAGTCCTCGTCAGGCAGGGTTGCGGCCCTTGTGTCGATCAAACTGGTGTCTACCCGGACGTCGTATGGAGCGTTGTCCATGGCTGGCCCTCGTCCTCGTCGTCGCGTCGTGCGCTTCGTCTCACGCTGGCCCGGACGCTGGCCGGGACGCAGCGGGTCCTCGGGACGGTGCCGTCGCGCGCTGCGGTCCGAGCCCCACGTGCGGAGGCCCTTGCAGGCCGTGCAGCGTGGGTCATGCGTGCGCCGGGGCGTCGGATTGCGCGAGCGGCGTCTGTGAAGCCGAGACCTGTGCCGCTCCCCGGTGCGACGACGAGGTCGAGAACGGCGACGAGGTCGGCGTCGACTGCGGCGGTTCCTGTCCCGGCTGCGGCCCAGGGCTGCCATGTGTCTTCGGGGAGGATTGCGCCAGCGGCGTCTGCGCCGACATGCGCTGCGCGGTACCGCGCTGCGATGACGGGCTGCAGAATGGCGACGAGCCCGACGTGGACTGTGGGGGCGGCTGCTCACCGTGCGCCGAGGGCGGCACCTGCCGAGGTGCCGCGGACTGCGTCAGCGGGTCCTGCGTAGGCGGCGTGTGTCGGCCCCCGACCTGCACCGACGGGTTGATCAACGGCGACGAGGTGGGCCTGGACTGCGGCGGTGGGTGCCCGCCGTGTGGGCCTGGCCAGCCCTGCTCGCGAGACGACGACTGTGAGAGCGAGGTCTGTGTCTCGGGGGCGTGCGCCGACCCCAGCTGTTCCGACCTCGTCCGCAACGGCGCCGAGACGTCGGTCGACTGCGGCGGCGCGGAGTGCGCCGCGTGCCCGGATGGCCGGGCTTGCGCCGTCGACACCGACTGCCTCGGCCGGTGCGAGGACGGAGCCTGTGCGTCCTGCATGGATGGATTGAGAACCGGCGCCGAGACGGACATCGACTGCGGCGGAGGCGCCTGCGACGCCTGCGGGCAGGGGCGCCGGTGTGCTCGTGACGCGGACTGTCGAAACGGGGACTGCGAAGGCACTCACTGCGCGTCGTGCGGCGACGGATACCGCAACCAGGGTGAGAGCGATGTGGACTGCGGCGGACCCTGCGGGAGCTGCGACGGCGAGGCCTGCGCCCGCAACGACGGGTGCGCCTCGGGGGTCTGCGCGTCCGGGCTCTGTGCTCCGGCGCCGCCGGGTTGCGCCGGGACACAGGTCCTGCGGCCGGGGGTGAACGTCGTCGCGGGCGCCTTCCACCGGACGTTCCCACCGGGCAGCCCCTGCAGCTCCGTGTACGCGTCTTCTGACCTCTCCTTCACGGCGACCCTCACAGGCTCGGTCGACTACCGGGTCTCGAAGCAGGATGCGAGCGATCTCGGCCTCCTCGTGCGTCCCGCCGGGTGTGCGGCGAGCGGCTCGCTCCACTGCACCTCCACGGGGCCCGGGCGCGCGCACGTCGGGAGCTTTCCCGTCGTCGCGGGGCAGTCGTATCTCATGCGTCTGACCACGTCGTACCCGCCCCCCGAGCTGTCCGATCGCTCCCCGAGCTACGTCTTCGAGCTCCAGGAGCGGCCCCCCGCGTGCGCGAGTGGCCTGCGTGACGGAGCCGAGACGGACGTGGACTGCGGCGGCCCTCTCTGCCCCGGCTGCCTCGCGGGGGAGAGCTGCGTGTCCGACGGTGACTGCTTCTCGGGGCTATGCCGGTCCGGCGTCTGTCGCGCGCTCTACTGCGGCAACGGAGCGCGCGATGGAGCCGAGACGGACGTGGACTGCGGAGGCGAGAGCTGCGTGCGCTGCGCCGACGGACGCGCCTGCCTCGCGGGCTCCGACTGCGTCTCCGGGTCGTGCGTGAGTGGCGTGTGCGTGGCCCCGAGCTGCGCCGACGGGGTACGAAACGGAGACGAGTCCGCCGTCGACTGTGGAGGCGCCACGACCTGTCCGCGCTGTTCGGCGTACGCCTACTGCGAAGCCGACGCCGACTGCGCTAGCGGCGCGTGCAGGGAGGGGCTCTGCGCTGGAGGGGGCGCGGCGGAGTGCACGGCCTTCGGCTCCGATCGGTTCGGCTATCGCGGCTGTGCGCTGTCGGTGCCGGTGTCGGAGATGCCGTGCCCGATACCCGGGCCGGGGGCGACGCGTGCTCCGATCGGCTGGGAGTACGGAGCGCGGGTCGTGCCGCTCGACTTCGAGGTCGACTTCTACGGAACGTCTTGGGACGAGGTGTACCTGGCCCAGATGGGGCTGATGATGTTCGACCAGGGCCTGAATCCGTACGGTGGCACGAGCTGCCGCGGGTCGGTCGCACGTGAGGCCATCGCTCCGATGTCCAACTGGGGAACCGAAGGGGTCGTCGCGCACGAGATCGTCGGACAGGCGCCGGCACGACAGCTCCTCGTGCAATGGGATCGCACGTGGTCGGCCGGCACAGGCTCCGTCGTCGCCGTCGTTCACGAGAGCACCGGCGACATCGACTTCTGCTACACGGCGGGGGTGCCCTCGGGGCTCCCTCTCGGCCCATTCGCCGGCATCATTCACGGCGCCGGCTCGGACGAGCTTCGCTACTCGTGCAGCGGCGTCATCTCGCCGGGGACCGTCGTGCGCTTCCGTCATCCTTGAGCGGTCACATCCCGATCGGCAGAGGAGCTCTCGAGGGGAGCTGCACGACGCATGGAAGGCCATCGGGCGTCACAGGCCCATCGGACCGAGGACGTGCACCGAGAACGATCTGTGTTCGATTGCGCTTCAACGCTGGAAACTGCGGCGAAACGGAAACTGCTTGCGTCTTGGCGCTGGGAGCTCCGCGCAGTTGATAGATCATATCAACTGGACTCTGGAAACTCCGCCCAGTTGATAGATCATATCAACTGGACGCTGGAAACTCCGCGTAGTTGATAGATCATATCAAGTGGACGCTGGAAACTCCGCCCGAACACCAGGGATCGGACCGTCGGCGCTGGAAACTCCGCGAGATCGCAACCGCATGACCCTTCCGCGCTGGAAACTCCGCCAATTCGGTATCGATCTCACTTTCGGCGCTGAAAACTCCGTGGATCCGCAACCGATCTCGATCTCGGCGCTGCGGCCACTCACCCCGTGTGGACAGTCGGCTCCACGCGTGGCACCGCTTTCGATGATGACGGAGACTCGCCTCGAGGGGCTGCACTGCACGATGGTGATCGACGGGCTCGCGCCCGGGGTCGTGCTCGTCACCATCACCGGGACCGACGTGGGCGAGCTCGGGCAGGCGCCCTTCGACGCGCTCGCGCCTCTGCTCGACGGCGCGGGGCTGGTCGAGCTCTTCATCGACGCGAGCGGCGCGCGCGGTCCCTCGGTCGACGTCAGCAGCGAGTGGGCGCGGTGGCTCGGTCGGCATCGCGATCGCCTGCGTCACGCGAGCATGTTGACCGCCAGCCGCTTCGTGCAGCTCACCGCCGACTTCGTCCGGGAGTTCGCGGAGCTCGGCGACAAGATGCGGATCTACTCCGACCCCGCGGTGTTCCAGGGCGCGCTGTCCAACGCGGTCGGCAACGCCCGCGGCGCCTCCTGATCGCCTGCGCGCGTTCGCGCCTCGAAGCGTCACGAGCCGTCGGGTCGGGCCCCGCGAACGCCCAGCGCGACCCCGGCGACGCCGGCCAGGCCCATGGCGCCGAGCGCCCACGGGTAGGCGGGAGCGAAGGTGTCGACGTCGGTGAGCAGGTGCAGTGAAGCTTGCGTGAGCACATAGGCGGCGACAGGTACGACGCCGAGCCACCGGCTCACCCCGCGCTGCGCGCGCCACCAGATCGAGCCGCCGACGGTGGCGGCGAGCAAGGTCGCGATCTCGACGACGAAGGCCAGCACGACGCGAGCGTACGCCGAACGGGACACGATCTCCCCTCCCGGGCGGCGGATCGGGATCGGCTCAAGGCACGAGCAGCGTGGAGCCGACGGTCTGGCGTGACTCGAGCGCCTCGTGGCAGGCGCGGGCGTCCTCGAGCGCGAACTGCTGGCCGATGTGGATCTTGACCGCGCCGCTCGCGATGACGTCGAAGAGGGCCTTCGCGCTCGCCGCGAGCTCCTCCTGGGTCGCGACGTAGTGGAAGAGGGAGGCCCGCGTGAGGAAGAGCGAGCCCTTCTCCACGAGCCGCATCGGATCGAACGGCCCGGGCTTGCCCGACGCGTTGCCGAACGCCACGAGCATGCCGCGCGGGGCGAGGCAATCGAGCGACCCGTCGAAGGTGTCCTTACCGACGCTGTCGTAGACCACGGGCACGCCCGCGCCGTCGGTGATCGCGCGGACCCGCTCCACGAAGTCCTCCTCCGTGTAGAGGATCGGATGCGCGCAGCCGTTCTTCCTCGCGTGCTCCGCCTTCGCCTCGGTCGAGACGGTGCCGATCACGGTCGCGCCGAGGTGCGAGAGCCATTGGCAGGCGATCGTGCCGACCCCACCCGCCGCGGCGTGGAACAGCACGGTCATCCCGGGCTCGACCGCGAACGTGCGGCGGATGAGGTACTCGACCGTCATGCCCTTCAGGAGCGCGGCCGCCGCGACCGCGTCTCCCACCGCGTCGGGGATGCGCACCAGCCGGTCGGCCGGGACGTTCCGCGCCTCCGCGTAGGACCTCGGCGGTCCCTGGAAGTACACCACGCGCCTCCCGAGCGGGATCTCGACCCCCTCGCCCACCGCCTCGACGATCCCGGCGGCCTCGGTGCCGAGCCCGTGCGGGAGGCCCGGCAGCGAATAGAGCCCGCTCCGATGGTAGGTGTCGATCAGGTTCACCCCGATCGCCGTGTGCCGGACCGTGGCCTCGCCCGGCCCGGGCGGCGGCAGCTCGACGTCGACGAGCTCGAGCACCTCGGGTCCACCGGTCCGCTGGATCTGGATCGCGCGCATGCTCTCGTGGTCGCACCGCGCCCCGCGCCGGGTCAAGGGGCGGGCGCCTTCGGGGACGATCCTCGTCGTTCGTCGTTCTCCCCAGCCGCAGTGAGGCTGTCGATCGTGGTAGCGCGGGGCGCGCCCGAGAATCGACGCGCGGGCTCGTCTTCGGGCGGCGCGCTGAGGTACCTTGCGTACCGGGGGGAGCGATGAGGATTCAGGGGTCGAGGGGTCTCTTGGGCGCGAGCCTCGTGATGGCGATCGGGCTGACTACGTCTTGTGGCGGCAACCAGGCTGCCGCCGTCGCGAGCTACGCCGGGCCCCTGCGCTCCAGGGACATCGAGCGTGGAGGGCAGGTCTTTCGAACGTTCTGCGTTCCCTGTCACGCGGGCCGGGTCAGTCCGGAGGGCTACCGCTGGTCTCCGGCGCAGATGCGGCGGCAGATCCGCGAGGGCAACCGCGCGATGCCCGCCATCCGAGACGAGTACCTCTCGGACGAAGACATGGAGTCGGTGCTGGCGTTCCTCACCGTCATCGGCGCGGTGGACGCGCCGCTGCCGCCCGTGCGCCCGGCGGACGAGCCGATCGACGACGAGACGGCTGACCACGAGCGCGCGTCGCAGGCGCCACCCGCCCCGGTGGAGCCGATGGTGGTGGACGGCGAGCAGGAGGCGCCACCCGATCCGGTGGAGCCGGTGGTGGTGGACGGTGAGCAGGAGGCCGCTTCGCCCGTCACGCCGGAGGCGGCGCCGGCCGCGGCTGAAGACCTGGGAGATCCGCAAGGCCCCGCCGGCGCGGAGCCGTGAGCCGCGTCGCCTCGCCGCCGACTCGCCCGCCGCGTCTGGTAGCGTGCGGGGGTGCTCCCCCGCGGCAGCCTATTGCTCTTGCTCGTCGGCTGCTCGGTCACGCCTCCGCCCGCGCCGCCTCCGCGGGGCGATCTCCCCAAAGACGAGGTCGCCGCGGTGGCCGAGGTCCGGTGGGAGCGCGCGAGCTTCCCCGGCTCGAGCGCCGCCGATCACGAGCGGCCCTCCTACCGGCTGCAGGGTCGCGTGCTCGAGATGCACCGCCTCGCCTCGGGGGCCCAGCCGCGGTTCGAGCGTTGCACCGTCGAGCTGGGGTTCGTCGACGCCAAGAGGGTGGGGCCATTGCTCGATGGGCCCACAGGGGGAGACGGCGACGAGAGCGGGACGTGGATCGTCCGCTGGACTGGCCAGGACGGGAGCGACGCCGGCCGCGACGTCTGCGCTTGCCCGGACGAGGACCCGCTGGCCGCGCTCTTCGGGCAGCTCGAGGCGCGCCTCGACGACGCCTCGTGCGCGCCCATCGAGCCGGTCGCGACGCCGATGCCTCCGACCCCCGTCGTGCTCCACGGCGGTGGCGAGCTGCGGCTGGAGCCGGACGGTCGCTACCACGTGCGTGCCTACGACGCCGAGCACCAGGAGCGGCGCTGTGAAGGCCGGGTCCCCCTCGAGAGCACGCCCGAGCGCTACGGCCTGGACGCCCTCTGGTACACGCTGGGTCGCGAGGCGGTGCAGAGGGAGCTCGCCGCGTCCGGCACGCTCGGCGAGTGGGCCGTCCTCTCCGGTCAGGCGCCGCCGACCACCCTCGGCGACCGCACGATGTACTGTGGCACGCCGCCCTTCCGCTATCCGTGGAGCGACGCCTCCGACGAAGACCTCGCGCTGCTCGCGCTCCACGCCGTGCTCGCCGACCTCGATCGCGCGTCCGGCTGCGAGGCCGAGCGGCGCATGCTCCGCCGATGAGCCGGGGGGGACTGAGAGCTCAGAAGTCGGCCTGACGCGGGGCGCGGGGGTAGGGGATCACGTCGCGGATGTTGTCCACGCCCGTCGCGTACTGGATGGCGCGCTCGAAGCCGAGGCCGAAGCCGGCGTGGGGGACGGTGCCGTAGCGGCGGAGGTCGCGGTACCAGCCGTAGTGCTCGACCTCGAGGTCCATCTCCTCGATGCGCGCGTCCAGCACGTCGAGGCGCTCCTCGCGCTGGCTGCCGCCGATGATCTCGCCGATGCCCGGCGCGAGCACGTCCATCGCGGCGACGGTGCGATCGTCGTCGTTGACGCGCATGTAGAACGCCTTGATGTCCTTCGGGTAGTTGACGACCGCGACCGGGCCACCGACGTGCTCGGTCAGCCACTTCTCGTGCTCGGACTGCAGATCGACGCCCCACTTCACCTGGAAGTCGAACTTCTGCCCGCTCTTCTCGAGCTTGGAGACGGCCTCGGTGTAGTCCATGCGCGTGAACTCGCTGTCGACGAGCTTCTCGAGGCGCGCGACCACGCCCTTCTGCACGTGCTGGTCGAAGAACGCCATGTCGTCGCCGCGGCGGTCGAGCAGATCCCGGTAGATCGACTTGAGGAAGTCCTCGGCGAGCTGCACGTCGTCGGCGAGATCGGCGAACGCGATCTCCGGCTCGACCATCCAGAACTCCGCGAGGTGGCGGCGCGTGTTGGAGTTCTCGGCCCGGAAGGTCGGCCCGAAGGTGTAGACGCGCGACATCGCCAGGCAGTAGGCCTCGACGTTGAGCTGACCGCTCACGGTGAGGAAGGCCTCCTTGCCGAAGAAGTCCTGCGAGAAGTCGATCTTCCCGTCCTCGGTGCGCGGGAGGTTCGCGAGGTCCAGCGTGGAGACGCGGAACATCTCGCCCGCGCCCTCGGCGTCGCTCGCGGTGATGATCGGGGTATGGACCCAGTAGAAGTCGCGCTCGTCGTAGAAGCGGTGGATGGCCTGCGCGAGGCAGTGCCGCACGCGGGTCACCGCGCCGATGAGGTTGGTGCGCGGGCGCAGGTGCGCGTGCTCGCGGAGGTGCTCCATCGAGTGGCGCTTGGACTGCATCGGGTAGTGCTCGGGGTCGTCGACCCAGCCGACCACCTCGATGGCGTCGGCCTTGATCTCGACCGTCTGGCCCTTGCCCTTGGACTCGACCAGCTCGCCGCTCGCGCGGACCGCGCAGCCGGCGCTGAGGTGCAGGACCTCCGACTCGTAATTGCCCAGCTCGCTCGGCGCGACGACCTGCATCGGCGCGAAGCAGGTGCCGTCGTGGATCTGGAGAAACGAGATGCCCGCCTTGGAGTCCCGGCGCGTGCGCACCCACCCTTCGATGGTGACATGCGAACCGACCGAGACCTCGCCGCGGACCAGCTGAGCGATGCGGTGAGACATGGGCGCTCCTTAGCACGTCCGCTCGAAAACGTGACGCCCCCCCTGCACGCTGTCAGGATCGGGGCGTGTCCACCGAATACGAGATCGGCGCCCGCGTGCGGGTCTCCCCCAACTGCCCCCTGACCTTGCCGCACTACGCGCGCGTGCTCGTGGGCACCGTGCTCGGCGCGACCCCCGACGGATTGGTCGAGGTGGACTTCGGAGACCGGACCTACCCGCTCGCGGTGCAGTGGCTCGAGCGCGTGCCCGACGACGCCATCGTCGAGGCGGACGACGCGGTGGTCGAGGTCGACGTCACCGGCGACGAGCAGGACTGACGGTCCGGCGAGCCCTGGGGGCGCGCCGTCGACCCCGGTTCGTGTATCGTCGAGCGATGGAGGTGGCGCTCTCGGCCGGCGCGCGGCTCGGCAGCTACGAGATCGTGGGCACGCTCGGCGAGGGCGGCATGGGCGTGGTCTACGAGGCGCGTCACGAGCGGCTCCGGCAGCGGGTGGCGCTCAAGGTCCTCGAGCCCCGGCTGAGCCGCAGCGAGGTGGCGCGCGAGCGCATGATCCGCGAGGGGCGCGCGGTGGCGAAGGTGAGCCACCCGCACATCGTCGGCGTGCACGACGCGGGCTTCGAGCGCGGATACGCGTACCTCGTGATGGAGCTGCTCGAGGGAGAGGACCTCGCCCAGCACCTCCGCCGCCACGGCGCGTTCGAGCCGAGCGACGCGGTCGACCTGCTCCTGCCCGTCACCGCGGCGCTCGAGGCCGCGCACCGCTCGGGCATCGTGCACCGCGACCTCAAGCCGTCGAACCTCTTCCTCACGCGGCTCCCCTCCGGGACGCTGTCGCCCAAGGTCGTCGACTTCGGCATCAGCAAGCTGCAGGACGCGACGATGGGGCTGACGGCCACCGCCGAGGTGCTCGGCACGCCGGCCTACATGGCGCCCGAGCAGATCGACGCGGCCCGCGAGGTCGACCACCGCGCCGACCTCTACGCGCTGGGCGTGATCCTCTACGAGTGCGTGACCGGGCGGCGCCCGTTCGAAGGCGCGCAGCGCCCGCTCGCGCTGCTGCACGCGGTCTCGGAGGGCAAGTTCACGCCCCCGCGAGAGCTCGCGCCCCAGCTCTCGAAGGGGCTGGAGAAGATCATCCTGCGTTGCCTCTCGCGGGAGCCGGACGCGCGCTTCGCCACCGCGCTCGAGCTCGCGGACGCGCTCCTCCCGCACGCCTCCGACGCCGGTCGCACGCGGTTCGCGGACCTCGACCCGCGCGGCCCAGGGCCCGCCACCCGCGCGGCGCTCGAGCCCCACGACGACGCGCCAACCGTCGCGCGCGGCGGGTCGGCCACGGTGATGTGGGTGGCCATCGGCCTGCCGCTCGTGGTCGCGCTGGTGGCGATCGCGTCGCTCTTCGACGGAGACGACGTCTACGCGGTGTCGGTCACGACCTCGCCGGTCGACGCGGAGATCGTGCTCGACGGGGAAGGGGTCGGGGTCGGCGCGCTGGACACGGAGCTCCCGCGCGACGGCGCGTCCCACACCCTGGTCGTGACCGCGGAGGACCACGCGCCCTTCGAGATCACGTTCACCGATGAGCCGCCGCCGCGCGTCATCACGCTCGAGCCTCGGGGCCCCACCGAGCCGCCCGCCGAGCCGCCGGTCGAGGTCGAGGTCCCTGCGCCGTCGCCGCCCCGCGCGCGCCCGGCGCGGCGCGGGACATCCACCCGCCGAGCCGATCCCGCGCCGCCCGAAACTGCTTCTTCGAACAGCGCGCCCTCGAACACGGCGCCCTCGAACAGCGCGCCCTCGAACACGGCGCCCCCCGGAGCCGCGCCCTCCGCCGCCCCCGCTCCTCGGGAGGAACCGGCCGCACCCTCCGGGCTGCCCGTGGTGGGCGACCTCCCGCTCCTCGGGAGATGACGTGCCAGCTAGCGCGCTTCCAGACCAGGACCTCGGCGAGGTCCCGGGTCAGATCGACGCTCTGTTCCACTGAGGTGACTCTCGCCCGTCGTTGGCCCTATCTTCGCGCCTCGAGGGGCGAGGAGGGCGACGTGGCGAGACGCGAGGCGTGGCAGTGGGAGGCGGTGGCGCCGCGCGTCTCGACCCTCGGTCGCAGCCTGGTGGGCGGGTACGGCCCGGTCCTGATCTCGGTCACGGCCGAGCGGCCCAGCGCGACCAACTTCCAGCGCCTGGCCGAGGTCGGCTCGAAGATGCGCGAGTCCCACCCCGACGGCGTGTACCTGCTCATCGTGCGCGAGCACATCGACGATCTCCGGGGCGGCGAGCCGCTGCCGGGCGACGCACGGAGCGCGGCGCGCCGTCTCCTCGAGCGCTTTCGCGGAGATCTGCGTGGGGTCGCCTACGTGTACGAAGGGAGCGGCTTCGGCGCGAGCCTCGTGCGCATGAGCTTCAGCGCCCTGACCCGCGTGCTCCCGGTCCCGGCGCGGATCACCGCCGATGTGCCCGGCGCGCTGGACTGGATGGGCGCCGACGCCGCCGTGGGCTGGGACCGCGACGGCCTGCTCCGCGAGGTCCGGTCGCTCCGGGCGCGCCTGCGCGAGAGCACGCGAGCCCTCGGTGACCCCTGAAGATCCCTCTGCGCGGAGCTCGCTGCCCGCGAGGTCACAGCTTTGCCGGTTCGGGTGTTTCCACCAGAGACATGGGGTGTAATGATCCAGTGAAGGGGGACGGATGGAGGAGCTCTACGACCGGACCGGGATGATCCTCGCGGGTCGATATCGCATCACCGAGCTGCTCGGCGCGGGGTCGATGGGGAGCGTCTGGGTGGCCGAGCAGCTCGCGCTGCGCACGCAGGTGGTCGTGAAGTTCCGCGAGGAGCTGCTGATCGGTGCGGACGGAGAGGAGTCGGCGGCGCGCTTTCTACGTGAAGCCCGGACGCTGGCCTCCGTACGCCATCGCAACGTGGTGGAGCTGTTCGAGGTCGGCACCGCCGACACGGGTGAGCCCTACCTGATCATGGAGAAGCTGAAGGGGCAGACCCTGGGCGCCCTGCTCGCCGCCCGCCGCACGCTGCCGCTCGCGGAGGCCTTCGCGCTCTTCTCGGGGATCGCCCGCGGCCTCGAGGCGGTGCACGCGGCGGGCATCGTTCATCGCGACGTCAAACCCGACAACATCTTCCTCGTGGCCCAGGAAGACGACGGGCCTCCGATCCCGAAGCTGCTCGACTTCGGGCTCGCGCGCGGCACCGAGCTCGGCGGCGGCGGGCTCAGCTCGAAGATCACGCGCGCCGGTCGCGCCGTCGGCACGCCGGGATACATGCCCTCCGAGCAGGTGCGGGGCCTCGCCGACCTCGACGAGCGTGTCGACGTCTACGCCCTCGCGGCCACCTTCTACGAGATGCTCGCCGCGGCGTGCCCGGTGGAGGGCGAGTCCCTCACCGACGTGCTCATCGCGACGGCGACGGATGGGCCGACGCCGCTCGACGCGCACCGACCGGACTACGCCGGCCCGTTGACCATGGCGCTCATGCGCGGGCTCGCGGTGGACCGGGACAGCCGCTACCCGACCATGCGCGCGATGCGCGAGCGCCTCGCCAAGGTCATCGGCGAGTGGGAGACGCAGGGCGTGACCCTGCCGCCCGCCGCACACGCCGCGACGCCGCCCGCCGTCCGATCGGGGCCGCCGCCCATTCCGCCCGCGGCGCGCATCCCGGCCCGCACGACCGAGCGGCCCGTCATCAACCCGCCGGACGGCCCGCGGCTTCGCGTGCCCCGCCCGCGGCGCGCCTCGGGCGAGGGCTGACCGCGACAGGCGTCAGAGGCCTTCGCAGGCTTCGCCGCTGAGGTGACCCTGCTCGCAGCACTGACGCACGGGGAGGAAGCCACGCCGGCAGCAGATCGCGGCGTCGATGTAGCCGAGCCTGCAGAGGCGGCGCATGGTCTCGTCGTCCATCTCGACCGCTTCGCCCTGCACGGCGCCCAGCGCCGCGGCCTCGCTCGCGTTCGCGAGTGACTGCCGCAGCGCGGTCAGATCCTCGGAGGCGGTCTCGGCGACGTTGTCCTGCTCCCCCGGGTCGTCGGCGACGCGGTAGAGCTCGACCTCCTCGAGGCCGCGCGGGTTGCCCGCGTTGGCGGTGATGAGCTTGAGCTCCTCGAAGCCGCGGCGCTCGCGCACGCTCTCGAGCACGTTGCCCTCGTGGCTCTCCTCGGCGAAGACGCGCGCGGTGCCCTGGTCGAGCGAGCCGCCCTGCACGCCCTCCGGGACGTCGAGGCCGACGCGGCGGAGGATGCTCGGCATCAGATCGATGCTCTGGACCCAGTGGCCGACGTGCGTGCCCGCGCGGTCGTTGCCGGGGAGCTTCACGAAGAGCGGCACGTGAACCTGCTCGTCGTAGAGCGTGGTGCCGTGCCAGAAGCCGCCGTGGTCGCCGAACTCCTCGCCGTGGTCCGAGGTGATGATGATCATCGTGTCGTCGTAGACGCCGCGGCGGCGGAGATCGTCCATGAGCGCGCCGAACTGCTGATCCCAGTAGGTGATCTCGCCGTCGTAGAGGGCGCGCAGCGTGTCCGCCTCCGCGAGGTCCGGGTGCTGGTTCGCGGCGCGCGCGTAGCCCGAGCCGTCGTACGGGTGCGGGAAGTACGGGTCGTGCGGGTCCATGTAGCCGACGAACATGAACCACGGGTCGTCGCTCGGCGCGTCCTCGTCGAGCCAGCGCACGAGGTGACGGTTGACGGTCTCCGCGTCCTGGTAGGCGGTGCCCGGCTCGACCTGCCCGCCGGCCGCGCGGAAGGTCTCGATCTTCTGCCGCAGGAACTGCACGAGCAGGAGCTTCGCCGCCGCGTCATCGGCGCCGAGCACGAACTCCGGCTCGAGGAAGGTGTACTGCTCGAAGCCCTGCTGGAAGTTGAAGTACGGGCCGACGTTGAAGTTCGTCACGTAGCCCGCCGTCGCGTAGCCCCCGGCCGAGAGCGCCTCGGGGAGGGTGGTCAGCTGGCTCGGGAGCGCGTCGGGCTTGCCCATCACGCCGTGGCTCGACGCGTAGCGGCCGGTGAGGATCGAGGCGAAGCTCGGCCGCGTCCAGCTCGCGTTGGCGAACGCCTGGTCGAAGCGCACCGCGTCCTCCGCGAACCGGTCGAGATGCGGCGTGCTCCCGCTCGCGTAGCCGTATGCCGGCAGGTGATCGGCGCGCAGGGTGTCGACCACGATGAGCAGCACGTTCGGCGCGTTCTCGGGCGAGGCCGGGCGCGTGACGCCGCTCTCCGCCTCCGCGTGCGTGCCGGCGAGGAGCGCCGAGCCGCCGACGCCCGCGACCACGAGGGCGACGAAGGCGGGCGAGCCCCAGGTCTTCAGCATGAACCCGCCGACCTTGCGGCTGGTCCAGAAGCGGATCGCGGTCGAGAGCAGGAAATAGAGGAGGGCGGAGGCGACGAGGCAGCAGACGCCGACCAGCACCATCTCCTTGCTCTTGATCCCGAACTCTTCGTGGAACACGTCGCGACGGATCCGGAAGGCGCCGAGCGCGAACACGAGGGCCGCGACGATCAGCGCGGTGAGGCGCGCGTAGGCCTGCGGCTCCGGGACCGCCTCCCGCTTCATCCACCGGCCGGTCAGCGCGCTCAGGAAGCCGAAGCTCGCGCCGCCGACCATGCAGAACACGCCGTAGGCGACGGCACCGTACGCCATCACGCCCCAGCCGACGCGACCGCCGCCGTCGACCATGATGACCGCACCCTCCGCGAGGCCGACGAGCATGCCGCCGAGCAGGCCCGCGCCGAGCCCGAGGGTCAGCCCGCGGAGCGGCTTCGGCCAGCGCTCCTCGGGGACCTCTTCGAGCCCGCCGTAGTACTTCTCTTCCCGATCGGGGTCGTGCACCGTCAGCCCGCTCACCTTGCCGAAGCGCCGGGCGAAGAGGAAGAGCACGCCGGTGATGCTGACCATCATCTCGGCCGCGAAGCCGACGGTGGGGATGAGCACCGCCTGCGTCTCGCTCAGCCCGACGGCGGTGTAGAGGGCGACCGCCGCGGCCTCGCGCAGACCCACGCCGTTGATGGAGATGGGCGCGAGGGTGACCATGATCTGCAGCGAGCTGCCGAAGAAGATCATGCCGGCGCTCAGCTCCACGCCGAGCGCGCGCGCGGCGCAGACATAGATGAGGTTGTTGAACGCGTGGACCGCTACGCCGTAGCCGGTGGCCTGCGCGAGGAGCGCCCACTTGCCGTGATACGCGCAGACCGCGTCGATGAGCGTCTGGAGCGTGGGCTGCACCTGCCGGGGCAGGAGCCGGAACGCGTACCGGAACAGCGTCGGCTTCGCGAGGAAGGTCAGCCCGGTGGCGACGACCACCAGGAAGAGGAGGTTGATCAACAGGACGCCGTCTTGCCCGATGAACTCGAGACCCCAGACGCTCGCGCCCATGACGACGAGCCCGAAGGCGAGCTGGCCGAGCACCTTCTCGACGCCCGCCACGGCGATGGGCCGAGCCCACTTCTTGGTGTGGTAGCCGACGTCGAAGAGCTTCCAGCCGTCGAGCCCGAGGCCGCCGAGCGTGAACGCGCCCCAGAAGCGGCCGATCATGAAGCTCGGGAACATGAAGCGCCACGTCGCCTCGATGCCCTGGCCGCCGAGCACGGTGCGCCAGCGCAGGATCGCAAACCCGATGGCGCAGAGCTGCATCGCGATCGCGCCCGCGAACCAGCCCCAGTGCAGGCTGCCGATGGCGCTCGAGACGTGCTCGGCGCCGTCGCGCGCGAGGACCTCGGTCCAGACCGCGTAGAGGCCGTAGACGGAGATGCCGACCTTCGCCGCGAGGAGGAGCGCGCGCTTGGCGGTCCAGCCCTTCTTCGGCGGGTGCGTCCCGTCCAGCGTCGGGTCGACGACGGCCTCGCCTTCCATGGAGGCCGGGGGCCCGTAGTCCTGCAACGTCGCGTCGTTCTCGCCCATCTCGCGCTCCGCCCTGTCGAAGGGTGAACTGCACCCGAGCCCCTGACGGAGCCCACCCCTGCACACCCGAACCGGCTGAACGTCCGGGGGGTGCCGGCTTCTTCCGGTAGCCCGTGGGTTTCAGGGGGTCAAATTCCTGGGCCCAAACCTTGACACCAAACACTGTAACGGTCATAGATGGCACTGTCAGCGGTGGCGATCCGAACAGACGTCAACCGCGCCCGGGTCGCCGCGGCCGTCTCCCGACGGAGGCGTCGAGGTGCGCCCACCAGAAGGAGAGGAGCCCCCATGGCCATCCAGATGCAGTCGCTCGAGACCCAGCCCGCCCCCGTCGTCGCGGCGCTCAGCGAAGAAGAGAACCTCCGCCGCTTCGGCGAAGCGCTCGACGCCCTCCGTCGACGCGTCCAGGCCGAGGTCGGCGAAGAAGACCTCCGCTACATCCAGCGCGTCGACCGCGCCTCGCACGCCGCGGAGGTGCTCGGTCGCACGCTCATCCACTTCAGCCTCGACCCGCTGACCTACGCGCTCGGGATCGGCGCGCTCTGGGCGCACAAGCAGCTCCAGACCACCGAGGTCGGCCACACCGTCATGCACGGCGTCTTCAACCGGATCGAGGGCGAGCACGCCTATCGGTCCCAGGGCTACACCTGGAAGATCCCCATCGACGAGGCCTCCTGGGACCGCGGGCACAACAAGCGCCACCACGGCGCGACCAACGTCGCCGGGCGCGACCCGGACATCCACTTCGGCCCCGTGCGTCTGACCGAGCACACGCCGCACCGCTGGTATCACCGCATGCAGCTGCCGTTCACGCTGCTCGTCGCCTGGCCCAACTTCTCCTTCTCGATGAACCTGCACTTCACCGGCGTGCTCGACTTCTGGCAGGGCAACGGGCGCGAGCAGCCGTTCGACTTCATCGAGAAGCGCGACCTGAAGACCGCCGTCGACGTGCACCGTCGCGCGCTCCGGAAGGCGCTGCCCTACTACGGCAAGGAGTACCTCCTGTTCCCCGCGCTCGCGGGCCCGTTCTTCGCCAAGGTGCTCTTCGCCAACTGGCTCACCGAGACGATGCGCGACCTCTACTCCGCCGCCACCATCTACTGCGGCCACGTCGGCGCGGAGACGGCGCGTTACCCGGAGGGCGCCATCCCGATGAACCGCGGCCACTGGTACGCGATGCAGGTCGAGGCGAGCAACGACTTCGAGGTGCCCTGGCTCGTGAGCGTCTTCTGCGGCGCGCTCGATCGGCAGATCGAGCACCACCTGTTCCCCCGCCTGCCCACCCAGCGGCTCCGTCAGGTCGCGCCCGAGGTCCGCGCGATCTGCGAGGCGCACGGTGTACAGTACCGCTCCGACTCCTGGCCCCGGACGCTGAAGCGGGCGCTGGGTCGGATCGCCCAGCTGGCCCGGCCCGCGGCCGCTTGATTGACGAGCGCCTGATTGAAGAGGCTACCCGAGTTGTCCGAAGAGGAGAGCTACACGATCGACGAGCTGGCCGCGCTGACCCGCGTGCCCAGCCGGACGATCCGCTTCTACCAGTCCAAGGGCGCGCTCCAGCCGCCGGAGATCCGGGGGCGGGTGGCCCACTACGGGCCGGCGCACGTGGAGCGGCTCGCGCTGATCGGGCAGCTCAAGGATCGCGGCCTGCGCATCAAGGCCATCCGGGATCTCGTGACGCGCATCGACGAGGGTGAGCTCTCCCTCGAGGCGTGGCTCGGCTTGCAGGAGCGGCTCCAGAGCGCCTGGGCCGACGACTCCCCGGAGGTGCTCTCGCGCGAGTCCATCGAGAAGCGCCTCGACGGCAAGCCGCCCGGCTTCCTCGGCGACCTCGTCCGCGCGAACGTGCTCGTGCCCCAGGGCGAGGCTTACCTGGTGAAGAGCCCGGGCCTGCTCCGGGTGCTGCTGCAGCTCCACGACGCCGGCATCGATCTCGACGTCGCCCTGAAGGCGGCCGACATGCTCCGCAAGCACGTCGCGAAGATGACCCGCGAGCTGGCCGACCACTTCCTCGCCCACGCGGGCGACGGCTTCGGCCGCGACGGGACGAGCGAGGGGCTCGAGAGCGCCTTCGAGGAGCTCCGCCCGCTCGGCCTGGAGGCGCTGCGCCTCGTGTTCGGCCAGGAGATGCAGCGCGTCTTACGGTCCTACGTAGAGTCCGGCCGCACGGCGGGGATCACGCGCAAACCGCGCAAGTAGACCGAGCCGATGGCACAGGCCGTCACAGCCCACCCACCGTTTCGGCGAAGCGGCGACTTGGCATGCCGATTGTGTAGTGGCCGGTCATGCGCACTTCCATCACGCGGTCTCTCCCTCTCTTGATCTTGTCGCTCGGCGTCGGGGCCTTCACTGGCTGTGCCTTCGAGGGCGGCTCCGCCGAGTGGTCCGACCCCGGGCGATACGGCGGCTCCGATGCGGGCGCAGCGCCGGGCCCGTGGGGGGCGCCGCCGATGGACGAGGCCGAGACCCCGACCTCGGAGGGCGACGCCTATGAGGCGGTCGGCACGAACCCGTTCGTGCACGCCGACCACGATCCGTTCTCGACCTTCGCCGCCGACGTCGACACGGCGAGCTACGACATCTTCGTCCGCGACGCGCAGCGCGGCACGAGGCCGCAGCCCGACAGCGTCCGGCTCGAGGAGTACGTCAACGCGTTCGACTACGACTACCCGGCCCCCGCCCACGACGCGGTCGTGCCGTTCCTCATCGACCTGCGTGGCGCCGAGCACCCGTTCCGGCCCGACATCATGCAGCTGCGGGTCGGCATCCAGGCGGCCACCCCGCCCGAGTTCGAGCAGCTCCCGTCCAACCTGGTCTTCCTCGTCGACAGCTCGGGCAGCATGCGGAGCGGCGACAAGCTCCCGCTCGTGCAGGAGGTGATCCTCAGCTCCCTCGACCAGCTCACCACGGCCGACACGGTCTCGATCGTGACCTACGCAGGGTCCACCGAGGTCCGCCTCGCGCCGACGCGGGTCAGCGACCGCGCCGCCATCGAGCGCGCCGTGAACGGCCTCAGCGCCCGAGGCAGCACGGCGGGAGCGAGCGGCATCCACCTCGCCTACGAGCAGGCCGAGGCCGCGCGCATCGAGGGGGGCTTCAACCACGTCGTGCTGATGACGGATGGCGACTTCAACGTCGGTATCAGTGACACCGAGGCGCTCGTCGCGCTCATCGAGGAGAAGCGTACGACCGGCATCACGCTGACCGCGCTCGGCTTCGGCAGCGGCAACCTGAACGACGCGATGATGGAGCGGATCTCCAACTCGGGCAACGGCGTCTACAGCGTCATCACGAGCGAGGAGCACGCGCGCCGCTATGGCTCCGAGGACATCCTGCACACCGCGCACTTCGTGGCGCAGGACATGAAGCTCCAGGTCGAGT
>SHBB01000120.1 GCA_004213565.1 Sandaracinaceae bacterium
GGTCTCGTGCTCGCGCTCGAGGAGCGCCGCCAGCTCCAGCAGCCAGACGAGCGCGTCGTGGTCGCCGTTGATGAGCCGGCCGAAGGTCAGCTGGTCGTGCGAGAGCGCCTCGCCCAGCCGCTCGTACGCGCGCCCGAAGCGGGCCTCGCTGATCTCCACCCGCGCCCGCAGGTACTCGCCCGCCAGCCGGCTCATCGGCCCGGCCGTCGCGTAGCGCGCGGCCATGCGCCGTACCTCCTCGCGCCGCCCCTCGCGCAGGAGCTGATCCGCGAGCAGCGTCCCGTGCAGGGGGAGCATGCCGCCGCTCTGGTAGGCCCGGCGGAGGAGGGGCAGGGCGCGCTCGGGATCGCCGAGCACGGGCAGCGCGAGCGTGCGCCAGGCCTCGGGCGAGCCGGGGTGCCAGGCGGCGAGCGCGCGGGTCGCGGCGACGGCGCCCGGCGTGCGCAGCATCGCCCGGACGAAGTGCACGCGGAGCCACCAGTCGCGCGGGAGATCCTCCACCGCGGTGAGCAAGAGGTCGCGCGCCCGGTCCATCTCGTCGAGCAACTCCCAGAGCTGGATCTCGCCGCGGGCGAGCGTGGCCCGCGCGATCGGGTGCGTCTCGTCGCGGCGCGCGGCGCCGAGCGTCTCGGCGATCTCGCGCAGCGCCTCGGGGGACAGGGCGTCGGCGTTCTCGGGCGCGGTCAGCGCGAGCCGCGCCGGGCTGCTGCGGTCGAGCGACGGAGGGGTCAGGGCGTCCGCCCCGTCCACGCGCCACTGGGTGCAGATGCGGCCGATCTCTCCCTCGATGGGCCCGAGCTCCGCGCGCCGCGCGATCAGCGCCTCGCAGCGCGCCTCCACGCCCACGCCGGTCAGCGACGCGTCGAACAGCTCGTCCGCGAGCCACATCACCGCCGCGCTCTCCGTGCCCGTCCAGGTCGCGACCACTGGATCGAGCTGCTCCCGGAACGGCAGCCCGTCCGCGAGCGCGTCGGTCGCCTGCGCCACGGCGGCGTAGAGCGCCTGGCCCTCACCCTCGCCGGACGCGAGCGCCTCGCCGCCCCGGAGCACCCGCAGCGAGACGTGCATGGTTCCGTCTTCGTCCCGGGAGACCTCGCCGTCGACGTACGCGTCCGCCTGGCGCGCGGCCTCCAGGGTCGTCGCGCGCGCGTCGTCCGCCCCCCACGGATCCTCGGGGAAGTCGTCGCCGGCCACGATCGGCAGGCCCGCCAGCGCCGCCGGTCCGCGCGTGCGCGCCGGGTCACCGCCCAGCCGCCAGCCGAGGCGCGCGCACACGAGGTCGGCCGCCATCGCGCCCAGCCAGCCCGTGGGCGCCTCCACCCCGGACGCCTCGAGCACGGGGCACGCGAGGGTCGGGTCGTCGGGCAGCCCCTCCGGCTCTGGCGGCGGTGGATCGGACCAGAGCAGCGAGCCGGCGAGCGCGCCCGCGAGCAATACCAGCACGCCGCCCGCCATCCAGCCCCAGGGGAGGCCGGAGCCCGTCTCGGGCGGCGTGACGGAGGGCGTCATCGCGAGCGGATCGATCGGGGCGTCTCCCGCCTCGCTCCGATCGAAGGCGTCGCGGAGCGCGCGCACGAAGCTCGCCGCGTTCTCGAAGCGATCGGCCGCGTCCTTGGAGAGCGCCTTGGCGAAGACCTGGTCGACCTCGATGGGGAGCGAGGACTCGAGGCTGCTCGGGGGCGGCGCGTCGTCGATGAGGATCTGCGCGAGGATGGCGGCCGCGTTCGGCCCGTCCCAGGGCAGCACGCCCGTGAGCGCCTCGTAGGCCGAGGTCGCGAGGGCGAACTGATCGCTCCGGGGGCCCACGTCCCGTCCCCGCGCCTGCTCGGGCGCGAGGTACGAGAGGGTCCCGATGAGCGTGCCCTCCTTGGTCAGGTTGGCGTCCTCGGTCGGCGTGTCCGGGCCCACCGTGTCGGCGACCGCGGGGCCGAAGTCCTTCGCGAGCCCGAAGTCGACGAGGACCGCGCGGCCGTCCTCACGGACCATGATGTTGTCGGGCTTGATGTCCCGGTGCACGACGCCGTTCGCGTGCGCGTGATCGAGCGCGTCGGCGACCTGGCCGAGACACTCGAGCAGCGCGTCGCGATCGAGCGCGTCGTCCTCCATCCGGGCGCGCAGGCTCTCGCCCCGGACCAGCTCCATCACGAGGAAGGCGCCGCCGTCTTCGGTCTCGCCCACGTCGAAGACCTGCGCGATGCCCGGATGCTCGAGCGCGGCGGCCGAGCGGGCCTCGCGCACCAGGCGCGCCCTCGCCTTGCTGTCCCCGATGCGATCCTTCGGCAGCGTCTTGAGGGCCACCAGCCGGCCGAGCTTCTCGTCCCGCGCGCGGTAGACGACGCCCATGCCGCCCGCCCCGAGGGGGCCGACGACGCGATAGCGTTCTCCGACGAGCGCGTTGGCCGGGAGCTGCTCCATGGATCGCCAGAGTCTACCGACTCTCGGCGCCCGCGGGGTCGTCGAGACGCCGTGCGAGGGGCACGCTCGGATCGATGACGTCGCGCGCCGCGACGCAGAGGGTGATGAACGCGCTCGGATCGGGCGCCGCGGCCTCGGGTGGGACGAAGCGCAGCGCGTGGGTGAAGCAGCGGCGGCCCTCCGCGCCCGCGATCTCGCGGCGCAAAAACAGGCGCTCGCTGGTGCGCCCCGCCTCGCGCCCGTCGCCCCAGAAGAGCGGGGTGCCCGCCTCGAGGAAGGTGTCGCCCGTCGTGTCGCGGCCGAGCGCGCCGAAGAGCAGCCCGGCGGGCGGACCGACGGCGTGGAACGGCACGCGCACCACCAGCCGGCCGCAGCGGGGTCGGATCTCGACCCTCGACTCGCTGCCGCCCTGCATGTCGATCACCTCGGCGGGCATCGCGTTCGCGTGGTCCGAGTGCACACGCCCGCTCCCCGCGATCGTCGGCACGCCCGCCTCGAGCGCCTCGCCGCTGAGCATCATCGCCCGGCCCAGTGGGGGCGCGGGCGTGCTCGGCAGGTAGCGCGTGCCGACCTCGCCGGGGGCCAGCCGCACCACCGTGGTGAGCGATCCGAAGCGCGCGCGGAAGAGGTTCTGGTTGCCGAGCGGCTCGAGCGGCACACCGCGCCCGAGGTGGATCGACGTGCCGTCCCCGAAGCTCTGGTCGACCTCCCGCGTCGTGACCGGCACCAGCGCGGCGCTCGGCACGAAGAGCTTCAGCCGCATCGACGCGAGCGCGGGCGGCGAGGTCGCGCAGTGGGGATCCGACGGTGCCCCCAGGGTCTCGAGCGCCACCCAGCCGTCTCGCTCCCAGAGCACGCGGAAGGGCGCGAGCGCGGTGCGTCCCCACGGCTCGCGGGCCGCGCGGGCGGAGAGCAGGGTGAGCGACGGCGCGCTTCGATCCGGCGCGACGTGCATCGGCGCGCCCTGCCAGATGACCGCGTAGCTCGACGTCTCCGTGCTCTGCACGGGCTGCCACGAGCGCCGCGGAGGCGCGCACGACGTCGTCGCGGCGAGGAGGAGAGAGAGAAGCGCCAAGCGCGCCATGGCCCTGCGATGACACAGCGGCCGGGCGGGCGCACGGGCTCTGCGTGTCAGGGGCCGCAGATCGGCATCGCGGCGACGGGGTCGCCGGCCACGACGTCGTCGATCCAGACGGCGTCGGAGCCGCTCGAGACCGAGCCGTCCTTGTCGTAGCGCCACTCCAGCGTGTGCATGCCGGCGCCGACCGGATAGGTGGACTGCGCCCAGCTGGTGGTGCCGGACCAGCGGTCCATGCGCGTGCCGTCGAGGTAGAACTCGAGGTAGTCGAAGCCGCTCTCGGTGCTCGTCCTGCGCCAGAAAGAAATGTTCCCGGCCGCGCTCATCATGACGGTGTGATGGAGGCTCGTGACCTGGTTGTGCCCGATGGTGCCGCTCTCGGCGGACCGGGCGCCGCCGTGGGACTGCGCGGTCGACGTCCGCCAGCTCGCGTCGCCCGTGGTCGTGTATCCCGTGGGCAGCGACGTGCTCTCGAAGCCCTCGGCGCCGCCGCCGGAGCGGATCACCACGTCGTCGATCCAGACGCGGTCGTCACCGCTCGAGACCGAGCCGTCTTTCGTGTAGCGCCACTCGACGGTGTGCCGGCCCGCGCCGCCGAGGGACACGGTGGTCTGGGTCCACCCGAGGGTGCCCGCCCACCGACCCTGGCGCGCGCCGTCCACCCAGATCTCCAGGTAGTCGAAGCCGCTCTCCGTGCTCGTCGTGTACCAGAACGCCAGCTCGGCCGGGCTCGACAGATCGAAGACCGCCGTGAGCGTCGAGGACTGCGAGTGCGTGATGGCGCCGCTGTGCGCGGCCATCGCGCCGCCGTGCGTCCGGCTGCCGTCCACGACCCAGCCCGCCGTCCCGCCCGGGGTCCAGCCCCCCGGCATGCCGCCCTCGAAGTCGTACGTCAGCGTCGTCGGCGCCGCACCGCACGCGCCGCCAGCGCACACCGTGCCGCCGCTGGCGCACGCCGAACAGTCCGCGGCCGGCGCGCCGGTGCACGCGCCCGCCTGGCAGGTCTCGGCGACGCAGTCCGACGGATCGGCGTCGCAGTCCGCGCCGTCCGCGCGCGGCGCCGTCGTGCAGCCGAGGGAAGGATCGCACGTTCCGATGACGCAGGGGCCATCCATCGCCGAGCAGTCGGCCGCCGCGCCGCCGCACGCGCCCGCCGCGCAGGCGTCGTCCATCGTGCACGCGTCTCCGTCGTCGCACGCGGTCCCGTCCGCGCGCGGCTGCGCGCCGCACGCGCCGGTCCCCGGGTCGCACACCCCCCTCACGCACGGGCCGTCGAGCCCGCTGCAGTCGACGCCCATGCACGCGGGGGAAACGCCCGAGTCGGCGGCCCCCGAGTCCACGCCCATCGGCACGCCCGAGTCGACGAGCGGCGGCACCTCGGCGTCCGTCTCGCCGCCGTCGACGCCCGGGAGCGTGCCCGCGTCACGCACCCCGGAGTCGGTCGTGGGCGGTGGACGGACGCCCGTGTCCGGGTCCGTGTCTCCGCCGCGCGCGCAGGCGCTGAGCAGGAGCGCCAGGCAGCAAAGACGACGCATCCTCAAAGGGTCGGCGCGGCGGCCTCCCCGGTCAAGGCGGCGAGGATCGCGTCGGTGTGCTCGCCGCGCTTCGGGGCCGGCGTGTCGGGGTGCACCGCGCCGGGCAGGGGCGACTTCATCCAGCCGCGCGCGTCCGCCAGCCCGCGGGCGCGGACCTGCGGGTGTCCGGCCGCCTCCTCCGGGCTGAGCACGGCGCTCGCCGGCACGCCGATCTCCTCGAAGCGGCGCAGCCACTCGTCGCACGCGCGTCCGCGCAGCCGCCGCGCTACGACCGGCTTGAGCGCGGGCCCGGCCGCGATGCGCGCCGCGAGCGGGAGCTTCTTCATCGGCCCGAGGTCGAGCTCCTCGCAGAGCGCCTTCCAGAAGTGGCCCTCGTCGACGATGCCGACGCTGATCCAGCGATCGTCGGCGCACCGGAAGACGCCGTAGTGCGGCATCGCGTAGAGCTTCGCGCGGGCGAGGAATTCGAGGAGCGGGCGGGTGATCGCGTCGACGAGCAGGCCGCTCCCGAGCTGCTTCTTCGCGCCGCCGGCGAGGTCGACGCCGAGGCCCCAGACGTTCACCCAGGAGAGCACGCCGTCGGCCATCGCGACGTCGAGGTAGGCGCCGCCGCCCTTGGCCCGCGCGGCGCAGATGCCGCTCACCGCGAGGAGCGACGAGCTGAGATCGGCGATGGGGAGCATCGAGTAGCCCGGCTCCCCCTTGCCGTCGCGCTCGAGGTGGGAGACGCCGGCGAGCGACTGCAGGTTCAGATCGTGCCCGGGGTGCGTGCGGTAGGGGCCCTCCTGGCCGAAGGCGCTGATCGAGCAGTACACGAGGTCGGGGTTGAGGGCCTTCGCGCGCGGGTAGTCCAGCTCGAGGCGCTCCATCACACCCGGACGGAAGCCCTCCACGAGCACGTCGGCCCACCGCACGAGCGCCTCCACGTGCGGGCGGCTCTCCGCGTCGCGCAGGTCGAGCACCACGCTCCGCTTGCCGCGGTTCACCATCGAGAAGAACGGCTCCATGAACCGGCCGGGATCGCCCTTCGGCGGCTCGACCTTGACCACGTCGGCGCCCCAGCAGCTGAGCAGAAAGGTGGCGTAGGGGCCGGGGAGGTTCTGACTGAAGTCGAGGACCTTCAGCCCGGCCAGCGGGAGCGCTTCGTCGGTCATGAGCGCGCGAGGATAGCTTCATGCATCATCGGTCGCGATGACCCCGACGCGGATCGACCGCTACGAGATCGAGGGCCGCCTGGGACAGGGCGGCTTCGGAGAGGTCCTGCGCGCGCGGCACACGGTGCTCGGCACACGCGTGGCGCTCAAGCTCCTCGCCGCCCAGCACAGCGCCTCGCCGGGCATGGTCGAGCGTTTTCTCCGCGAGGCGCAGATGGCGGCCGCCATCGGCAACCCGCACATCGTCTCCGTCACCGACGCGGGCGTGACGAGCGACGGCCAGCCCTTCCTCGCGATGGAGCTGCTCGACGGTGAGGACCTCGAGCAGCGGATCGAGCGGGGCGGGCCGCTCCACGTGCACGAGGCGATCGACGTCGTGCTCCAGATCCTCGAGGGGCTCCGCGCGGCGCACGCGGCCGGCATCGTGCATCGCGACATGAAGCCCGCGAACGTCTTCCTCGTGAAGGGCCCGGACGGCCGCCCCTTCGTGAAGCTGCTCGACTTCGGCATCAGCAAGGTGACCGAGCCGGGCAAGGTGTCTTCGCTGACCAAGACGGGCGTGATGCTGGGCACGCCTGCGTACATGGCGCCGGAGCAGCTACAGGACACGCGCTCGGTCGATCAGCGCGCGGACCTGTACGCGGTCGCGGCGATCCTGTTCGAGGCGCTCACCGGCCGGCTCCCCTACGACGCCGACTCCTTCGCGGACTTGATGGCGCGCGTGCAGGGACGTGAGCCGCTCCGCCTCGATCAGGCGATGCCCCAGGCGCCGCGGGCGCTCGTCGAGCTCATCGATCGGGGCCTGATGCCGGATCCGCGGGCGCGCTATCGGGACGCGGCCGAGATGGCGGACGCGCTCCGTCGGGCGCGCGAGGCGCTCACCCCCACCGTCGCGCGGGCCGAGCCCGGGACCGGCCCGATGGGGGACTGGGGCGCGGGCGCGTCGCAGCCGAATCCGCACGCGCTGCCTCAGACGCGCGGCGCGCCGCCCTCCATGCCCGGCTCGAATCCCGGCTCCATGCCGGGGCCGACGGCTTCGGTCACGGCCGCGCGCTCGCCTTCGAGTGGGCCCCTCTGGCTGGCCGGCGTGGCGGGCGGCGTCGTGCTCGTCGGCGCGTGCCTCGTCGGCGGCGCGATCGCCTACAGCTTCCTCGACGAGGACGCGCCCACGCCCTCGACGCCGGTGATGCCCGTGCCGCCGACGCCGCCTCCGATCGTCGCGCCGACGCCGCCTCCGATCGTCACACCACCCGTCGCGCCCGCCCCCCCATCGCAGGGCGGACCGCAGCCCGTCGATCCCGACGCGCCGCTCGTGGCCACGCCGATCCCCGAGGGCGCCGAGCCTTGCGACGTGCCGGTCGTGCACGACGTCGCCTGCGACCGCGGCTGGGACCGCCACCTCCCCGAGACGTGCGAGGTGCGCCGCGGCCGTGAGCTGCACGTGTTCGGCGCCTACTCGCCCGTCAACGGGACCATTCGCGTGGACGTCTCCCGGACCGCGGCGCCCCTGATCCTCGTGCTCAACGCCTACACCGCGACGCGGTGGGAGATCCGCGCGGCGGAGGGCGTGGAGATCGAGGAGATCATCGTCAGCGGCATGAACCAGCACAGCGTGACCGGCGCCCCGGCTGGCACTCGCATCACCAACCGCGGCCCGCGCGGCGGCGGCTATCCGATCATGGCGTGGGAGTGGGAGGGCCGGAGCTGGTCCGGCGAGCAGGCGGCGCAGGTGGCCGAGCGAAACACGCGCCTCCCGCTGCGCAGCTGGGTCGGTTGCTACGAGGCGAGCCGGTTCGCGCTGGGACAGCTGGCACCGTAGCGCGCTGTTCAAGCGCGCTGGTCGCCGATCCACGCGCGCCGCGGGTCGTGACGCGAGCGGAACCGCGCCACGGTCCGCACCGGGCAGGTGGCGATCAGGGTGCGCTCCTCGAGCTGCAGCGGCACCCGCCGCGACGCGAGCAGCGTCCGCATCGCCACGTTCTCGGGGAGCACCATGAAGCGAAGGCGCGCCACGCCGCGCAGGTTGGCCACCCAGGCGACCCGCCGGAGCAGGCCCACGCCGAGGCCGCGGCCCTGGGCCTCGTCCAGCACCGTGACGGCGACGTGGGCGAGCTTCGGGTCGTCCGGGCTGCGCACGTAGCGCGCGACGCCGAGCCCCTCGAGCATGCCCGAAGGGTGGAGCCACGCGGCGCCCAGCGCGAAGTGGTCGTCGCCGTCCGGCTCGCTCAGGTAGCGCAGCTCCCCCGGCGTCAGGCGGTGCTTCGCCCCGAAGAAGCGCAGGTATCTCGCGTCGGGAGACAGGCGCGCGAACCCCTCCTCGATGAGCTCGCGGTGCTCGGGTCCGATCGCGCGAAAGACAATCTTCGGCTCCAGCTTCGAGTCCGACATGACGTCTACCTTGGCCGCGGCGCGTTTCGACGCGGTTTCGTGTCCGAAACATCGTGTGGGCGCCAACGCGGTTGGCGCACCTTCGTCACACGCTCGCCGCTCGGCGTTGGCGCGCATCTTGAGAAGCAGGGGCGCATGCGCTCTCTCTCCGCGTGCCCGACGCTGCTCGCGTCGGTCCTCCTGGCCGCTTGCACCGGCCAGCCCATCGGTGATCCCTGCATCCCCGAGCGCGTGCCCCCAGGCGGCTTCGTCGCGGCCGAGACCTACCTCGAGACGGGCTCCGTGGACTGCGAGACCCGGCTCTGCATGGTGCGCGGGCTCGACGGGGACCCGCGTCGCCAGTGCGACGACGGCACGTGTCCGTCGGAGACCATGGTGAGGGACCACGTCTATTGCACGGCCGCGTGCGCGGCCGACGTCGAATGCCCCGATGGCTTCGTGTGCGTCGACGTCGGCGCCGGGTCCTTCTGCGCCCGCGATCTGCCTCCCGGATAGTGGCGTCGCGACGAGGGTCGGGTACTCTGGCCCGGTGGAGCTCCTGATCGCGCTCGCCGTCGCGCTCGCCGTGGTCGGCATCGTCGCCCTCGTCGTGCAGAAGACGCAGCCGGCCCTGTCCGCGGGAGACGACCCCAAGGCGCGCGCGTGGGAGATGTTCCAGATGGTCGCCGAAGAGGTCGGCGGGCTGACGGTGGTGAAGACCGACGACGGGTGGCCCCGCCTCC
This sequence comes from Sandaracinaceae bacterium, assembly GCA_004213565.1. Taxonomy (GTDB): domain Bacteria; phylum Myxococcota_A; class Polyangia; order Polyangiales; family Sandaracinaceae; genus JAVJQK01. The sequence goes on from SHBB01000120.1 coordinate 9,293, forward strand.
GTGGGCTGGTCGACGGGCTCGACGTGGAGATCGACTACGACAACCACCTGGCCAAGGGCCTCGAGGCGATGCTCGGCATGCGGTGCCGGATCCCCGAGGCGGAGGGCTCGCCGCCGACGGTGGTCTGGGTAGGCAGCGTCGACGTGCTGCACGCGCACTACGGGCGGCCTCGCCCGGCGGGAGACGCCGACGGCCTGTTCGAAGTGTACACGCGCCGCGAGCCGACGGCGTCGGAGTGGTGGCAGGACAAGGAGCTGTACGAGGTCCTCGCGACGCTGCCTGGCGCAGGCGTGGTCCTCGAGGACGGGCAGCTCACGGTCGTCTTCGTCGACCTGGACGCAGACTCCATCCGTACCGCGCTGGGCGTTCCGTCCCTCATTCGCCGCGGCGTCCGACAGGTCACGCTCCACTGAGCGCCTCGCGCTGGCCGAGCGCCCGCGGGGGCACGCTCCCTTGGCTCGAAGGCGGGGAGAGACTAGATTTGGGGCGTTCCCGATGCCTCCCACGAGCAGCCAAGCGCATTGCATGATCGCGTACGCGCTCGTGAGCGCCCTCGTGGCGTGCGACGGACCGTGCGACCCGAGCGCGCCCGGAGTGATCTGCGCCCTCGCGGGCACCGGTGAGTTCGGGTTCAACCGCGACGGCCACCCCCCGGAGGAGACCGACTTCTACCTGCTCTCGGCGGTGCGACGGGGACCTGAGGGCCGCATCTACCTCATGGACTTCAACAACCAGCGAGTGCGTCGCATCGACGACGAAGGGCTGGTGCGAACCGTCATCGGCAACGGGTTTCACGCCCTCGCCGACCCGACGGTGCCGGCGATCGACTCGCCCCTCGAGAACCCCGTCGACTTCGCGTTCGCGCCCGACGGCGCCCTCGTGTTCACCTCCTATCACGACCCGCGCGTCATGCGTCTGGAGGCGGACGGAACGCTGAGCGTCCTCGCGGGCACGGGCGAGATCGGGCTCCGGGGAGTCGAGGGCGACTTCGAGGACGCGCTCTTGGCGCAGTTCAACCAGCTCGACGGCATCGCGATCGACGACGCCGGCGCCATCTACGTCTCGGACAGCCTCACCCACCGCGTTCGGGTCATCCGCGACGGCGTCGTGTACCCCGTCGCGGGGACTGGCGAGCGGGCCTTCTCGGGCGACGGGGGGCCCGCCACCGCGGCCGCGCTCCACTGGCCCACGGCCATCGAGCTCGACGCCGACGGCGCGCTCTACATCGCAGACAGCCTCAACCATGCCATCCGGCGCGTGGCCCCCGACGGGACGATCACCACGGTCGCGGGGACCGGCACGCCGGGCTTCTCGGGCGACGGGGGGCCGGCGACCGAGGCGCAGCTGAACCAGCCGAACGGCCTCGCGATCGACCCCGACGGCGTCCTCTACGTCGCGGACCGCGAGAGCTTCCGCATCCGTCGGATCGGCACCGACGGGGTGATCGAGACCATCGCGGGCACCGGAGAGCGAGGGTGGTCCGGAGACGGCGGCCCCGCGCTCGACGCTCGCTTCGGCCATGTCGCGCGCATCGCGCTCGATGGCGACCACCTCCTGGTCGCCGATCAGTCCAACGCGTGCGCGCGTCGAATCAGGCTGCCCTGAGCCTCACGGCTCGGTGCACGTTCCGAGGTAGCCGACCGGAGGGTCGCCGCAGCCCTGGTGGCACTGCGCGCAGCGAGCGGGGTTGTCCTCGTCGACCATGAAGTCGGCGTCGATGCCCTGCCAGTACCAGTCGAGGTCGAGCGGCGCGCTGCCGTCCTCGAGGCGCTGCATCACCGTCCACCGGACGACCTCGCCGCTGCAGTCCACGTCGCCGAAGTCGTACTCCTCCTTGACGACGATGGAGCCCACCGGGAAGGGGTCCATGCGGTTCTCGTAGGGACCGAGCGCGTCGGGGTCGGCGAGTACGCGGATCACGTGGAGATCGTGATCGCCGCTCTGCCGGCAGCCGCGCACCTCCGTGTAGGTGTCCGCGTAGTCGATCGGCAGGATGGGGTCGGGGGGCGGAGGCGGGGGCGGCTCCATCGGACACCCCCCGAGCAGCCCCGCCGCCACCAGCGCGAGCCCCGCCGCGCAGAGTCTGTGCGCGCGCCTCATGGGGTGTTGAACACGCGGATGACGCTGTTGCCGGTGTCGGCCACGTAGAGGCGGCCGTTCGCCCACTCCAGACCGAAGGGGAGGTTGAAGACCGCCTCCTCGGGAGGACCGCCGTCGCCGGCGTAGCCGTTCTCGCCGCACGTCCCGGCGACGCGGTCGATCGTCCCGTCGGGGTAGATGGCGCGCACGCAGTGGTTGCGCACATCGGTGAAGTAGAGCGTTCCGTCGTCGGCGATGTCGAGGTCGACCGGGTAGTCGAGGAGCGCGTCGACCGCCGCGCCTCCGTCGCCCGCGTAGCCGGACTGCGCGATGCCGTCCACCGGCGGCTGCCCGGCGACGCGGTGGACGATCCCGGCGGTGTCGATCATGCGGATCAGGTGGTTGCCCGTGTCGGCGAAGTAGAGGTTGCCCGCGTCGTCGTAGACGATCCGGCCCGCCGGGGTGGCTGACTGGCCGAAGGGCTGGGCCATGCGCAGCTCGGTGGCCGGACCTTCGTCGCCCGCGTAGCCGGGAGTGCAGGGTCGCGAGCACCACTCGGCCGGATCACCGCACGTCATCTTGCCGGAGCCGTCGGGGCACTGCACCGGGTCGACGCCGTCGGGGCATGGGCCGGGGCCGCCCGGAGCGGGGGCGTCGATGACGCAACGCCCGTAGAGGAGGTCGATGTTGCCCGCCTCGTCGATGCGGCGCAGGACCTGGTTCGCCTGGTCCATGATGACGAGGCTCCCGGTCGGGTCGAACGCGATGCTGGCGGGCAGGTCGAGCGTGGCAGTCAGCGCGGGCCCGCCGTCCCCGAAGTACGCGCGCCGCCCGTCGCCGCAGCTATCTGCCACCTCCCCGGTGGCGAGGTCGACGACGCGGATCTTGCTGTTGTGCCACGCGGCCATGATGAGCTGCGTGCCCGTCTCGTCGAGGATCATGTTCGTGGGGTGGTTGAAGTCGCCGTTGGCCGGGTCGTCGAGCGAGCCGCCGAGCTCGCCTCGGCCCGCCACCCAGCGGAGCTGGCCATCCGCCGTGAGCTCGCGCAGGCGGTGGTTGTTCCAGTCGAGGATGAGGAGCTCGCCGTCCGGCTCCTCGAGGATGTCCTGCGGGAGCGAGAGCCGCGCCTCGAGCGCCGGGTAGGGCGTGTCGTCGGCGTCGCGATCGTAGCCGTTGTCGCCGTTGCCGACGATCGTGCAGATGACGCCGGTGCTCGGGTCGCACGGTGCGTCGCACGCGACGAGCGCCAGCGCGAGGAGGATGTGGGTCGTGTACCTCATCGGGCCACCATCACGATGCGGTTGTTGAGTGAGTCCATGACGTAGAGGTTGCCGGCGTCGTCGAAGGCGACGCCGAAGGGCCGGCGCAACATCGTCTCGGTGCCCGGGAGCCCGTCCTCGTTGAGGCCGAGCTCGCCCGTGCCGACCACCGTGCGGATGACGTTGGTCGAGAGGTCGACGGCGCGCACGCGCCCGTTGTTCGTGTCGGCGAAGTAGAGGTCGCCGTCTGGACCGATCTCGAGGTCGCGAGGCCCGTTCAGCGCGGCCTCGAGCGCGGGCCCGCCGTCCGGGCCGTCGCCGGCCTCGCCCGTGCCCGCGAAGCCATCGATCGTGCCCGTCTCGAGGTCGATCACGCGGATGCGGTTGGCCTCGGTGTCCGACACATAGAGGCGCCCCTCGTGGAAGACGATCCCACCGCTGGGGTTGGGGTTGGAGCCCGCCGCCCACGAGAACTGCGCGTCGATGGCCATCCCGCCGTCGCCGCCGCCGCCGACGGTGCCGTCGCCGGCGATGGTGTCGATGATCCCGGCCGTGTCGATGCGTCGGATGCGCTGGTTCTGCTGGTCGACGATGTAGAGGTTGCCCGCTTCGTCGAAGGTCCCATCCGACAGCTGCTTGAAGAGCGCGCCCTCCACGGGACCGCCGTCGCCCGCGTACCCGGCGCCCGCCCCGCACACCACGCGAACGAACCCGTCGTCGGGATCGATGCGGAGCACCTTGTGGTTGTGCCAGGCGATGACGACGAGGTCGCCGTCGGGGCCGAGGAGCAGGTTGGTCGGGTGGTTGAGCTGCCACTCCGCGCCCGGCGCGCCGTCCGCGGGGATCCCTCCGAGGGGCCCGTCGCCGGGGAAGACGGGATCGGTCCACCCGACCATCGACTCGACCTGCCCGTCGGGGTGGATGCGGCGCAGGAGGAAGTTGTTGAAGTCGCTGATCCACGCCGTCCCGTCGGGGAGGAAGATCATGTCCTGCACCTGGGCCAGGCGGGTCTCCTGGCGGTGAAGATCGCCGTTGAACCCCTCCTCGCCGTAGACGCCCGCCCACGTGCACGCGTGGCCCGACTCCAGGCCGTCGCACGGGTCAGCTTTGCCTTCGCACCCCGTCACGGCCAGGGCCATCCCGAGCGCGGCCGCCGCCATCTGCCTCGAGCTCGTCGTCATCTCACTCCACTCCGGTCACGATGGTCTCACCACGATGCAGCAGCACGCCCCGCGCGAGCGGGAACGAGGCGGTCCTTCCACCGACCGCCCAGACGCCTCCGCTAGGGTCGATCCACACCGCGTGGAGGTTCTCGTCCACCGCCAGATCCGTCTCTTCCGTGTGCCAGCCCGCTCCGTCCCGCGCAAGCACCGTGCCGTACGCGCCGACCGCGAAGCCGGTGTCGGCGTCGCCGAGGACCACACCGGAGAGGCCCGGAAGCGCGGGGTCGGGTGTCACATCGTGCCAACCGTCGCCCTCGTTCTCCACGACGATCCCGCTGCTCAGTCCGCCGACCGCCGCGTAGCGCCCCTCGTTGGCGCTGACGGTGAAGAGCGAGGAGCCCACACCGGTCGTCATCGGGGTGAGCGCGCTGCCGTCCCAGTGCAGCGACACCCCGTTGCTCCCGACCAGCCACGCGTCGTTGGCGGACCGACCCTGGACCTTCCAGATGGCGGCGCCGGTGGGGACCTCGGCCGGGAGCGTCGGCTCCTCGACCCACGCGTCGCCGTCGAGCCGCCAGGCGAAGCCGCCGGTGGCGTCGGACGCGCCGCCGACCGCCCACACGTCGCTCGGTGAGGCCCCCCAGATCCCGAACACGGTCTCGGTCCCCGGCGTGGTCATCGGGGTGAAGGTCCCGCCTTCGTAGCGAAGGATCGCGCCGCCCTCTCCGCCCATGTAGATGGGTCCGCCCTCGAAGCCGAAGACCCACCACAGCGCGCCCGTGTGGCCGGTCTCGACGCGCTCCCATCGGTTGCCATCGAAGTGCAACACCTCGGGGCCCATCCCCACGTCGCCGCCGACCGCCCAGACATCGGTCGCGCTCGTGCCCCAGACGGAGAGGAGCGCGCCGTCGAGCTCGGAATGGACCAGCTGCCAGCTCGGCTTCGGAGGCCCGCAAGCCACGCACAAGAAGAGAGTCGGGACGAGGAGACGAGCCGTCACGCGGCGATTCTTGCACGGGTGCGGTCGCGCTGGCGACCCCCGAAGTCCCGCTGGTCGTGTTGCACCGGCACCCGCCCTGCCGCGGACGCGACCGAGCGCCAAGACATCGCCACGGGGCGGCCGCGTGCTGTATTGTTCCGTTCGCAGGGCAGGATGGGTGAGGCTCGAGACGGAAGCGCGCCGCGCGGGGCGCGGAAGAAGAAGAGCGGAGTGCAGCGCCGCGTCGAGGAGGAGCGCCCCGGCTTCGGCGACGTACCCAAGAGCGGAGAGATCGCGAAGGACCCGTGGGTTCATGAGACCCTCGCGGGGCGCTATCGCGTCATCTCCCTCCTCGCCAAGGGAGGCATGGGGCGGGTCTACGTAGCCGAGCACCTGGGGCTCGGCACGCGCGTGGCCATCAAGCTCCTGCCCAGCGAGGGCGTGCCGCCGTCTCACGTGGAGCGCTTTCGCCGCGAGGCCCAGTCGGCGGGGCGCCTCCGCAGCCCGCACGTGCCCGAGATCCACGACTTCGGCCAGCTGTCGGACGGCAGCTTCTACTTCGTGATGGAGATGCTGGTCGGCGAGGACCTCAACCAGCTGCTCTGTCGGGAGGGCACGCTGACGGCGGCCCGCGCGCTCCGGCTCCTCCGGCAGATCGCCAACGCGCTCGACGCCGCGCACGCGCAAGGCTTCGTGCACCGCGACCTCAAGCCCGAGAACATCTTCGTGGTCGTCGACATCGTCTACGAGGACTTCGTGAAGGTCCTCGACTTCGGCATCGCCAAGTCGCTGATGAAGAAGTCGCGCTCGCTCACCGAGGCTGGCTCCATCCTCGGCACGCCGGGGTTCTTGCCGCCCGAGCAGGCCCTGGCCAACGGGTCCGAGGAGGTCTCCCCCGCGTCGGACGTCTACTCGCTCGCCGCGATGGCGCTCGAGATGCTGACCGGCGAGCTCCCCATCCAGGACGACGCCAACATCGCGGTCATGCTCCGCAGGCTGGTCTCGGACCCGCCCCGCCTCCCGAGCGAGCTGGGGCTCGACGTGCCAGGGCTCGACGAGGTCTTCGCGAAGGCGCTCGCCAAGCAGCCCCGGGAGCGGCACCAATCGGCGGGCGAGCTGGTCGACGCGCTCGAGGCAGTGCTGGCGGACGGCGGCCTCCCGGAGCCCCTGTGGCCGGCCCTGCAGCTCCCGTCCCCGCTCCAACCGCCGCGCGATCCGCGCGCGAGCGAGCGACCCACGCTGGACGCGCCGGTGCCCGTGTCCGAAGAAGAGGAAGAGGAAGAGGCCACCGCCGCGCCTCCCGTCCGACCGAGCCCGACGACCGGGTCTGCCTGGCTGCCTCTCGCGCTGCTCGCGCTCGGCCTCGCCCTGGGCCTGGCGCTCGGCCTGGTCCTCGGCTGATCACTCGGCTGATCACTCGGCGTCGGCGAGGCGCTCCACCAGCCCGATCAGCTCCGCCATCGGAGCCGGCTTCACGAAGTGCGCGTCGAAGCCCACGCGCTCGGACTCGAGGCGGGCCTCCGCCCGGCCGTCCCCGGTCAGCGCGATCAGGCGCGGGCGGTCGCCGTTGGTCCGGAGCGTTTCGCCCAGTCGATGCCCGTGAAGGTGAGGGAGCCCGAGGTCCACGATGGCCACGTCGAAGCGCGCGCGGCGCGACTCCTCGATGCCCTTCAGGCCGTCCTTCGCGGTCATCACCTCCATCCCGCGTTTCCGTAGCGCGAGGGAGACCATCTCCAGGGTGTCCCAGTCGTCATCGATGATGAGGACACGGATGGGCGCGGTGCGCTCGGTGGGTTGGGCTCGTCCGCCTTCGTCTGCCAGCACGTTGGACACTCTCCGATTGATGGAGAGGGTAGGTCCTCGCGTGGCGTCGACAACGCTCGGGTGGCTATTCCCAGCGCCACTCGAGGGCGTCGAGGGAGGCGTCGCCGTCGATGTCCCAGTAGCTGAAGAGCGCGTCGGACAGCTCGAGGTCGGTCACCGAGCCGTCGTCGTCGCCGTCGTAGTGGGCGAAGACGCGGACCCGCTCGAGGCCCGCGTGCAGCTCGGCCCGGTCCAGCGCGCCGTCGTTGCTCGTGTCCCACTGGTCGAAGCGGACCTCGATGCGGCTCGGGAACCAGGCGACGACGGCCCGGCCGAGCTCGGACTCGTCGATGGCCCCGTCGCGGTCGAGGTCCCACGCCGCGTAGAGCCCGTTGGCGGTCTCGGCGTGGTCGAGGCGGCCGTCCTGGTTGGCGTCGAAGTCGTCGTAGAACCCCTCGATCGCCCCGTAGAACTCCGTGCTGGTCACCGTCGCGTCCTGATCGACGTCCATGTCGTCGAAGGCGGCGCGGCGAGGACCGGGGTCCCCGACCGGAGTGGTCCGAGCGTGTTCACTGGAGGCGCCGCAGCCCACGAGCGTCAGGAGGAGTCCGAGGGCGGCGAGGGCACCGAGGAGACGGTTGCGTTCCATGGCGAGACCACGACGCAGCGGCCGTGCCAGCCTCTCGACGCGCCCAGGAGACGTCAGCCCGTCGCGTTTCGTCACGCCGTGACGTGTGCGTGGGGCGCGCCGCACACGCCCGGTTCACGGTGTGCGTGTCGCGGCCCGTTCACGTGCAGCTTTCCAGGTCTCTGGGGGCACAGGCCGAGCGCGCGCGACCCGCCCTCGACGACACTGCTCAGCAGTCGAGGCCGTCGGGCACGATGGCCGTGCCGCAGCCGCCGGGAGGGTCCCCCAGCGCCATGCCCCCGAAGTGGGAGGCGTAGATGGCGCCGAGCACGAGCAGGACGCCCGCGGCCAGCCGCACGATCAGCTGCCCGGCGTGCTTGCCCTCGCCCCCACCGGGGAGCGCGGCCCAGCGGGTGAGGTGCAGGTGCGTCCAGATCCAGGCCGGCGCGCTCGCGAGCAGGGCGCGCGGGTAGACGCCGGCAGCCGCGAAGGCCAGCAGCCCGAGGACCGCGAGGCCGAGCAGCACGCGCGCCACGCCCAGGGTCCACGCCGGCCCGTGGGTGACGACGAGCGTCCGGTAGCCGCGTCCGCGGTCCTCGTCGCGCTGGAAGACCTGCGCCGCGAAGTAGAGACCGAGCATGAAGCTGACCGTGAGGGCGAGGGTCACGATCGCGCGCCACGTCAGCGGCGTGTCCGCGGCCCACCAGCCGGCGAGGGGCGAGATCACGCCGTAGCCCACCGCGTTGACGAAGGGGCCGCCGAGCGCGCTGCCCTTCCACGCCGCGCGCGGGTGCGAATAGAGGACGGCCAGGACGGCGCAGGCGAGCGAGCAGCCCAGGACGACCGGGCCGAGCGCGGCCGCGATGGCCACGGAGGCCGCGAGCGCCGCGTACCCGGCCGGGCCCGCCGCCGACGGAACCGCGACCGCGCGCCCGAGCAGCACCGCCCCGCTGTCGCGGTCGAGCACCGCGTTGAGCCAGAGCGCGCCCGCGTGCCCGACCAGCCACGACGCGAAGAGGAGCGCCAGCGTCGGCGCGGCCACCCACGGGTGGATCGTCGAGCCGCGCTCCCACAGGCCGTACCCGTATCCGAAGAGGGGCAGACACGCGATCAGCCAAGCCCCCTTCGGACGCGCCAGGATCAACAGCCGAACGACGACCGACACGAGTCGGCCATCATGCCAGCCGGCCGGGGCCCCGGCCAGCGCCTCAGCCGGCAGCGCGCGCTGGCGCGAGCGGGCTCCGGCCACGACACTGAGGCGGTGAGCGAGCCCACGCGCACGAAGGATGGGCGCTACGTCGTGATCGACGGGCGGAAGTGGCGGGCCACCGACCCCTCCATCCCCGAGCCGCTCCGGGTCGCGCTCGTGAAGGAGCTGATGGCCGCTCGTCGGGCCGTACGTGACGCGGCGTCGGATGAGGAGGCGGTCCGCGCCGCACGGGGACGTGTTCGAGACGCGAAGGTCGCCCTCGGGGAGCGGGGATGCCCCTGGTGGGAGGAGGCGACCGACGAGCAGCTGGCTCCGCGCCTCGCGGCCGCCTTCCGAGCGCTCCTCCGGGGTCGAGCCGAGGACGCGACCGTTTGCCCCAGTGATGGGGCGCGGGTCGTGGGGGGCGAGGGCTGGCGCGCGCGGATGGACCTGGCGCGCCGCGTCGCGCAGGAGGGGGTTGCCCGTGGAGAGCTCCAGCTGCTGCGCGGTGGTGA